>NZ_PDKC01000051.1 GCF_004116495.1 Arcobacter sp. CECT 8985 | reverse complement strand
ATAAAATAACTCAAGAAAATGCACAAAATGCTGCACAAGCAGATGAAATTGCAAAACAAACAGAAAAAATATCAAATACTATTATTGAACATGCTGATGCTAAAGAGTTCGATGGAAAATATGATATAAAACTAAGAAAATCTACCATTGATAAAAATTACAATGGAAATGAAAAAAGAGGAATTGAGAATAATTTAAAACAAAATCAAGTTTTGAAAAGTAACACAATAATAAAATCTACAAATGATGATGATAAAGAGTGGGAAAGTTTTTAGAACTTTCTACTCTTTTTTACACTAAACTTAAAGCAACTTTTTGCTTTTTTAAATCTATATCTATAATTTTAATTCTTGGTAGGTATTGATTAATTGATAATACTTCCATTGGATGAGATATTCTTTTATCAGATATTTTTGAAATATGTATCATTCCATCATTTTTTAATCCTACATCAACAAAAGCACCAAAGTCTGTTAGATTTCTAACAATCCCACTTAATTCATCATCAATTTTTAAACTCTCTAAGCTTACATTATCATCTCTAAAAACAGTTTGTGGTAACTCTTCTCTAATATCATATCCTGGTTTTAAAAGTTCATTAATAACATCATTACAAGTTTGAGTTGAGACATCAAACTTTTTACAAAATGGTACAATATCAACTACTTTTAAATCTTTTTGTTTTAATAACTCATTTGCTAAGTTATAATTTTCAGGATGAATTGCAGTATTATCTAATATACTAATTCCATCTTTTATTCTTAAAAAACCAACTGCTTGTTCATATGCTTTTTGCCCTATTCCTTTTACATCTAATAACTGTTTTTTTGTTTTAAAACTTTTAATTTCATCTCGATGTTTTACAATATTTTGTGCAAGTTTTTCAGATATTCCAGAGACAAAAGACAATAATTTATATGAAGCTGAGTTTAAATCAACTCCCACTTTATTTACTAAATCTTCTGTAACTTCATTTAGTTTTTTTTCTAATTTTGATTGGTTTACATCATGTTGATATTGACCTACTCCAAGTGATTTTGCATCTATTTTAACTAATGCAGATAAGGGATCTCTTAATCTACTAGCAATAGAAATAGCACCCTTTGTCGTAACATCTAAATTTGGATACTCAATATTTGCTATTTTTGAAGCAGAATAAACAGAAGCACCGATTTCACTAACTACTGCAAATTTCAAATCTAATTTATTTTCTTTTATAAAAGTTGCAAAAAAACTTGCAGTTTCATTTGATGCAGTTCCATTTCCAATTGCAACAGCGTCTATATTATATTTTTTAACTAAATCTAAAACAATATTATTTGAACTTATAAAATCCTCTCTTGGTTTTGTAGGATATATTACTGCTGAGTCTAAATAGTTTGCATTTTGATCAATTACTGCCAATTTACAACCAGTTTTATAACCAGGATCTACTCCTAAAATAACTCTATTTATTAGTGGTGGAGTGATAAGAAGTTGATGCAAATTTTTTCCAAAAAGATTTATTGCTTCACTACTTGCTTTTTCTTTTAAAGTTGTTAATACTTCTCTTTTTAAACTTGGAAGTAATAATCTTTTTAAACCATCAATATAAGCATCCAAAACATATTGTTTTGAACTATTTGCATTATTTGGAATTTTATATTTTTCAATATTTTCTATAATTCTTTGTTCATCAAGTTCCACTTTTATTGTTAGTTGCTTTTCACTAACTGCTCGTGAAATTGCTAAAAATCTATAAGAAGGTATAAATTTAACTTTTGAAGAGAAATCTTTATAATTTTTATATACACCATCTTCTTCAAAAGTTTTTGTCTGTTTTATTTGTAGTATTGCGTGGTTTTGAAGTATATTCCTTATTACTTCTTTTGATTTAAAATCATCAGCATATCTTTGAGCAATAATATCCATTGCTCCTAAAATTGCATCATTGGTATTTTTAATATTTTCATTTATAAACTGTTTTGCTTTGTTATTTATCTCTTGTTTATCATATTTCATCGAAGATATTATATTTGCTAAACCTTCTAAATTATTATCTATTGCTTTTTGCGTTCTAGAACTTTTTGCTGTTTTAAATACAGAATATATATCTTCTAATGAAACAAGTGTAGTTGCCTCATCAATTTGTTTTTCTAAATTTAAATTAAGAACCTCTTTTTGTCTTAGATTTTCTTTTATCTCATTTTTTCTATCTATTAATTTTTTACTATATTCATAAATATCATTAAAATCTCTAAGAACTTCATCTGTTGCATTTCCAGTTAAATCTTTTCTATATCTTGCTATAAAAGGAATAGTGCAACCATCTTCTAATAGCATTAAGATATTTTTTATATGTATATCTTTTAGATTTGTTTTCTTTTTTAAAACTTCTATTAATTGACTCAATTTAATATTCCATTTACTAAATTTTTCTAAAGTAATATGATACTAAAAATAAAACTATTGCAACAATTCCTAAACCAATATATTTAAACTCAGATGCACTACTTAAAATATATTGACCAGCAGTATAACTTGCATATCCTACAATAATTGCCCATAGAATAGTTGCTAACATATTATAAATTACAAATTTACCACTTGAATATTTTGTAATTCCCATAGCTAAAGGAATAAGTGTTTTTATTCCATAAATATACTTTTGAATAAATACAACTAAAGAACCATATTTTCTCATCATAACATGTGCTAATGCAATCTTTCTTCCATACTTTTTCATCATATCTTTTGCATAAATTTTGTTTTTTCTTGCAAGCATAAATAAAAATTGATCCCCTAAAAAATTAGAAACTCCTGCAACTAATATAGATATATAGATATTCAAATCGCCTGTATAAGACAACACACCTGCAAATACAAGTCCAACAAAGCCACCACCAAAGGAATAAGCAAATAAGGCTATATAACCCCAATCTCTAATCAAATCTTCCAATACATACCTTTTTATTTTTATAGGATTCTATCCAAATATATTTTAATAACATATATTAAAAATTATTGAAATAATAAGACATTCAAGTAAATAATAAATTAATAGATTAAATTTTCTTTACCTTAAGAGTAAATGATATATAATATTAGCAATAACATAAGGTGCTGTTTTTGTCAATTTTAAAAAATATAATAAGATATAAAAAGAAAGATGAGATAAAAACTCTGTTTTTAGTCGATATACTTTACATGAAAGATATAAATGCAGTATATGGATTTGATAATGGAGATTTCATTATTAAACAATTAAAAAAACTTCTAAGAAATAATGTAATAAACAAAATTAAAAATTATTTAGAAAAGTCTGCTTTTATTGATTTTGTAAATACTCATGTTGATGTATTTGGCATTACAGTATACAAAGATTTAAATCAACAAGATATAGATAAAATCAAAGATATAATTTTTGATAGTATCATCTCTCATAAATTTTTACTACTAGATAAAACATCATACATAAATATTAATGTTACTATGGGCTGCTCAAAATCATCCAATAATAAATTAAAAATTTATGCAGAAAAAGCTCTTCACAATGCAAAATTAAACTATGTACATTATATCTATTTAGACAGTGCCTTATTTGAAAATGAAGATACAAATGAAAACTTACTTGCCACTTTAAAATTAAATATAGAAAAAAACTTAGTAGAACCATACTTTCAACCTATTGCAAATACGAAAACTGAAAAAATTGAAAAATATGAAGCATTAATGAGAATCTTTGATAAAGATTCAAATATTATAATGCCTTATGTATTTATACAAAAATCAAAAAAATATAGACTTTATAATAAATTAATGTCTTTAATGATTCAAAAAATAATCTCATACATAAAAAAATATAAAATACATGTAAGTATAAATATCGATTTTCATGATATTTTAAACCCAAAAATAAAAGAGCAACTTTTTAATAATATTAAAAATAGTGATGTAGGTCATTATATAACTCTTGAAATATTAGAAAGTGATAAAATTTCTAATTATACAGCAGTAAATGATTTTATAAAAGAGATTAAACAATATGGAGTAAAAGTTGCCATTGATGACTTTGGTACAGGCTTTTCAAACTATGAATATATCTTAAATATTGATGTTGATTATATTAAAATTGATGGTTCACTTATAAAAAAAATAGACCAAGAAATCTATTTAAATCTTGTAAAAAGTATTGTTTTATTTTGTAAGCAACAAAACATACAAGTAATAGCAGAGTTTGTAAGTGATTTAAAAATATTAAGATATGTAAGATCATTAAATATTGATTATGCACAGGGGTATCATATAAGTAAACCTAAACCTATTGAGCAAATTGTTAAGGAATTAAATGAAGAAAATACTTAAAAAAGTGACGGATGAAACAATAAATGAACTTTTAGAAAATGAAATAATTTTACCTTCAAGTTATTTTCAATCGTTTGATAAACATGCAAAAACTCTTGATATAAATTTACAAGATAAAGAGTTTCATGAAAACTTAAACTTATTTATAGCAAAAGAGTATGAAGATATAAATGATTATGCAAAAAAAACATTAGAGAGTTTAAATAAAGTATCTCTTGCAACAAAAGATGCAAAAAAAGCAATTGAAAATAAAGATGAAAGTTGTTTACAACAAATTTATTCTCAAATGGAACATCTAAAAAAAGAGTTAGATGAAGTAACAAATAAAATATTTAAAGATGAGATCACAAATGCTTTTAATAAAAAATGGATTTATAATAAATTTTTAAAACAGAATAATACTTTTAAAAAAGATGGTATTTTAGTTTTAATAACAGTTGAAAATGCCGAATATATTTTTGAGAATTATGGTCAATTAATTTTTGATAATTTACAAATATTTTTGATTAAATACATAACAAAAAAAATAAAAGAAGAAAAATTAACATATTGTATTGCAAGATTTATAAAAAATAAATTTGTAATTTTCTTCGATGAAGAAGATTTTAAAGAGTGTACAAATACTCTAAATAATATTAAAAATTTAGTTTCTGATACAACTTTAAAAAGTAAATCAGGAATATTAATTAAACCAAATTTTTCATATAAAATAGCATCTTATAAAAAAGGTGAAAATTTTCAAGATTTAGTAGATACTTCTTTTAAAAATCAATCATAAATTAAAAGAGTTATAAAACTCTTTTAATTTATTTTGTGCTTGTTTTAAACTTATTTGTTTAAATTTTACTTTCATATTTGGCTTTAATTGCGATAATCGAAAACAATCAATACTTAAAACTGATCCAATTTTAGGATATCCACCTATTGTTTGTCTCTCTTTTAGTAAAATTATTGGTTGACCATTTTTAGGAATTTGAATTGCACCAAAACAAATAGCTTCTGAAACAATTCCATCAATATCACAAGATATTTTTTCACCTTCTAATTTACATGCCATTCTATTAAATTCAGATGTTATTTTATATTCTGATGAAAAAAACTTTTGTTTTTGTTTTTTATTAAAAAATTCTTCTTGATATGAAAGTATAACTCTTAATTCAATCTCTTCTCCATATTTAGGATAATACTTTTCATTTAATCTTTTTATAGTATTATCTAAGTTATTACTATTTATTTGAAGAATATCACCTTTTTTTAACTTTCTGCCATTTAATCCACCAATTTGCTCTTTGATTGAAGTACTATAACTTCCAAACTCTTTTTTTAATTTTATTCCATCTTTTATTGATAAATATACTATTGTTCCAGCTTTTAACTTTGATATATTAACAATATCACCTTTTTTTAAATTATATATTTGCCAAGTAAAGTTTTGTTTTTTTTCATTTATAAATATATCACAATAAGCACCAGTTACTGCAATTTGAGTATCACAATTCACTTTAAATAAAAAATTAGAATAATATATTTCAATAATATTTTCATCAATTTTATTATGCAATAATCTATTTGCTACAAAATATGCATACTCATCCATTACTCCACTTGTAGTTAAGCCAATATGCGAAAAACCAAATCTTCCTAAATCCTGAATAGTTGCAAATATTGGAGAGTTTAAAATTTCAATACTCATAAAACTCCTCCTTGAGATAAAAACTGCTCTTTTGAAATACAATTAAATTTTATCTTATTCCCCACATCAATATTTGATAAATTATCTAAGCTTCTATCAAAAAAATTATAAGTTGTTTTTCCTATTATATTCCAACCACCAGGGCTATCTTGTGGATATACAGCTGTTTGTTTATTTGCAATTGCTATACTTCCTTTAGGCACAATTTTTCTAGGTGTTTGAAGTCTAGGAACAATTATTTTTTCATCTACATCTCCTAAGTAAGCAAATCCAGGTAAAAATCCAATTGCATAAACACTATATACTTTATTTGAATGGATTGATATAATCTCTTCTATACTAAGTTTTGTTTTAATACTAATATTTTCTAAATCAAATCCTACTTCACTTCCATAATACACATCAATTTCAATAAGTTTTGATTTTTTATTTATTTTTGTAGTGACATCTAATTTATCTAAAAGAAGTTGTTTTAGATTATTAAAATTATATTCAAAAATATCATAATGAATAAAAATTGAACAATAAGAAGGAATTATTTCTATAATACCTTTTAATTTTATAGATAAAAGATTATGGTAGGCATTTTGTACATTAAAAGCAGTTCTTTCATCAATTTCATGCCCAAAATATATAATCAAGCTATCAACTGAAGTTGCTTTTATATCCATTACATAAGTGCTTTTCTAATTAATTTAATAAATTCAAGTGCTTTTTCATTATCCCCATGTACACAAATACTATTTGCATCTAAAAATAATCTGTGAGAATTTACACTTAAGATATAACCTTTATCTTTTAAAGTTGCAATTCTTTGTGAAACATCAAGTTCATCTTTAATAATAGCTTCATCACTTATTCTAGAAACTAAAGATCCATCATCATTATAATTTCTATCTGCAAATACTTCATATAAAAGTTCAATTCCATAAAATAATGCAGTATGATGATAAATTTCATTTTTTGGTCCAGATAAAATCATAAGTTTAATATTTTTATTAAAAGAAGAGATTGCACTTAATACTGCTTTGAATATATTTTCATCTCTCATCATATCATTGTATAAAGCACCATGTGGTTTTACATATGAAACAGCTGTTCCATGAGCTTTACAAAAAGCATTTAATGCGCCTAACTGATAAAGAATAATTGATTTTATCTCTTCTAATGAACACCTAATACTTCTTCTTCCAAAGCCAATTAAATCTAAGTAAGAAGGATGTGCTCCAATCAATACATTATATTTTTTTGCAAGAAGAACAGATTTATTCATTGTAACTGCATCACTAGCATGAAATCCACAAGCAAGATTTGCCATATCAATATATGGAATTATTTGTTCATCATTTCCCATTTTCCATATACCAAAACTCTCCCCCATATCACAATTTAATCTGATATTCATCTTTATTCCTTAAAATTATTGATATACATGATATTTATGATTCTCTTTTGCCCTTTTTTCTTCTATTTGTTTATATGTTTTTATTGCTAATTGTTTCTCTTCTTCATTAATATTTTCACCTAAATAATCATCAATTAATCTATTTAAAACTAATATATAAACTATTGAATTTAAATTTAAAGAGTCTTCATCTTTCATTATTTTAGCTAAATCAATGGCATAAACTGCTTCTTGAAATGTATAAAATATCCTATCTTCAATATTTTCTAATCTATATGCATATCCTAAAATTGTAAGATAATTCTGTTTATACTTTTCATTAAAGTTACTATTGTTTAAATATAAATCATATTTTTTAATGATTTCTTTATAATTAGTTACTAAATCATCTGTTTTTACAATCTTATTTTTAAATTCACAAAAAAATTGCACTATTTGCTTTTCTATAATTTATCCTTTTTTATATCCATTATAAATTGTACTAATTGCTCTTTTTTAATTGGTCTTGAGTGATAATATCCTTGAAATAAGTCACATCCAAAATCAATAAGCAACTCTTTTTGTTCATTATTTTCTATTCCTTCAGCTAATATTTCCATGTTAAAATTTTTGCCTATTGATATTATACTTTGTACCATATTTCTTGATAATTCATCTGTTAATATATCATCTATAAAGCTCTTATCTATTTTCAACTCATCAATTGGTAATTTCTTTAATAAACTCAATGATGAATATCCTGTTCCAAAATCATCCAATGAGATTTTTATTCCACTTGCTACTATTTTATCAAATAACTTTAAAACGTAATTAAAATCTTCTATAAATACATTTTCTGTAACTTCTAAAGTTAAAGACTCTTTTTTTAAATCATATTTATTCAAATAATAAAATAAAATATCTAAAAACTCTTTTTCCATAAACTGTTTTACTGAGATGTTTATTGATAATTGAAATTCTACGCCTGTTCTTTCATATACTTGTTTTATCTGTTTTATTGCAGTTTTCATTATATATCTACCTAATGGTACCATTTGACCTGTAGTCTCTGCTATTTTTATAAATATATCTGGTGGAATAAATCCTAACTTCGCATTCTCCCATCTTACTAATGCTTCTACTCCATATATATTCCCTAACATATCCATTTGTGGTTGATAAACTACATATATCTCTTCTTTTGCTATTGCACTTTTTAATTCGTACTCTATTTGTGCATTTTTAAAATGCTTATTTTTTATTTTTTCATCAAATACTCTAAAGCTATTTTTATCTTTTTTTGCTTCATACATTGAGATATCTGCATATCTTTTTATATCATCAATTTTTTCTGAATCTTTTGGGTATTGAGAAACACCAACACTACAGCCTAATACAAACTCATACTCTTCTATTAAATATGGTCTTGAAATTTCTTTTATTATTTTTTTAGATATATTTGATATTTCACTTTCATTTAATTGCATTTTTATTAATAAAAATTCATCTCCACTATATCTTACTAATGTATCATTGGATTGTTTTATTTTATTTAATCTATTTGCAACTTCTTTTAAAACTGTATCACCATAATAATGCCCATAATTGTCATTTATACTTTTAAAACTATCCAAATCGATAAAAAACATTATAAATGGTTCATTTATTTTTTTTTCTTCAAATTTAGCTGTCAAATATTTTCTATTATTTAATCCTGTCAAATAATCATGTGTTGCTTGATAATATAACTCTTTTCTTTTTTTCATTTCACTTTTACTTATTATTTTAAACAAAATAAAAAGTACTATATAAATTAAAATAAATATGCCAATGGCAATACTTATTTCTACTCTGGCTTCTTTTTCAATAATATCTTTTTTTATTTGAGTAATTACAAAAAGATTGTATCTTTTTATATACAATATTGATGCAAGAACAGCATCTTTAGTATAATAATCTTTAAAAATAAAAGACATAGGAGTATTATTATCTTTCAAAGTATTAATAGAAAGATTATTTTTGTTAGTTGTAATGCTTTTTATGAAATTTCTAGGAATTTTCTGTGAGTATACTTTTAAATCATCATTAATATTATTATTTATTACTTGAATAAAATGATCAAAATCTCTAAAAATATAACTTATAAAATTGTTTTTGCTTAATAAATTTTGCAATTTATTCTCATCAATTCCCATAGTCATAACATAAATAACTTTTCCATTTTCATCTTTTATTACTTTACGTAAAGGAATCATGATTTTATCAAATTGTTTAATATAGTAACTTCTACCAAGAACCATTTCATCTCTTGTTAAAGTATAATTAAAAGATTTTCTTGTCTCTTCTCTTTGTTTTAAATTATAACCTTTTTTCTTATTACTATTCGTACTTGAAATATAAAATACTCCATTTGGAAGAATTATTCCTGATACTAAAATAGAAGGATTTAATTTTATAGTATAATCAAGAAGTTTTTCTATTTTTTTCTCATCTTTAGTATTTTTTATTTGTTCAATAATAAAATCCATTAACATCTCATATTGAACTAAACTTGATTTTACTGAATTTTTTGTAACTTCAGTTATATTCTCTTGTTTTATTTCATACTCTTTATATTCACTTTTAGAAATTTGATAAATTATAAAAGATAATATAAGTATCCCAATAACTAAAATAATATAAAAAAGTACCCATACATTTTTTTTTAAAGTTTTCAATATAAAATCCTACAAATTAATTAAATCATTTAATGAGAGATATTAAAATAC
>NZ_PDKC01000050.1 GCF_004116495.1 Arcobacter sp. CECT 8985 | reverse complement strand
GGTTTAAATTTTCTACATAAAGTTTTTTTTCTTATAAAATATTGAAAATTATTTTTTGCCTTTTCTTATTATTTTAGATACAATCTACAATTTTCAAAAGATAAGGGATATAATGATTTTTAAAAACTTATTTAAATCAAAAAATGAAAATTTTAATACTTTAATTCAAAAAGACAACCTAAATAATATTATTGAATATATTAACAATAATAATATAAATATACAAGAGAATATTGAAGAATATTTGATTTTAGCAATTGATAATAACAACTACAAATTTTTACAATACTTAGCAACACAAAATTTAGAATTTCCTTCTAACCTTGAAGGACTAAGTATTTTATCTTATGCATTAAGTAATAAAACAAAAACTTCTGTTATAGAAACAATCATTAAAAATAAATGCTTTTGCACTGAATATCCATATGGATTTACACCATTTGAAACGGCAATAAGAAATCAACAAGATATAGAAATATTTAAACTATTAATTGATGAAAATATTTTAGAATATAAATTTCCTAATCCATCTATAGCCCATCAAATATTGCAAGAGACTAAGCTTTCAGATAATCTAAAGATAGATATATTTAACTATCTTATAAAAAATGACAAATTTGATATAAATGAATTAAACCAAAATAACCAATTTTTAATACAAGTAGCATTTGATTTAAAAAACAAAAGACTTGTTGAGTTCTTTTTAGAGTGTGGGGCTTCAATAAAAACTATTCATGAAGATTTTACAAATTTATTTACAACAGTAGATGAAATAGAAAAAGTATCCCCTTTTTTAGTAAAAAAACAAGCACTTAGCGATATAAAATATTTCTCTTCTTTTTTATCTTATGATGATTTCATGGAACTTTTATACAAACTTGATGATTTAAAAAATATACAAATTTTGCATCTTATTACTAGTAATGCTTTGATTAACTTTTTAGGAAAAATTAATCTGTGTAAAATTGCTTTAGAAAAAGGTTGCCTTATTGATGAACTAAATAGCGATAATGAAAAACTAACCCCTTTACAATATTTTTGTAAAAACTATACTCTGTCTTTGAGCGATTTTTCATTGATTGATTTTTTCTTGGATAATGGCGCAGTTTTTAATTTAAATAATAATTCAATGTTGGTTTTTCCTGTTCTTTATAATAATATTAAATTAGTAGAACACTTAGTATCAAAAAGAGGTGTAGACATAAATGAGATAAATGCAGAAGGTGAAGGTGTTATAAATGCACTTATGAGTTTCTTATACCTAGATACCATTGATAAAAAAATCAATATGTTAAAACATTTATTAAAATTAGGATTAGATATAAATCAAAAAGTAGTAGGAATTAATACTGATACTGCACAAAATAGTTCTATTGTGGATATTTTGTTAGATGATCAAAATAATCATGCTTTTTTAGAGTATATTTTAGAAAATGTTGATGATGTAATTTTAGAAGATCAAATCAGTTATATGTTTGCTAAAAAAGCAAATGATAACTTATGCAAACTAATGATAGAAAAAAATCCTTCTTATACAAGTGATTTTTATTATAAAGTAACTATTGACTTTGAAAAATATTATTTTAGTGCACAACCTTTAGATATGGCAATAAACTGGGAAAGACATGAGCTTGCAGAGTATTTGTTAAATAAATATCCAAATATGAAAACATACACAGAGCATAGATCTTTAATAGAAATGGCATTATCACATAATTTTTCAATTGATTTTATAAAAAAAATAATAGATAAAGACCCAGATATAAATAGATTATATTATATCACACGAAATAATGCTTCATCAAAAGAGAAAGTTACGACAAAAGAGACAACATTAATATCAGTTATTTCTTGTTTAAAAAATATAAAAAGAGATAAAGTTGTAGAAATCATTGAATACCTTTTAGAAAAAGGTGCCGATGCAAATATTCCTCTTACAAAAACAAACCTTGGTCATGCAGCAATAAATGAAGAACATGCTTTATTATATGCAATGAAAGAAAACATTGATAAACAGTTACTTGATTTACTAATTGATAAAGGGAAAATTGATTTAAATGAATTAAGATCAGGAAGAAATGAATCTTTAGTTTTATCATCTTTAGGAGCAGTTAAATTAAGTGATGAATCATTACTTGAGCATCTTAAGTATTTTAGAACAAAATGTGATTTTGATTTAGAACATAAAAATGCACAAGGTGATAATTTACTTTTAAAAGCAGCATCTAGATGCTTAGCAAAATGTATCGAATATCTAATTGATTTAGGAAGTGATGCACATGTAATTGGTGGCTTTGATAATTCACCTGCTATTCATAAAGCTATTTCAAACTATACTTATTTAGACAAAGATAAAAGAGCACAAACTGTAGAAGTTTTATTAAAAGCAGGTGTAAATAAAGAACAATTTGATTCAGAACAATTAACACCACTTATGAGTGCAACAAAATATGGTTGTTTTGAAGTTGTTGTCAAACTTTTAGAAAATGGTGCTAATCCTAATAATAAAAATAGTGCAAATAGCAATGCTGCTACTGTTATGATTCCACACGATTTTAATTATAAAAATTATAGTTACGATGATGAAGAGAATTTCGAAGAAAACAAATCAAAAATATTAGCAGTACTTAAAGATTATGGATGTGATTTAAACAATGTTCCTTTAGATGGTTCTACTATTTTAAACAATGCAATTGGTTATAATTTAAAAACTATTTTCAATACTCTTTTACAGCTTGAAATTGATATTAATACTCCTGATAAAGATAATATTTACCCTATTATGGTTGCTATTGAGTTTGGGGATATCTATTTTGTTAACTCTTTACTTCAAAATCCTAAAATTAATCTTCTTGTTGAAGATAACAACAAAGAAAACCTTATTTACAAAGCTATTAAAAGACAAAATGATATTTCTGTAATTGAACTTATTAATTATCTTATTGATAATAATGTTCCTATTAAAAAACTTGAGAATGGTATGAATGTTTTAATCTATGCTGCTTATTTTTGCCATTTTAACCTTTTTGAACCTTTACTTAATCTTGTTGATGATATCAATGCTAAAGATAACTTTGGTGCCTCTGCTATTACTTGGACTTTACAATCTAATCTTGATATACCTGATGAATTAAGAATTGAGTCTATTAAAACTTTAGTCTCTTTGGGTGCAAATATTGATGATGCAAAAAAAATAGCACAAAATATGAAGGATATAGAAATTTTAAAATTTTTGGAGTCTTTATAATATGAAAATACTAAATATTATTATTTATCTTAATTTATTATTTTTTTGTTATACTTTCAAAATTTTCGATAAATAAAGGTACTTTTATGCAACTTAACAAATTATTTAACTTTAATAACGACATTGAAAAACTTATAGAAAAAGGAAATATAAATAAAATTAAAAAATATTTAAAAAATAATAATGTAGATTTTCAAGCAGAAATAGAACATTTCTTTAATTTAGCAATAGTTTCAGAAAATAGTAATTTTTTAGAATATTTAGTATCTTTAAATTTAAACTTCCCAGAAAGTATAGATAACTTAAGTCTTTTATCTTTTGCACTATCAAAAAATGCAAATTTAGATATTATTAAATATATAGTTTCAAATGATAATTTTTCAAATACTTATGATTATGGATTAACACCCTTTGAAATAGCCTTACAAATGAACTATTCATATGAACTATTTAAATATTTAATTGATAATAATATTTTAGATACAAGTAGTTCAAACTTACCCCTAGAACATCAAATAATTGATAATGAAACTTTAGATGAAGAACTAAGAGGTGCAATTTTTGTTTATCTTTTAGAAAATGTTGAACGTGATTTAAATTATGATATTCAAAACACTGATCCTTTGATTGTAAAAGCTTATAATAAAGAGGATTTAACATTAGTTTATTTATTTTTATTATATGGAGCAAAAATAAAATATATTCATAGTGTATATGAAGATTTATTTGACAAAAAAGGAATGAGTTATATTTCTGAATTTCTTCTTGAAAAACAACCAAAAGAAGAGTATAAATATTTCATAGAGTTTTTAACTTTTGAGAATTTTAAAACATTTATTTCATCTTTAGATAATACAAAACATATGAAATTGATTTTACATATTTGTAATAATACTTTAATTACAGATACACAAAAAGCAGAACTTATATCTCTTTGTCTTGAAAAAGGAAGTGATATAAATGAAGTTAGTGATGATGTTGAAGGACTAACACCTTTACAATTTATGTGTAAAAACTTTGTTTTTGGAAAAAATATTCAACTTGTAGAATTTTTCATAAATAATGGTGCAAAATTTAATCACAACAATAAACAACCCTTAGAATTTTGTATCAATGGTAATGAACTTTATTTAATTGAATTTCTAATAAACAGTGGAGTAGATATAAATGAATTAAACTTTGAAGGTCATGGTGCTATAAATGGCTTTATTGATACAACTTACCTTAACACATTGGAATTAAAAGTAACAATGCTTGAAACTTTGATTGATTTAGGATTGAATATAAATCAAAAAGTTCAAGGAATAGATAATGATGAATACGCTAAAACTACACTTTTTGATATTTTATCACTAGACAAAGACAACCATGAATTTTTAGAATATATATTAAAAAATCATCCAGAATTAGAAATTGGTGATGAAATGAGTATGATTTTTAACAGAGAATTAAGTGATGATATTTGTAAATTAGTAATAGATAAAAATCCTACTTTTGAATGTGAAAACTTTTTTGAAAAAGAGTTTGGAAAAGAAACATTTTATTATAGCGCTCAATTTTTAGATATGGCAATACATTGGAAAAGAAAAGAACTAGCAGATTATCTAATAGATAATTATCCTCAAATGAGAGGATATAATGAAAATATTTCATTGATTTCCCATGCTTATAATAGAAACTTTCCAGTAAGTTTTATTAAAAAATTAATAGCAAAAGACTCTAATATAAATAGAGAATATAAAAGAAAAGATAACTTTAATATCACAATAACTGAAACATCTTTAATAAGAGTACTAAGATACACATCAAAAGAAGAAGAGTTTGACGAGTGTTATGAACTAATTGATTTTATGCTTGATAATAATGCAGATGCAAATATTCCTCTAAAAAAATACAATATTCCTGATTATTACTTAAATGAAGAAGGTGTACTAATGTTTGCAGTATCTAAAGATGAAAATCTTAATACAAAACTTTTTGATCTTCTAATAGATAAAGGAAATGTAGACCCAAATAAACCTGTATCAAATTTAATGCAAACTCAAAGTCAAAGCCTTTTACACTCAATAGATATAGATGATGATGTTAAATATGCATACTTAAAATATTTCCATGAAAAATGTGGATTAAACTTAGAAATAATGGATAGAAAAGGTTACAATCTATTTTTAACTACTACTTCTAATTGTCTTCCTAAATGTATGCAGTTTCTAATTGATTTAGGTGCCAATGTACATATAATTGGTGGTTCAGATAATTCACCTGCTATTCATAAGGCTATTTCTAATTATCACTTTGTTGATAAAACAAAAAGAGCTCAAACAGTAAAAGTGCTAATTGATGCTGGTGTTGATTTAGAACAGTTAGACTCTGAACAATTAACACCACTTATGAGTGCTTCTAAATATGGTTGTTTTGAAGCTTTAGTTACTCTTTTAGAAAATGGTGTTAATCCTAATAATAAAAATGAAACAAATTGTAATGCTGCAAATGTCATAATCACACATGATTATGAAAAAACAGATCACTTCTACAGTTATGATGATAAAGAAAACATAGAAGAAAATAAATCAAAAATATTAGCAGTACTAAAAGACTATGGATGTGATTTAAACAATGTTCCTTTAGATGGTTCTACTATTTTAAACAATGCGATTGGTTATAATTTTAAAACTATTTTCAATACTCTTTTACAGCTTGAAATTGATATTAACATTCCTGATAAAAATAATATTTACCCTATTATGGTTGCTATCGAGTTTGGGGATATCTATTTTGTTAACTCTTTACTTCAAAATCCTGAAATTAATCTTCTTGTTGAAGATAACAACAAAGAGAACCTTATTTACAAAGCTATTAAAAGACAAAATGATATTTCTGTAATTGAACTTATTAATTATCTTATTGATAATAATGTTCCTATTAAAAAACTTGAAAATGGTATGAATGTTTTAATCTATGCTGCTTATTTTTGTCATTTTAACCTTTTTGAACCTTTACTTAATCTTGTTGATGATATCAATGCTAAAGATAACTTTGGTGCCTCTGCTATTACTTGGACTTTACAATCTAATCTTGATATCCCCGATGAATTAAGAATTGAGTCTATTAAAACTTTAGTCTCTTTGGGTGCTGATGTTAGTGATATCAAAAATATTGTTAATAATATCGATGAAGAGGAACAAAGTGATGAATCATCTTTAATTTCATTTGTAAGGTCTTTATAATGTCTTTCCTTGATAAAATATTAAATAATAACAAAGAAGAAGAGGAAAAATCTGATAATGGATTTTTCTTTTCTAAAAAGAAAAAAGATTCAAAAATAGAAGATTTGATAAAAAACAATGATATTGAAAGTTTAAAAGAACAAATCACATCTTCAAATGTAAATGAAAAAGAGAATAACTCAAATTATCCTTTACATTATGCTGTTATTCATAACAACAAAGAGGCTGTAGATTATCTATTTTCAATAGGTGCAAAAGTTGAAACAGCAAAAAAAGACGTTACAGATAATGTATTAAAAATATTAATTGAGCAAAACAATCACAATATTTTACAAGCTTTTATAAATCAAAAAATAGTAATTCCAAGACTTATATTAGCAACTCCGATAATACATTATTCTTTGATAAAAAAAGTATCCTTTGATTTTTTTAAAACACTTATAGAAAATAAAGTTCAATTAGAAGAACATGAAGAGCAAAGTGCATTACAAAAAGCTCTTGAAGTAAATAGTGAAATTGAGATAATTAAATACCTAATTAAACTTGATACTCAAAATATACATATATTTAATAAAAAAAAGAATATCTTAGAAGAGATTATTTTATCTCCTATGGATAATCTAAAAAAAATTGAATTGATTAAATTTATAAAAGAATATACAAATATAAGTCTTAATCAAAAAACAAAAGATGAAGAACAAACAATTTTAGAATTAGTTATAAATCTAAAACAAACAATGGTTGCAAAGGAGATGATTCTTTTAGGAGTTGATTTTTCAAAAATTAAATATCAATTAAATACAATTTTTGAAAAAGGTGATTTGGAAGAAATTATAAATATCATTATATCTCGTCAATTAAATTTAGTTGATTATTGCTTTATGCTTAGTTATGAAAAAATCAATGATTACTTTACAAACTGCGATACATTAAAAAATACCCTAGCTATTTTAAATGTAGTAGAAAACCCAAAACTTCTAAATGAACAAAAAATTGAGTTGATAAACTTAGCAATAAAAAAAGATGCAAATATCAATGAAGTAGATATACAAAATAATACAACTGCTTTATTAAACTACTCAAAAATAATAAGAGAAAATACACCAACAGATTTATTAAAATTACTTTTAGAGTATGGTGCAAAAATAGAAATTTGTGAACAAAGTGCACTTTTTTATTCAATAAAAAGTAATAACTTAGATATATTTAATCTTTTCATAGAATATAAGGCAGATGTAAACTTTCTAACAAATGAAGGTAAAAGCTTAGCAAACTTCATAATTGAAGATGAAATAATAGGTAATAAAGAAGATTACATAATTGAAATACTTAAAATATGTATGAAAAACAATCTAAATTTTAATATAAAATCAACTATTTTAATAGATGAAGAACCTACACAAATTGATATGTTTAGTATGTTTTTATATAAAGTAAAAGAGAAGGTTATTGACTTTTTACTAAATAAAAATATAGAACTTGACAAAGATAATGATTTTGTATTTTATGCTATAAAGTATTTGATAAAAGCAAATCTTCAAAAAAGAGTTATTGATTTAAATCCTACTTATGAATACAAAGACTTCTTTATGATTAACTACAAAAGAGATAATGCCCAAGCTTTAGGTATAGCAATAAGCTTTGCAAAAGAAAAGCTTATCTCACTTCTTGTTGACACATATCCAAATATGAAATCTCACTGTGAAATAAAAGAGATATATCTAGATCTTGTAGAGAAAAATTTTGACTTAGAAGTTATAAAAAAATTGATTTTAACTGATTCAAATATAAATAGAGAATATGATGACAATGGAATATACACTTATACTATTCTTTTAAAATGTGCAAAAAGAATAAATGATGAGAAATATAATAAAACACAAAAGTATATTGAACTATTTGAATTTTTATTACAAAATGGTGCAGATATAAATATTCAGCAAATATATCATGATGAAAAAATAGATTCATCAACTATTTTTGCATTGTTAGCCAATGAAAAAAAAGTTAATGAAGAAGTTTTCAATTTATTGTTTAAATATGGTGCTAAATTAGATGATAAAACATCAGTTTTTAAAGAAAATATTATTCAAAATATCATAAATAAAAATGCAGACCATATGAGTGATGATGTAATAATTTCTTATTTAGAATACTTTGATGAAAAAATGAAAATTGATTTAGAAGATACAAATTTAGATGGAATGACTCTTTTACTAACAGCTTGTTTTGCTTGTAAACCAAAAACTGTTGAGTGGCTAATACAAAAAGGCGCAGATATTACTGTAAAAGGTGGAAAGCTAAATGCAAATGTATTATATATGACAATATGTTCAAACAGACATGTTAAAGCAATTGATAGACTAGAAACACTAAAAGTTCTAATAAATAACAATGCAGATAT
This sequence comes from Arcobacter sp. CECT 8985, assembly GCF_004116495.1. Lineage (GTDB taxonomy): Bacteria > Campylobacterota > Campylobacteria > Campylobacterales > Arcobacteraceae > Malaciobacter. The sequence goes on along the minus strand of NZ_PDKC01000050.1, from coordinate 3,318 downwards.
AGAAGAACTATCAAATAACTTAACAGCACTAATGGCATCGTGTTTTTATGGTACATATATTTGTACAGAGTATCTATTAGAAAATAATGCTAAAGTAAATGCTAAAAATAAAGATAATACAACTGCATTAAATTATACAATTCAAGGTGATACAGCATATGACAGTCCATTTAGTGTTGAGAGTGTAAAAACTAGAACAATTCAATTGCTTCATAAATATGGTGCTGATTTAGATAATATTCCAGATACAAGAGATAGTGCATTAGTAACATCTATTTTAGATAATAAAAGAGAGATTTTTGAATGTTTACTTGATTTAAAAGTTGATGTAAACAAAAAAGATATTAATGGAATGACCCCTTTAATGTTTGCTGTTGTACAAGGTCATATCTATTTTATAAATAAACTTCTAGAAGAACCAACTTTAAAAATCAATGAAGTTGATACATATAATGCAAATGCTCTTTATTTCACACTTTATAGAAATAATAAAAATGAAGCAGTTTCAATATTTGATAAACTAGTAGCAAAACAAATAGAAGAATCTGTTATTGAAGATGGTGTCACTCTTCTTCATAAAGCTTGTGAAATAGGAAACTTTGAACTAATTCCATCAATCTTAAGTTTTACAAAATATGATATAAATGTACTTGATGAGTTTGGGGCAACACCTGTATTAATGCTTATTCTTTCTAATTATAATATGAACGAATTTTTAAAAATAAAAATATTAAAATATTTAGTTGAAAAAGGTGCAAATATAAATATAATAGATAAAGAGGATAATCACATCTTAAACTCTTCTATTTTATTAAAAGAAAAAAATCTTACACAAACTATCTTAGAATTAGGTGCAGATACTTCTATTACTACAAGTGAAGGTAAAAACGCATATCATATTTTATTAGAACAAGACTATAATATAAATGAACTAACATTTTATTTTGACTTATTTAGTAAATATAATATTGATATAAATTACAATAAAAATATTGACTCACCACTTCTTTCTTTTACAAAAAGTATGGAGTTTTCAACTGGACGTTCAGTAGGATTTGTGGCTGAAAAAATACAGATAAAAGAAGAAGAAGACAAAATAGTAGAACTTCTACTTAAATATGGTGCAAATTTACAAATGACTATAGAAGAAGCAATAAAAAAAGAAGAAGCAAAAGATATAATTGATTATCTAAAGAAAAAAGAGAATTAATCTCTTTTTTCATAAACTTTAAATTTCCAAGCTGGACTTTTTATTTTTCCATCTTCTAAAATTTCTTCATAATCTTTTTGTTCAATTAAATCCCAATAAGTAAAATCAATCTCTTTTAAATAAGCATCCGCTTCACCTTCAAAATCAACTTCACTTAAATACATTTTATCAACATAAGGAAATAAAGTTTCATAAATATTTGCCCCACCAATTATAAAAAGTTCTTCTTCACCATTTGCTCTTGCAAAATCAAAGGCTTCATTTTCATTTGAAAAGGTATGTACCTCATCATGGCAAAAACCATTTTTACTTAAAACAATTGATGTTCTATTTGGAAGTGGTTTTCCTATACTTTCAAAAGTCTTTCTTCCCATTAAAATATGATGACCTGAAGTAATTCTTTTAAAATTTTTAAAATCTTCAGAAATATGCCATAACATTTGGTTATCTAAACCAATTTCCCAATTTTTACCGTATGCTACAATCATTGAAATTTTCATTATACTGCCATCTTTGCTTTTATTGGTTCGTGACATTTATAATCACTAAGTTCAAAATCACCCATTGTAAAATCATTTATATTCTTAACATTTGGATTTATTTTCATTGTAGGCTTTGCATAAGGAGTTCTAGTAAGTTGTAACTTTACTTGATCCATATGATTTGAATAAATGTGTGCATCTCCAAATGTATGAACAAAATCACCTACTTTTAAATCACAAACTTGTGCAATCATCATAGTTAATAATGCATAAGATGCTATATTAAAAGGTACTCCTAAAAACACATCTGCACTTCTTTGATATAGCTGACAAGATAATTTTTTATTTACTACATAAAACTGAAAAAAAGTATGGCAAGGAGGAAGTGCCATATTTTCTATTTCTGCTGCATTCCAAGCATTTAAAATCAATCTTCTACTATCTGGGTTTGTTTTTATTTGTTCTATTAATTCTGCTAGTTGGTCAACTCTTTTATTATTTGCGCCTTCCCAGCTTCTCCATTGAGCTCCATATACAGGACCCAATTCTTTTATTGTATCTGTATTTGTATAACCTAAATCTTTACCTTGGGCATCTGCATTTGCAGTCCATACAGTTTTTTTACCAATTAAATTTTCCCTTTTATCACCAAAATGAATCTCTGCAAGTCTTCTTTCATCTGTACTTCCTTCAATAAACCATAATAATTCAGAAATTATGGCTTTTAAATGAGTCTTTTTTGTTGTAACCAAAGGAAAACCTTCACTTAAATCAAACCTCATTTGATAACCAAAAACTGAAGTTGTTCCTGTACCTGTTCTATCTTCTTTTTTTGTTCCATTATCTAATATATGTTGCAATAAATCTAAATATTGTTTCAAGTGGTTTCCTCTTTTCTTATTTTAAATTTATATATTATATTCAAAATTAAGTGAGATATGTCTAAAAAAGACAATAAATATTTTATATAGCTATAAACTATATTTAGATATAACAAAAAAAATTAAAATGAAGAGTTATAATGACATTTTATAAGAGAATAAAAGAACAATTTACAAAAGAGGTTTTTTCAAGATTTCCAGCTACATTTATCTTTATACCATTAGCAATAATAGCTGTATTTGCCAATAAATATTTTGATTATTTAAATATAACAAAATATTTCATTTATGCAATGATTATTTCTACAGGTATTCATCTTTTTTTTTATAAAAAAAATCTATCAATAACATTTAAAATAGCCATTTGGATTTTAGCTTTTTCAACTATATTTATATCAAACTACTTTTATAATACACAATATATATATGGATTGAGTCTTTTACTATTTTTAAATTTTTCTGCATTTCTTATGAAAAAAACAACAAATATAGAAATACTAAATTTTAACTTGTTTCTTTTATATGCAATTAGTTTTGCATTTCTTAGTTGTACAATATTATTTGTGGGTGTACTAAGTATATACTCTACAATAAAATATTTATTTGATATGAAAATCCTATATTCAGGTATTTTAGAAGATGTTAGTGTAATTATCTTTTTAGGTTTATTTCCTATTTTGTTTTTAAATAAAATTATAAAAAATGATTTTGATTATAAAGAAAAAATCAATGAACACTTTTATTC
>NZ_PDKC01000004.1 GCF_004116495.1 Arcobacter sp. CECT 8985 | reverse complement strand
CACTTACAAATACTACTTCAAACTCATAAGGTTTATTTACTTTACTAATCCCATTTAGTTTATATACACTTAAACTCTCATTTAGTATATCTGGCAAGTCACTTCTATAGTTTATCAGTCTTATTCTTGATTTTATGTTTTGGTTGATCTGTTTTCTAAGAGTTTTATTTATTTGTGATAATTTTGACATTAAGATACCTTATAGTAATTCATTATAAAAATCATTTATAAAAATAAGTTTTATAATAAATTAGATATATGGGGAAACCCCATATATTTAAGCGTTAAGCCCAACACCAATTCTCCAGTCATCTTCACCTGAAGTACTTGCTGTTTCATGTCTCCATGTAATTTTTCTATATGCAAAAGATACTTTTTCAAGTGGTGCAACTTGAGTTTTTGCTAAACCTTCCTCATTATCCATATAAGAAGAGATATCTACAATAACAGCATCTTCTAATTTGATAGTAAAGTAATGTTCAGGTTTACCTGCATAACTAGTTCTATACCATTTTAATTCAACTTCAGTTAATGTTTCACCTTTTGTTAAAGCATTGTATAAAAGAGGTGAACATTTATCAAATATTTTTGAAATAACTAATGGTTCGTGAACTCTTTGACCTGATGGTTGCCCTGATTGAGGATCTCTAGGAATTTTAATATCATGAGAAAAACCTTTTATTAAAGCTTCATTTTCATGACCTTTTTGATAAGAGTTTCCTACAGACTCTGGAGTAAATGTACCTTCAGTTATTAAACCTTGAGTACTACCTTTTATCGAAATAAAAATTGGATTGTTCATTCGTTTTCCTTATTAAATTTTAATAATGTGATTTTACCAATAAATAATTAAATAAATTATTAAAATACTAACTAAAATAGAAAAATTTTAGAAATTTTTCATATATATTCGATTTTTTTACAGTTCTATCTGATTTTTTATACATTAAATTCCTTTTAAACCAAAATCTTAATAAAAAAGGTACTTTTAAAATATTGTTTAAGATAACTTTATTGTTATTAATTTTTATATTATTTAATGTAAATAGTTCAAAACAAATACTTGCAATAGAAAAATAATCAGATTCTATTGTTGGTAACTCATTTTCTAAGATTTCAGGAGCACAATAATTTGGATTGTATGCTTTTACATTTGAATAATTTAGTTCAATTTCTTCTTCATTTTTAATTGATTTTGATATACCAAAATCAATTAGTGTTAAGTGATTTTGATCATTAATAATTATATTTGAAGGATTTATATCTGCATGAATTATGTTATTTGAATGTAAATAATTAATTGTTTTTACTAATGTTTTAAAAATATCAAGTTTAAACTTTTTACTCATTTCAAAAAAAGGAAGATCTTTTAATAGTTTTCCTTCTATGTACTCAAGAATAATATAAGGTATATTAGATTTTTTATCAATTCCAAAATCCAATACTTTTACAATATTAGGATGGTTAAGTTTTCTTAAGAATCTATATTCACTATATAATAAAGTTGATACATCTTTATGTTCTTTTAATTTACTATTTGGAATTTTTGCAACAATATTTGATTCATATTTAAAATGTAAGTCATATAAATCATCAACTTTATATACATCACATAATCCACCCTCTCCTATAAGTTCTTTTAATATATATCTTTTATTTAATATATTTGACATTTTAGTTTGTTTTTGTACTTTTTTTATAAGAGATTTCATTTGAAACTTTTACCTATTAATAATGCAGTAATATTATCTTCTGCTTTTGTTTTTAGAACATTTTTTATTAAAATATCCATGCTTTTATCAATATCTTTTTGTCTCATAGAATATAAAATAACATCTTCAGAAATAAAATCGTATAAACCATCTGTGCAAAGTAGAAATTTATCATTTTCATTTATATAAAATGTTCTTTTTTCAAGAGATAACTTTTTATTTGGTGCATTAATTGCAGAAGTCAAAACTCTTTGTCCATTTAATTGTTTTGCATGATCTTTTGTGATGCATTTTAAACTATTTTGAAATAAATAACATCTACTGTCTCCACAATGAATACAAATTGCTCTATTTTCAAATATATATAATAAGACAATAGTTGTACCTATAATATCAGAAGAATTAATATTAACTTTCTTTTGTAATATCTTATGTGCTTTAACAAGACAATTTTGTATTAATTCAATATTTTGAGAAAAAGAATTAGAAAAAATAATATCTTCAAATAGATCAGTAATTAATCTACTTGCAAAATTGCCATTACTATGTCCTCCCATTCCATCACATACAATCCATAAACTATTTTTATCATCACATAAAAAAGAATCTTCATTTAATTCTCTTTTATATCCAGGGTGCGTAAAATATGTACTATCAAACTGCATTTATATACTCTTTGATAGTTTAAATGTTGATAAGTAATTGTATTTTGTAAAGGCTTGACTTGTTTCGCCTTTTAAATAAAATGAACCTGTATAACGTTTATCTTCATATTTTATTACCACTGAATTATTTGATTCTTTTTTTACTTTAAAATTGTTAAATACTTGTAATAATGCCCAATCATTGTCAAGATATTTTGCAACAACTTGTTTACCTTTTAAATTATACAAATTAAACTTTACTACACTATCTAAACTATTTGCAGGCCAATTTATTTTTTGACTTTTTATTGGTCCATGTTCATAATATATGTTATTCCCATTGTATTCAAGTTGCATTGTTGCAAGATTACTACCTAGGATATAAGGTTTAACATTTATTGTAAAACCTAAAGAACCACTATTTCTAAAAAATGCTTTTTTAATTTTAAATGATTTTATAAGAGCACTAATAAAATCTTTATTTATACTAATTGATGTCCCATCTAAATTATTTAATTTATAAGTATTATTTAATTTATTAATATTTATAAATAAAGATACATAGTTTTTATAAAAACTATCGACAATACCATCTTTTTTGAAGAAGTCATTAAAGTCTTCTAATTTCACATAATCACTTTTTGTATTATATATAGGATATTTTGAAGCTAATTTTTGTTGATAAAATAGATATACATCTTCTTTATATTTTTTATTCATATAGTTTTTTGCTTGAGAAAGTACAAAATACCAATTACTTTGTAATAACTGTTTATAAAGTTTATCTATATGTATAGGCAAATTATTAAATGATATTACTATTGGTTCAACTCTACCTTGAACTCTATCTTTAACTAATCTAAATGCTTCAAAAGTAGAGTTTACTGAACTATCTATTGATACCATTGTTTTATAAACTTTATCTAATTTTGAGGTTGCATTGGCTAATTGTTCTTGTGGTTGGTCATTTTTATCTACTAATTGAACATATGGTTTAAAAAATTCTCTTAAATTTTTTATACTTTTATTATCAACTATTTGATTTTTTTCAAGTGCATTTTTTGCAAGAGCTCTTCCTATTCTTCCAGGAGCAACTGTAGTTGCAACAGCTTTAGTAACATTATCGTTTGACATTGCTTTTAATCTTAATTTCTCTTGAGGTGTATAGATATTAGTATTTTCCTTTATTGCACTTATTACATGATAAATAGGAGAATTAGCTGAACTAAATATTGATAGTTGGTTATTTAACTCTGTGATTCTATATTTTTTAGGTATATTTAACATAGAAATAGCTTTTAACCACTCTTTTTTATATTCTGAATAATATAAATTTAATATTTTTTTATAGCTTTCACTAATTTGTGCTTGTGTGAGTTGTGATTTTTTACCTAAAACCCAGTTATTTTGAAGAACACTTTTTACTAGATCTCTACCCTCTTTCATCATAAGGGAGTGCCCCTCTTTTGTGAATAAGCCATTGATTTTATAATTTGATCCATCAAATATACTTGGTGTTTCAAAAGTTTGAGAAAAACTAAAATCTTTAAGATTAAAAGTCTGTATTTTTGTTTTTAAACTTTTATAACTAAGTGCATCTATTCCTGATTGCATTAGGTTATTTCTTGCAACTTTTAATAAATCTTTATTTAAATTTTGAGGTTTAAAACCTTTATTTAAAACATTTGCCCAATGATAATTTAAATTGTTTTGTAAAGATGGATAATCTTTATATAAATCATTCCATCTTTGTGACATATAATTTTTTAGAAACTCTTTATCAATTTTATCTGTTCTATTTAACATTACATAAGCTTTTGTATTTTTCCATGTTAAATCAAAGTTATTTAAATCATTTTTTATTTGTGATTGTATATCAAGTTCTACTCTTTTAAGTAAAAGTGTTTTTAAGTCATTATAATATATTTTTTCAAGTTGATCTCTTCTATCATCTGCTTTATAAAATATTAGATTATAAAAACTGTCTCCAATCTCCTGTTTATCAAGATTTTCGATATTTTTTAAATTATCTAAAATTAAAGCAATATGATCAAAATTATCCGAAGCAAAAACTTTTTGTCTATTAATTTGATATTTTAAAAACTCTTTTTCTATTTTTTCTATTGTGTTATTTTGTGAAATAAAATCTTGTAACATAAATGTCGTAGAAAATATAACTAGAATAAAACTTGCAGCATAAGCAATTATTTGATTTCTTTTGAATTTCTTTTTATAATTTTCATCCATTTTTAATATTTCAGATTCAGGGAATATAATATCATTTAATAATTTCTTTATAAAAAGACCTTTTGAATCTCTACTATAGTCAAGTTGATCTTCAGTTATTAAAGCATTTTGGTTCTCTTCACAAGGTACACTAGTAAAGTATAGTCCTCTTAACATTAGAGGTTTTCTATATCTTGTTTGTGCAAAACACATATCTATAAATAGAGTTGTTTTTTCAAATATTTTAGATAGATTATTTGTAAATAGATATGTTTTAGGACGATTGTTCTCTTCCCATTCATAATGTAATTTTGTTAAAATTGAACTATTTAGTCTTTTTAATAACTCTTCAAGTTTTGGTTTTACAATAACCGTATCAATGTTTTTATCTTTTTCATCAAAAGTAATACCTAATATTTCATCTTTCTCATCTTCTTTTAAATCATTAAAATATTCATTAAAACCTTCGATTTTATCAGATTTTGTAATAATTAGATATATTGGAATACTAGACATGAAAGCGAAAGATAATTCATCAAATCTATCTCTTAAATCTTTTGCATATTGTTCTAATTCTTTTTCATTATAATCGATAAGTTTTTCTATACTAATTGTTAAGATTATTCCATTTATAGGTCTTCTCCATCTTTTTTTTACAAATAGATCAAGAAATTTTTTCCATACAAAAGGATCTTCTTTATTTTGTTTTTGTTCAATATAATTTCCTGGAACATCTATAAAAATAGAGTGTTCAGCAAAATACCATTGAAAATTTTCACTGTTAGATTCTTCTACTACACTTTTAGTATTATAATTTACATTTAAAGGAAAATTTAACCCTGATGATTCAATAAGAGTAGTTTTTCCTTCACTTTTATCACCCATAACCAAATACCATGGAAGTTCATATTTTGCTCTTCTTTTATTTTTATATAAAGATGATTTTTTTATTATTTTGATTGCTTCTTTAAATTTAGTTTTCAAATCATTAACTTTTTTATTAATAATTTTTTTAAACTCAGTTTCTACTTCTTTTTTCTTTTTCTTCTCTTCTATAATCTCTTTTGTCTCTGGTTTTTTAAAAACAAGAATAAGTAATATTGATATAATAGTAATAGATATAATAATAGATGAAATAAGTAATCTACTTGATAAACTTTTTAGACTATCAAATAAATAAGGCCAAAGAAAAATTATAAGTAAAGATAAAATAAATGATATAGTTATAGCCCAAAAATAAAGGTTTTTATATAGTGGTTTTTTCATTAATTACTCTCTTTTTCAATTTTATTAAATACAAATTGATTTGAATTCTTTTGTAAAGTATTTAAAAGGTTATTGTTTTGCGAATTTAAACTAATAGATAATGATGTATATATTATAAATAATAAAGCAAAAATACTTCCTGCTAATAAAGGATAAGAAAGTTTATCAAATAGCCTAAATTTATCTTTTGATGGTTCTTGTTTTGTATAAAAAGATAAGGGTTCTTTGCCTTGTACTATCATTATTTGTTTAAAAAGACTATCTTTTATATTATTAAGTTCAATTTGACCTCTATTTACAACTCTGTATTTACCTTCAAAACCTAAAGATAAACAAACATACATAAATTCTAATATATGAATATATTTAGCAGGTGTTTTTAAAAATTTATCCATTAAATGAAAGAAGTTCTCTCCACCATAAGTTTCATTGTGAAATATACTTAATAAACTATTATTTGCCCAATCATGTTGTTTACCAAAATATGTGGAATTTACCATTTCATCAACAAAAGTACATAAAATATATCTTGTAACTAATACTTCTGTTTCTGCAATTTCAAACTCATTTGCTTTTTCTTGAAACTGATTTATCTTCGTTACAAAATTTTCTCTTACGTTATTTATATCAAGATATTCATCATCTTTACTATTAAGTGTATATATATATTCAAAAATAGGAATAGATGCACTTATTATAGGATTAAAACTAATTTCAAAATCATTTATATTAAAATCTTTGTTTCTTTTGAAATAAGAAGCTTGTCTTTTTAACTTTGTATATGTTTTTTCTATATCTTTTGAATCAAAGTTAGTTAAATTTACATTTTCATCTGCAGTTACTAATATTGTCTTGTTACTCATTATTTACTCTTTTATTACCCAAAGTGAATATGAAATATTTTCAATTTTTGTTGATAAATGAAATGCAAAACCAGCTGACTTTGTAAGCTCTTCTCTGTTTTCTTTTGTTAATTCTATTTTAAAATATAAATGGTTTACTTTATATGGAATCTCTTTTGGGGCTAAAGGAAGTGATTTTAACTTAAAGCCAACAAGATGAAAGTTTACAAGGTTTTTAATAGTTTCTATAGTTCCTATTTTTAAACCTGTAGTTAATGTCTCTTTTAATTTTGAAGTCGGAACATCTGCACTAACAGCAAATATGAAAGATGAGTTTTCTAATATTTTTTTATCTTTTATTGGAATTATATGAATACCATATTTTTTCTTTTCTATATTTAAAGAGAAACTATTTTGATCTAATACCATACTTAACATATCTTTTATTTTTGAAATTATTAAATTAAAACTCTCATTTTGTTCATAATGATTATATTTAACTAATTGAGTGTCTCTTCTATCTTTTTTCATAAAAACAGCTAATTCTGATGATAAAGAAGATAATTCCAAAAATAGATTGTCAGGATGGATTTTTTCTTGAGATAAATAAAAATCAATTCTTGCATATGCTTTATTTAATAATTGAAGCATTAAATAATGCCCTAATTCAGTTGATTGTAGGGTATTGTCACTTATCTTATCAGCAAGTTTTTCACATCGATAATTTATCATTGCAGCTAATTCTTTTATTTGTGAAATTAAAAAATTGCATGAATCTAAATGTAAAAATGTAGGCTCAAATGTATCATCTAAAGTTATATTTTCAGAAGTTGATACATTACTTATTTTTGCTATTTTTAATTTTTGTAATCCACCATTAATATCCTCTTCAAATTGAAGTTTAAAATTATGTTTAGCTACAACTAAATCACTTTTACTAATTTCTCCTGCATTTATATTTGGGATATCTTTTATAATAGCTGCTTTATATCTTGTATTTAAACTATTCTGTTCTTCAAAGTGTATATCATCACTGTGCTGAGTATAAATTGGTAGAGTTAAATATATATATTTACCCACATCAGATGCTTTAATATCTATTACTAATTGAGTATCTTTAACTGAGATATTAAACAATGTACCATCTGGAAATATACCACTTGCATTTTTTATTAATATTTTACCTGTATTTAAAAGATTCTCATCAATATCTAATTTGAAAAGTCCCCAATTATTAGCCCTACTTTCAATTGTTCGAGTTTTAAATTCATAATCATAATATCTATCATTTTGTTGAAAATGCTGAGGTCTAATAAATAACCCCTCTTTCCATACTATTTTATTTTCCATTTTTAATCCACTCTTTTTATTTTAAAGTCTTTTACTTCTAGTTCAATATAGTTGTATTTGTCTTTTTCTAAATTAATTACATATTTCCATTTTTTATTGTTGTCTAATTTCCTAAAATTTCCAATAACTCCTAAAAATCTAGTATCTTTATCAAATACAATTTTATATGTTTGCTCTTGCAAAGGTGTTATTACATGTTTTGTTTGAGAAATTAAATCATCACCTAGTTTTTTGCCTCCATTTTTTAATAAAGTCCAATAGTCATACTTCATAAATTTTTCAGCTGATTTTAATTCGTAAAAAGTAAGCATTAAAGGTGAAGAAATATCATCTAAATCAGGGTTTAAATCCTTTTTTGAAGTTACTACTAACTCAAGATGTGTTGGTTTAGTTGAACATCCTGTAAATATTAGTAATAATAGTATTATAAGTACTGCTTTTATTCTCATTTTTACTCCTTATACCGATGTAAGTTTTATTGTATATAAGATATTTTTGTACTCATCTACAAAATCATCCATAATCATATTTTGTGCTTGTGTCTTATCTTTATCAAAGTTATTAAACATATTTATATAACAATTCCATAATTGATGTTTTTTAGGTAATAAAGTTTTAATTTCATTATTTTTTTCAAAATAATATTCTAAGTTTTTAGGTGAAAATTTGTTTGCTGCAATATGAACTAAGTTTTTTGAAGTCCTATGAAGCGCAATATTATGAGTATTTAATTCTTTAAAAGATTTTGAAATAGCATCAGAAAGATTTAATTTCTGATTGTCATTTATATCTATAATATTAAGAGCTAACTGTCCCATTTTTACAGGATTTTCATTTATATGAAGTTTATGCTCATCTACTTTCAAATCCTTTGTTATTTTTTCTTTTATTAGTAAAGAATGCTTTAATCCTTCAAGGCTATTAATTACAATATCACATATTTCATTTGTAACTTTTTGTTTTTCCTCTAAAGATAATTCTTCAAACTCAATACCTAATTTTGAAGCCAAAATATTAGTTATATCAAAGTTAGAAGTTTCATTTTGTTTGGTGTCTAATTCTACTTGTTTATTTTCTTCGTGTTTATATGTATCCACATCAATATGGTTATCTAATATATCATCATGTGATTGTTCATCTTCATCATATATTGTTTCAATTACAGTCTCTTTTGTATCTTCTTCAAACATATCTAAAACACTATTTGAAGGTTCTTCATATATATTATCTTCTTCATAAATAGAAGAATTCATAATTTCATTATCATCTAATAAAAAATCATCTGGAATTAACTGTTCTTTTTCATTATCTGAATTATCAAAAGATGAATATTCTTCTTTAATATATCTAGCTTGTAGTTCATATTCCCCTACAATAAAAATATCAGATTCATTGATTTCATTTAAAGAATTTTTAACCAATCTTTTAAAAGGATGCTTTAAAAAAGTACCATTAGTACTTACATCTTCAATATAATAAGTATTGTTTTTGTAGTGTATGTTAAAATGATTACTAGAAATGATATTTTTACTATCAATTAATCTATTATCTAAACTTTCATCTCTACCTACATTACTATTTTGTTTATTAAAATGAAAATTTCTTTTTAAAATTTTTTCTTGAGGGTGCTTAATTATATCAAGTATAAGTTTCATCTTAGATCCTCTATTTGAGGTTTTGCTTGATATAAAGGTTTATAAGTCTCTTGAAAACTTGCACAACCAGAAAATAAAAATATAAAAAAAACAATTAGAAAACTTTTTTTCATTTATCTCTCCTTATTTGACAATTATTTCATTTGTTTGTAAATCTATATCTAAGTTAATAGTTTTTAGATTTTGTTTATTTAATGTGGCATCTAATATATGTTTTGATAATTTTGGCATAATATTTGTGTTTATAATCAAATCGATATTTCTAGCACCAGTATGTAAACTATTTGATAATGAAACTATATAATCAACTATATTTTCATTAATATTTAGTTCTATTTCTTTTTTTAGAAGTTGTTTTTTTGTTATTTCAAATTTATGTTTTGTTATGTTTATTAGTGACTCTTTGTCTAAATTTAAATAAGGAATAACATTCATTCTTCCTAATAATGCCGGTTTTAAATAATCTTGCAATATTGGAGTTATCTGTTTTGTCAACTCTTCTAAACAGATATTTTTATTATTTTGATGATAATGAGTAATTTCATCTGTTGCTAAATTTGATGTCATAATAATAGTAGTATTTTTAAAATCAATTACTCTACCTTCACCATCATTAACTTCACCTTTGTCAAAAATTTGATAAAAAAGATTTAATATGTCAGGATGTGCTTTTTCTATTTCATCTAATAAAACAACTGAATATGGTTTTACTCTTACAGGATCAGTTAATTGTCCACCTTCACCATATCCCACATATCCAGGAGGTGATCCTATTAGTCTTGATACAGTGTGTTTTTCTTGAAATTCTGTCATGTTAATTGTTGTAATAAATCTTTCTCCTCCATACAAAAACTGTGCAACTGCTCTTGCTGTTTCTGTTTTACCAACTCCACTTGGACCTACAAGTAAGAATACCCCATTTGGTGATTCTTCTTTTTTTAATCCTGCTGCACTTATTTGTAAAAATGTATTTAAATATGAAATTGCTTGATCTTGACCAATAACTTTTGATTTAATATTATCTTCTAATTCATAAATAGATTTCACTTGTTCTTCAATCATGCTTCCCAATGGGATTCCTGTCCAAGAAGAGACTACTTTTGCAACTTGTTCTTTATTAACACTATTAAAAACATACAAATTCTCTTTTTGTAACTCTTTTAATCTCTTTTTTAGTTTACATAATTCTTTTTCATCAGTACATTCTTTTATTTTAGTTAATACATCCGTTTGTTTTTCCCACTCTTTTTCAATGTTACTTTTTTGTTTTTGAAGTGTTGAAAGTTCAATTTTTAGTTGTTTAATTGTCTTTTTATTATCTTTGATTTTATTTTTATCATCTCTTTGTAAAAACTCAATTTCTCTATTTTTTTCTATAATTTTTGTATTTATTAATTGAAGTTCATATGGTGTATTAGATTGACTAATCTTTACATTTGCACAAGCTGTATCTAATACATCTATTGCTTTGTCTGGTAATTGTCTTCCAGATATATATTTTGCAGAAAAATTTGCTGCTGCTTTTAATGCATCATCTTCAATATAAACATTATGTACTTCTTCATATTTATTAGCTAAACCTCTTAAAATTGTAATTGCCTCTTCTATTGTTGGTTCTAATAAATTTATTTTTTGAAATCTTCTTGATAATGCAGGATCTTTTTCAAAATATTTTCTATATTCTAACCATGTTGTTGCAGCAATAGTTTTTAATTCCCCTCTTGCAAGTGCTGGTTTAAGAAGGTTTGCAGCATCTGAACCTCCTTCATTTCCTCCTGCACCAATAAGAGTATGAGCTTCATCTATGAAAAGTATTACAAATTTATTAATCTGTTTTATTTGTGTAATTACAGTTTGTAATCTTCTTTCAAATTCCCCTTTTACACTAGCACCTGCTTGTAAAGCAGCCACATCTAAAGATAGAATTTGAGCATTTTTTAATTCATTTGGTACTTCATTATTGATAATTTTAAGTGCTAATCCTTCAACTACAGCTGTTTTACCAACACCTGCTTCTCCCACTAATATAGGATTATTTTTTCTTCTTCTTAATAAAATATCAACTGCTTGTTTTATTTCACTATCTCTACATAAAACAGGATCTATTTTATTGTCTTTTGCAAGTTCAGTTAAGTCTGTAGTGTATTTATCAAGTTCAAGATTTTTAGTTGTAATATTAGCATGATTTTTTGTTTGGTTTTCAACTGCCTTTTCGTTTAAACCAAATAGAAGTTCTTTTAATTCAACTTTATCAATATCTTTTAATATTTGAAAATATTTTGTATTACTATATTTTATTGCATTTTCAAACATCGATAAGATTAAAGAAGTTTCAGTTATATGAGACATATCTAATATTAACCTAGTATAAGAGTATGCATCTTCTAGCCAACTTACTAAATTAATAGAAAAAATTGGGCTATTTGTTTCAGTTTTATTAGTGATTTTAATCTCTTTTTGTAAAACTGTATATAATTTTTGTTCATCTATATTATATTGTGAAATCATTGCGTAAAATAGGCTTTTTTTATTTTCTAAAAGCACATATAATAGATCTTCAACTAATATCTCATTGCCTCCTCTAATAATACATCTTTGAGCAGCTTCTTCGATATATCTTTTTGTTATTTCATCTAAACTATTTACTAAATTTTTAAGTTCTAATTTCATCTTACTCCTTTTTGTGCAATGACAATTTTTTCATCATAAAAAGATTGCCCAATCCAACTATTTATTCCTAAAAACTGTTTTTGTGTATTTGATAAAGATAAACAGTTTTTTTGTTCTTTTTTAATTTCAAAACATACTTCATGTTTCAATGGTTCATTTAAAGAAAAAGAGATTAACTCTTCTAACTCTTTCATCTTTTCACCTAAAATACTATAATCTATAAGTTGTTGATTTGTTACATCTTTTAATAAAATCTGAAACTTTATATTTCTACTTTCTACAGATTCTCCTATTAAAAAAGATGAATTTAAATTACTATTTTTATCTCCAAGTTTGCAATATTGCCAACTTGGAATAGTATATTTATCTTTTATACATTGAATTATTTCTAAATCAAAGTGTCCTAAATAATGTCGTATTATAGATTTTAATGTTCCTGCTGATTTATGCTTCATACATAAAACACCAAGATAGGGAAGAAGTTTTTTTAAATCCAATGAACTATTGTTTTCTAATCGGTTTGAATACAACCCTAAAAAAGAGAATATATATTTAGAAAATCTATCACTTAAATCATTTTTATATTGAATATAATATCTATGATTTTGCCATATTGGATATACAAATTTTTGTAGATGGTGATTGAATAAGTTAAGAAAATCATATAAAACTTGATCACTATCTAAACTATCTAAAACCATCTCACTGTAATGTGAAGGCATAGGAGATGCACTACCAAAAATACTTAGAAAATTTAACGTAATTTCAACTTTTAATTTTTTATCTTCAAAAAACTCTACTTTTGCAATTTCTGATTTTTGAAATGATAAACTAGGGTTTGATTTAAATCTAATAATTTCATATAATTCTTGGCTTGATTTATTAATATAATATTTTTTTAAATAGGCACAAACTACCCTTATTATTTGAGGTAATGTATATTTTGAAATATTTTCATTTAGTGTTTCATTAATAAGATTAATATCCATTTTTTACCTATATTAGTGTTTGAGAACCAAGCTTTATTGGCCATTCAAAGTTATCTTCATTATCCATATCTACACTTAGTTTATGAAAAGAGTTGATATTACTATATAAAGAAAAAAATTCATTTAAAACTGAACAAAAAATATACGCTTCACCAATACTTGAAAAATTGAATGGATCAATTTTTAATTTAATATGATTACCTCGAATAGGCATTCCTCTATCAATCATCTCTTCTGTTTGGTAACTTATAGATTCAATACCATTTAATTGCATTGAAGTTTTTTCTCTTTGTTTAATGTCGTAAAAACCAAAAAAATCATATGTTTCAATAATCGTTCTAAGAGATTTTATATCTTCAAGTGAAAGATAATTTAAAGACATATTAGAAATAACTCTCCATAAAAAATCACCAGAAACTGGAGGTGGGTAACTTTGAGTAGGAATAGTTATATTTTCAAAATTTAAATTTGCACTATTTGATAAAGGATTTGCAGTACTTATATCTCCTAAAAGTAAAGATGAAGGTAAGTTTTTATTTGTACAAAGTATCTTTACTGAAACTGTTGCATTAGTTTTTTCTAAATCTTCTTCACTACCTGTTGAATTAGCAAATCTTAAATAAGTATTTGTTCTTGATTCATCACTTGAAAGCTTTACTTTAGATGAATAATATTCATTTTTTAAAAAATTGTGTTCAAAAGATTCAAAAGGTAAATAATCTTCATATCTACCTTTTTTATTTACCCATCCTCTTACATTTTCAATAGAAAAAACTTCACAATTATCTTTATCAATATTTGATGGAACAACTAAATATTCATCTTCATAACTTGTTTTTCTAATTGGAATAGAATCAGTTTCAAAAATATTAATTATAGGAGTTGCATATAAATAAAAGTTCTCAATTGTTGGTGTTTCTGATTGAGTGATTTTTTTATCAAGGTCTATTTTTATTGTAAAAGATCTACTTTTTTCTAAAATTTTATTTGATAAATAATTGATATTAAAAAGGTTATTTATATCAATAAATAGGAATTTATCTTTAAAACAAAAGTACTCTTGTAATAGTTTATATCCATCAAAAACATTTAAAGAGTAAGGTAATAAATCTTGATTATCAAATCCTACTGGTTTTATGGAATCTTTTGGTATTTGAGTAGAAACTAACTCTTTTTTCTCATTTGAGTTAATAGATACTTCAATTTTTTGTACATAGTTAATTAAAAATAAGTATAAATCTTGTGCAATAAACTTAGAACCACCTAGATATAATCTTAATTTATCAAATGTAATATCATTTAATGTTCCTGTTGTAGTCATTTGAAAAGTAAGTTCTAATTCACTTTTTTTACTATATGTAAAATAGCTCACTTTTTCTAATTCAAAAGGCATAACAGTTAAATCATATGAAGTTCTAAATCTACATTGTGTGTTATTTATAGTTTTACTTAGTACCTCTGTATTTTTACTAACTAATACATTTTCAGTGGAATCTTTTAATGCTTCATATTTAATAATAGAGTATGAAGGTATTGGTCTTATATAATTTGGCCATAAAAGTTGCACCAAAGTATGTGATACTTCAGGTAATTCGTAATTAAGTTGTTGTTTTAATCTACCAGTTAAAAAAGAGAATCCTTCAAGTAATCGCTCTACATCTGGGTCTTGACCCTCTTTAGATAAATAACTAGATAATCCAGGATTTTTCTTAGAAAATTCTGCACCTTCATATCTTAAAGATGTAAGTTCTTTTTTGTAATAGTCATTATATGTCATCTGTATAAACTTTTACCTTTCCATTTTTTAATAGATTTGCTCTAAAACTAACTTTTTTACTTTTCCCTTTTACTACTAAATATCCTTCAATAAAAATAGTCATTTCATTAAAAGATAAATTTTCCCTTGAAACCCCTACTTTAGTTTTATAAAGCCTAGGTTCATATTTTTTTATAGTATCTTCAGAATTTTTCTCTATTAATTCAATAGAGTCTTTCATACTTAAATTGATATTATTTAAATCAATTTTTCCGTAGTCTTTAGCAATCTCAGCACTACCTGCATTTGAGGAGAATATTCTAGATAAATTATTAGCAATTGAAGCATACATTGCTTCTTGTGTTGTTTCATATTCCTTATCATCAAAACTTGATGATAATCTTTCAAATAGACTCCCCTTATACATAATTTACTCTTTATCTAGTTTTCCAACTAAAGATAACTCAAAATTTGCACCCATATATTTAAAATGTGGTCTTAAAGAAATTTTTACTTTATACCAACCTGGATCATCAGGGATATCTTCAACATCAATTGCAATATCTTTAAATGGTCTTCTACTTCTTATTTCTGCACTTGGATTTTCTTGATTAGCAACATATTGTTTAGCCCATTTATTTAATTCTCTTTCTAAATCAGATCTTTCTCTCCATGCACCTATATATTCTCTTTGTAGTACTTTTATATAATGTGACATTCTAGTAATAGCAAATAAATAAGGTAATTGTGTTCCTAATTTATAATTTAATTGTGCTTCATTACCTTCAGGAGTATTTGCAAATAATTTAGGTTCTTGAGCTGAACTTGCTGCAAAAAAGGCTGCAGTGTTACTTCCTTTTCTCATAATTAATGGAATAAAACCTTGTTCTGATAATTCATATTCTCTTCTATCTGATACTAAAACTTCAGTAGGAATTTTCATTTCAATATCACCCATACTTTCAAATGTATGAACTGGTAAATCCCTTACTTCACCACCAGATTTTGGACCAATGATATTTGTACACCATCTATAGTTTGCAAAACTATCAGTTAATTTACTTGCAAATGCATAAACTGTATTTCCCCATAAATAATTTTCATGGCTTTTAGATACATCTTCTTTATATACAAAGTTTGATATTGGATTATCTTCAGGATCATATGGCGGTCTTAAGAGAAATCTTGGAAGAGTTAAACCTACATATCTTGAATCTTCATTTTTTCTAAAACCTTTCCATGCTGCAAATTGTGGCGAAGTCATAACATCTTCAATATCTTTTAAATCAGGAAGTCCTTCAAAACTTTCTAAACCAAAAAACTTTGGACCTGCTGCACTAATAAATGGTGCGTGACTCATTGCTGCAATTGATGCAACTTTATTTAAAAACTTAATATCCATATTTGAAGGAGCCAATTCATAATCAGCAATAATAGTACCTACTGGTTCACCACCAAATTGCCCATATCCTGATGTGTATACATGTTTATATAAACCACTTTTTGTAATATCTAAACTATCTTCAAAATCTTCAATCAAATCTTCTTTTGAAACATTTATAAATTCCATTAAAATATTTTGTCTAAAGTCAGTTCTTTCAACTAACATATAAAGACCTCTCCATTTTGATTCTAATGATTGAAATTGTTCATGATGTAAAATTTCATCCATTTGTTTAGAAATTTTTTCATCAATTTCTGCAATCATTTTATCAATTATAGATTTGTTTACTTTTTCTTCTTCATTATCTGACTTAATTAGTTCTTCAACTAGTGCACCAACACCTGTTTTCACCACATTATAACTATCATCTTCTCTATTTAGACTAGTTTGTGCAACTATATTATCTAATAAACTTAGTTGTTCAATATCTGATATTTCACTATTTGAAATTGCTTCAGTTGACATATATACTCCTTTTATTCTTTAACACTTAAGTTTAATTCATTCATTAACTTATCTCTTTCATCTTTATTAGAAATTGCATCTTCAATTGCTTTTCTAAAAGCAGGAACATTTCCTAAAGGACCTTTTAATGCCATTAAAGATTGTCTTAGTTGCATTAATATTTTCATTTCAGGGATATTTTCTACTATTTTTTCTGGAGAAAAATCTTTGATACTATTAATTTTTAAATCAACATTCAAAGAAGAATCCTCTTCTTCAACTAATTTATTATCAACATTAAAAGTCACAGATAAATTTTGTGCTTTTAAAACATCATTGAAATTATTTTTGTCAACTTTGATTGCTTTTCTATCTTCAATTGGTTTTTTTTCTTCATTTGGGTTATATTCACCTAATAAAGTAACTTTATATGGAATCTCTATCTCTTCTGTCATATCTCCAGTTGCTGGTTTATATGTAACATTAATTCTTTCTTTTGGTGATTCAGATTGTTTATTCATTTATTCTCCTATTAAATATTTAATTTAAGTGCTTTATCTATATCAATTTTGCATAAAATTGAATACATCTTCTCTATTTTTTCTCTTTTTATTTGTACACTATTAAAAGAACTTAAAATCAAAAAATATACTTTTGATACAATGGCAGGATTCCATTCAATTAAATTATATTTTTTTATATATTTCTCAAGTTCATCAAATATGGCTAAAGATATTTCATCTTTATTAAAATTAATTGCAATTTCTAAGTGTTTAACTCTTAATAAAAACTTATCTTTGTAATTATTTGTATCTCTATATCTTTTTTCTATTTCTTTCATTGCTTCCTTTAAATCTGTAATTTCATCTATATCAAACTCATCATCATTTTGATCACTGTTTTGAGCTACAATATTTTGTAACTGTTTATTTATCCATGATTTTGTTTTTGATGATGCAAAAGGTATATTGTCATTAAAGTAAAGATTTACTAAACCTTCATTTGTCTTAATATATGCAATAAACTGATTTTTTACCTCATTTGCAAGATATATTTCATTTAAATTATTTAATATTTTAAAACTATAGTAATGACCATCAAGCCAAAATGGACACATTTCTATAATTTCTTCACATAAAATAAAGGCCTCTTTAAATTTTGATTCATTAAATAATTGTCTTAATTCATCCACTTCTATAACAGATGGGGGATTTAAGGGAGTAACTAAGTTTTCATTGACAGGAAGCTCATCAACTTCTAGCCAAGATAAAAATCTTGTGATTTTTATTGCTTTTAAATCAAATTCATTCTTACTTCTATTAAAAATTGAGATATTAGAAGCAAGCTTTTTTAAGTTTGTTAAATTTAATGCAATATTAGAATCATTAATATCATCATTTGTAGTAATATTATTTGAAGTAGAATCAACTATCTTTTCTAATAATTGTTCTTTTGATTTCTCTTCTTCTATTTTAATTGTTAATTTTTTTATAAGTTTTTTAAAATATTGTACATTATTATCTAAAACATTATTATATGCATTATTTAATTGATTTAAATACTTTAAAAAATTTATATTATTTACATATAATTCAAAATCTTTTTGAAGTAACTCATCTGTTATTGTCTCTTCAAACCATAAAACAATATTTTCTTTTGCTTTTTTTGATTTTGGATATAAATTTGTATTAAAAGTCTCAATAAATCTAATATAAAAATCTATATTTTTTTCTAATCCCGAAAATGATTCATTTTTCCAAATTGAATAAAGCCACCAAGTAGCAATTTTTAAATCTTTACTTTTTGTACTTAATATTTCATATGATTGGTTAAGAACAAATTCCCAATCAGTAGAACCATCAAATGTAGCACTATGTCTTTTATCTATTTCTTGTTCTATTAATAAAAATAGATCATTATATTTAAAATCTTCACCTACAATAGAATTTTTATTGATTATATCTAAAATAGAATTTTGCAATATTTTAACCTTTATTTATATAGTTCAACTGTTTATTTAGAAAAAATTGCAAAATTGTATCTAGAAGATATTTAATTTATCTTAAATAAATTTATAAAAATATTATTTTTAAATATATAAATTTATTATTTATTTTATCATTTAATAATAAAATGTTCTATTTTAGAGTATTTAAGCAATAATTAGTAAATTAAATTATTATTAATTTTAAAAATAAATTTTGAAATTTTTATAAAATAACAAAAATAATCTACTAAAATATATCTTATTTAAATAGAATATATAAAAAAGTTAGGTAATAAATGAATTCATTAATATTAATAGCACATGGCAGTCGTTTAGAAAGTTCAAATAAAGAAGTAATAAGATTAGTAAAAAAGCTCAAAGAGCAAAATAATAGTAAAAATTTAAATATTGGATATTCTTTTTTAGAACTTACAGAACCAAGTATAGAAGATAGTGTAAAAAAACAGATATTATTAGGTTCTAAGAAAATTACATTATTACCCTATTTCTTAGCAGAAGGCAAACATGTAAAAGATGATATTCCAAAAGAAGTTAATTATTTAAAGAATAAATATAAAGACATTGATTTTGAATTACTTCCACACTTAGGGGCTAACAATGGTATTATTAATTTGATTTTATCTTGTGTATAAATTGAATTATTACCAAAAACTAGTTGTTAATTCCTCTTCTTTTATTTCAACTTCTAAAAATACATTTTCATCATAATCTTGATAGATACTATACTCCCCAAAGTATAAAGATTTTTCTATATCTTTTTTGTTTAGATATATATTACTTTGTTCATCATCAATACTATCTAAATGATATTCTACAATAGAAGGAGGCATAGTATTAATAGCCTCTTCTAATGATAAAAAGTTTGTCACACCAAATGTGTTAAATAAAATATCTTTATTAACTTGTTTTGTCATTATTCTTCTATATTAGTTGTTAAATCCATTTAATAATGAAGCCATTCTATTTAAATCAATTTTATTATCATTGCTTCCTTCACTAAATTCAGCCGAGGAACTATTCTCAAGTTCTTCTTCCAATATCTCACTTAGACTTCCTCCACCACTATTACTTGATGAAGAGTTATTCTTTTTATCTTTTAGATTTATATTTGAAAGTGAATCAGATTTCTTATTTCCAAGTAGACTTTCAATTTTTCCTAACATAGAATTAATGTTATTATTTTGTTTTTCTGTTGAATCATTTAATTCATTAACATTATCTTCTAAATTTCTTTTTGTATCTTCAAGATTTTTAACTTTTGCTTCTAAGTTTTTCTTATCTTCTTCTAAATCCTTAATATTTTGCTCTAATAATGTATTCTCATTTTGTAATTCTTCATATGCTTTAATTAATGTATTTAGCGCTTCATTAAGCTTTGTAATAGTTTCTTGATTTGTCATATTTATTAAATCCTCTTTAGGTTTAGTTATTAAAAACCTAATTATTACAAAAGTTAGCTAATAATTCCATCAATTTTTAATAAAGAATCAACACTTGGCTCTCTTTGTGCAAAATTGAAAAACAATTCATCCATATTTGAAGACCCACCTTTTTGTAAAATATTTTCTTTATATTTTAACGCTAACGATTTGTTAAATAGATTACCCGAGTCAATAAACATATAAAATGCATCTGCACTTAGAACTTCCGCCCATTTATATGAGTAATAGCCTGCTGCATAACCTCCTGCAAAAATATGTGAAAATCCATTTTGGAATTTATTATATGAAGGAGGAATAATTGGACTAAAATCTTGTCTAATTGAATCTAGTAAGTTTTGTACTTCTTCTGAAGAATTGTATAACTTTTGATGTAGTTTAAAATCAAACAGTGCAAATTCAACTTGTCTTATCATAGATAAAGATGATTGGAAATTTCTTGCATTAATTAATCTTTCAATTGCTTCATCATCTAATACTTCACCAGTTTCATAATGCTTAGCAAAAATCTTTAATACATCTTTAGCATAAGCAAAATATTCTAAAAATTGAGAAGGAAATTCTACTACATCCCACGCAACTCCTGAAATTCCACTAACATAAGGTTCATCAACTTTACTTAATAAGTGATGTAATGCATGTCCCATTTCATGGAATAATGTAACAACATCATCATGTCTTAATAAAGAAGGTGTGTTATCTTTTGATGGTGGAAAGTTACATACAATAAAAGCAGTTGGCAAGTGCTCTTTTTTTGCTGCATCAATATAGTGAGTATGCCAATTATTCATCCAAGCTCCACCTCTTTTACTCTTTCTTGATTCTAAATCAAGATATATTCTTGCAGTAACATTACCATCTTCTTTTAAATTAAATACTTTTACTTTTTCATCCCATGTTGTTGTATGTTCTGTTACATCAACAAACTCAACTTTAAATACTTCATTTAAAAAAGAAAAGAACCCTTTTAATACAGATGATTGTTCAAAATAAGGTCGATAATACTCTTGATCTAAATCATATTTAGCTTTTTTTAGTTTCTCACTATAGTAACCCAAATCAAAACTTTTAATATCAGTTATTCCATCTTTAACTGCTAGTTGTGCAACTTCTTGTAGTTCTTCTTTTGCTTTTTGTTTACCTTTACTAGCTAACTCTTCTAAAAATGATACAACTTCAGCTTCATTTTTTGCCATTTTTCGAGTTAATGAATACTGTGCATAACAATTAAAACCTAAAAGTTTTACTTTTTGATCTTTTAATTTTAATATTTCATTAATAACTTCACTATTTTCAGGAGCTCTTGTACAATATGCTTTATATATCTCTTCTCGTTTTTCTCTATTAGAACCGTAAGTAATATAAGCTAAATATGATGGCATTTGTAAAGTAAATTTATATTTAGTTTTACCATCTTCTTCAAATGATGCTAATTCTCTATCTGATTTTGGTAATTCTTTAACATCTTCAAAATCTTCACAAACCATTTCATATTTATTTGTTGCATCTAATAAGTTTTGAGAAAACTTTTGAGATAGTTCACTTAGTTTTAAATTTAACTGTTTTAATTTATCTTTTTTATCAACATCTAAGTGACATCCACTTAATTCAAAGTCTCTTATCTCATTTTCAAGAACTTTCTTTTGTGTAATACTTAATGATGTATAACTCTTATCTTGTATATCTTTTAAAGATCTATAAATATTATCATCTTGTGATAACTCAGTTTCATAAATTGAGATAAGTGGAAGGCACTCTTCTAAAACATTTTGAGTTGTATTTGAATTCTTTACTGAGTCAATATGAAAGATTGGTGTAATAAACTCATTTAATCTCTCCCCTACTTCTTGATAAGGCATTACAAAATTTTCATATGTTTTATTCTTGATTTTTAATAACTTATCAATTGTGCTTTTACTTTGTTTTATTTTTTCTTCTAATATAGATTTACTATTTTCTAAATCTTCAATGTTAAATGTTTCAAACATTATTTATTCTCCTTTTTAAATTTAATTGAAAAACCTCTATCAAAATCTGAATAGTCTTTATAAAATTCATATTTTTCAACTTTAAAGTTTTTAAAATACTCTTCTAAAGGTTTCCTTTGATCGTATCCCATCTCACATAATAAATAAGTAATTTTTTTGTTATAAGTATGATCTATTATTTTTTTTAATAACTCATCTCCCACTTTCCCTCCAAATAATGCATTTTTAGGTTCAAACTCTACATTTAAAGGTAATTTATAGTCATTTGCAATATATGGTGGATTTGAAATTGTCATATCAAAAACAAAATTTTCATCAATATTTTGATATAAATCACTTTTTATAAAAGTAATTTTATCTTCTACTTGATGTTTTTTAGCATTTTTTAAAGCAAGATTTAATGCATCATCATTTATATCTACTGCAATAATATTAATATTTTCAATCTCTTTTGCAATCATCACTGATATTATTCCAGATCCAGTTCCTATTTCTAAAACTTTTGGATTTTCAATATTCTTTAAAATCTCTATTGCTTTTTCTACTAAAAGTTCAGTTTCTGGCCTAGGAATAAGTACATTTTTTTCTACTTCAAATATTTCACCATAAAATGATGCTTTATTAGTAATATACTCCATAGGATAATTTGTTGCTCTTTTTTTTACTAATTTTTCTAGAAGTTTTTCTTCTTTGAATTCTTCATTATAGTTAAGATGTAACCATATTACATTTTTTTGAAGTATATGTAAGATTAAAATCTCTACTTCTTTATTTGGGATATGTGTTATATCTTTTAATAATCTTGAATATTTTTTTACACTCTCTTTTATTGTCAATATCTTTTTGCCTTCGTAATTTTATTTTATTTTATTTAATCTTTACTCTATTATATATAAAGCCAATTCATCTGCAAGTAAAAAATTGGGATTAAATACTTTATTATTTAATTTATTTAATTTTCTATCTTTTATTAGTTCATTTACCTTTTTAAGTTCATTGTTATTAAATATCGATAAATCAACACCATTATTACATCTAAAACCTAATAATATCTTTTCAACTTTAATATCTTCTTGTGATAATTCTTCTATTTCATATTTAGTAGGAGTTTTTATATACTCTTCAATACTTTTTAAAGGATAATATCTTTGCTTATCTTTATATCCTACTGCTCCAGCTCCAATTCCTAAATACTCTTTATGCTCCCAATAGCCAAAATTATGTTTTGATTGAAATTTTTTTTCTTTTGCAAAATTTGATATCTCATATTGTTTAAAACCACATTTATTTATATAATCAAAAATCTCATATGATAACTCTTCATCATCAATTTTTACATCTGATTTATTGAAGAATTTTGTACCCTCTTCAATAGTCAAACTATAAGCACTTAAATGTGTTATTGGAAGAGAAAATGCAATATCAAAATCCTTTTTAAGGCTCTTTATTGTATCTCCTTCTACACCATAAATTATATCACAGTTAATACCATTAAAACCTATACAATTTGCTTTTTGTATAGCACTTATAGCACTTTTATTGTTATGCGAACGCCCTAACAGTTTTAACTTATTATTATCAAAACTTTGCACTCCAAAACTGATTCTATTTACACCTAAATTTTTCATTCCTTCTAACCATTTTTCAGAAGCAGAATTTGGGTTTGCTTCTGAAGTAATTTCACAATCTTTTTCTAAATAAGGGCTTATTAATCTAAACACTTCTTGATACTCTTCATGTTTAACTGAACTTGGAGTTCCTCCACCAATAAATACTGTTTCAAACTTCTTATTATTATCTTTTAAATAATTTAGTTCAAATTTTAACTGTTTAATTAATGCTTTCATATAGTTATGTTTCAAATGAAATTTATCAGTATATGAATTAAATGCACAGTAGTGACATTTGCTATCGCAAAAAGGAATATGTATATATAAAAGCAACTTTTAATCCTATTTTAATTATAATTTTGGGCTAATTATAAGGGAAAATATATTTATGACTGATAAAAATGAAATAATACCTACAAAAGATGGTAAAAATTACAGACCAAATGTTGCAGCAATAGTACTATCAGCAAAATATCCTGAAAAGTGTGAAGTTTTTATTGCTTCACGCACAGATGTTGATAATGCTTGGCAATTTCCACAAGGTGGAATTGATGAGGGAGAAACATCAAAGCAGGCTTTATTCAGAGAGTTAGAAGAAGAAATAGGAACTAATCAAATTGAAATAATAGCACAATATCCTGAATGGGTCAGTTATGACTTCCCACCTGCAATTGCAAAAAAAATGCAACCTTATGATGGACAAATACAAAAATATTATTTAGTTAAACTAAAAAAAGGTGCAAAAATCAATATTAATACTGAAATACCTGAGTTTAGCGAATATAAATTTGTAGCAACAAAAAATATATATGACTATATTACTTTTTTTAAAAGAACTGTTTATAAACAAGTCTTGAAACATTTTAGAAAAGAAGGTTATATTTAAAAAGGTTAAAAAACAAATGTTAAAAGTTTTAAAATTTGGTGGAACAAGTGTTGGTACGTTAGAAAGAATACAAAACGTAGCAAATATTATAAAAAAAATAAAAGATGAAGGTCACGATGTAATTGCAGTAGTTTCTGCAATGAGTGGAGAAACTAACAAGTTGATAGAGTATGCAGAGCATTTTTCAAAAGATCCAAATAGATGTGAGATGGATATGCTTTTAAGTTCTGGAGAAAGAGTAACTTCTGCATTATTATCAATTGCTTTAAATGACCAAGGTTACGAAGCGACTTCAATGAGTGGTAGAGAAGCTGGAATAGTGACAGATACTGCACACACAAGAGCTAGAATTGAAGGAATTAATACAACTTCAATGAAAAATGCAATTAATGATGGGAAAATCATAGTAGTAGCTGGTTTTCAAGGAGTTACAGAGGAAGGAAGAGTTACAACACTTGGTAGAGGTGGAAGTGATTTAACGGCTGTAGCAATTGCAGGAGCAATTGAAGCTGATGTATGTGAAATATATACAGATGTTGATGGTATTTATACAACAGATCCTAGAATTGAACCAAAAGCTAAAAAATTAGATAAAATATCTTATGATGAGATGTTAGAACTTGCATCATTAGGTGCTAAAGTATTACAAAATAGATCAGTGGAAATGGCAAAAAAACTAGATGTTAATTTAGTATCTAGAAGTAGTTTTACGCCTGAAATTGAAGGAACATTAATCACTAAGGAAGAAAACATAATGGAAAAACCAATTGTAAGCGGTATTGCTTTAGATAGAAATCAAATTAGAGTTGGGCTGTATGGACTTACTGATAG
Organism: Arcobacter sp. CECT 8985; assembly: GCF_004116495.1. Lineage (GTDB taxonomy): Bacteria > Campylobacterota > Campylobacteria > Campylobacterales > Arcobacteraceae > Malaciobacter. The sequence goes on along the minus strand of NZ_PDKC01000004.1, from coordinate 92,121 downwards.
ACCTGGTATTGCAGCATCAATATTTACATCACTAGCAGATGAAAACATAAATGTAGATATGATAGTTCAAACAAAAGGATCTGATGGTAAAACTAACTTAGATTTTACTATCCCTACTACAGATTTTGAAGCTTGTAAAAAAGTTATGTCAAAATTTAATAATGAAGATTCAGTTAGAATTGATTATAGTGATGAAATTTGTAAAGTATCTATAGTTGGTGTTGGTATGAAATCTCATACGGGTGTAGCATCAAAAGCATTTGCAACATTGGCAAAAGAGAATATCAATATAAGAATAATATCAACAAGTGAAATTAAAATTTCAATGATAATATTAGAAAAATATGCAGAACTTGCTGTAAGAGCTCTACATGAAGTTTATAATTTGGACAAATAATAGTGCAAGAATTTTTAAATTGGACAGTAGATATAATCAGGGAAGATAAATTATTATCTCCTTGGTTGGAAGAAAAAAAGTATGAATGGACACCATTAGTATCTAAATCAATTGTAAATATTTTGGAAAAAGGCTGTTCTATAATTATAGTTACAGATAAAGAAAGAGATTGGTTTTTAGAATATATTTTTACAAATATAAATTCTCCTTCTCAAAATAGACCTTTTTTACCTTTTTATGATGCAAAAGGATTTTATAAATATCTTGATGATGTAAAATCTGAAGATGATATAAACTATGTAAAAGATATGTTAAATATATCTTTTCCTAATGGGTACTGTTTTTGGTATATTGGTAGAAGTCAAAATGTTAGAGCAGTTATTCCAAAAGTTTCAAAAAACTCTTTTCTTTGGCTTTTTGATGAAGAAATGCAAGATGCTTTTAATTTAAGAAGTAAAGATGAAGCTTTAGATATGAAGTTATTGCAAATGTTTAGACTTTATAATAAAACATTAAGTGCTGCATTATTTGCAGAGATAAACGTAGAAAATTAATGATAAATTTATCTGACATAGAAATAGAAGCATCAACTATATTAATAGTAAATAGTATAGAAGATACTCTTTCTTTCCTTTTATCAACTCTTCCTTCTCATTCAACAAGAGTTATAAAAAATGAAGATAAAGATGAATTTTTATTGGCACAAGCTAATGCTGCTATAAAAGAAGCATATATTGCTTCAAATAATAAAAAATATATAATTCTGTGTGGAAAAACTTTTAGAACCGAAGCTCAAAACTCTTTATTAAAAGTTTTAGAAGAACCTCCTAAAAATATTTTATTTATTATTGTAACAACAACTAAGTCTACAATTTTACCTACTATATTTTCTAGAATTCCACATAAGTATTTAAAAAAATCAGAAGAACTTATATCTATAGATTTAGATTTAAAAAGATTGGATTTGAAAGATATTTATACTTTTTTAAAACAAAATCAAAAAATATCGAAACAAGAGAGTAAACAAATTGTTCAATCTATGTTGTTTAAAGCAACTGAACAAAATATTGATTTAACTCAAAAAGAGCTTGAAATTTTTTCAAATTCAATTAAACTACTAGATTTAAATTCTAGACCAATAAATGTATTAACTTCACTATTTTTGGTGCTTTGTGAAAGGAAAAAACAATGAATACGAAAACTAAAATTATGGGAATTTTAAATGCAAATGAAGACTCTTTTTTTAAAAATAGTAGATTTGAAGAATATGAAGCAATTTCAAGAATAGAAGATCTTATTGAAAATGGTGCACAAATAATTGATATTGGTGCGGTGTCAAGTAGACCAGGTAGTTGTGCTGTAAAACCAGAAATTGAACTGCAAAGAGTAAAAAATATCGTTGATTCAATATATTCTCAAAAACTTTATGAAAAAGCAAAATTCTCTATTGATTCTTATGAACCTTTAGTAATAGATTATGTTTTAAATAAAGGATTTTCTATAGTAAATGATATTACGGGATTAAGAAATGAAGAAGTAATTAAACTTTGTGCAGAATATAATGCAACAGCAATAATTATGCATATGCAAAAAGATCCTACATCAATGCAAGAAAATCCAACATATAATGATGTTATAAAAGAAGTTAAAGATTTTTTGAAACACCAAGCTTCAAAAGCTCAAGAATTTGGTGTAAAAGATATAGTCTTAGATGTTGGAATTGGTTTTGGAAAAACATTAGAACATAATTTGAAACTATTAAAAAATCTAAAGAGTTTTGAAGATTTAGGATTTGAACTATTAATTGGTGCAAGTAGAAAATCAATGATTGATAAAATTGTACCTTCAACTATTGAGCAAAGACTTCCTGGAACACTTGCAATACATCTTCAATCTATAAATAATGGTGCTTCAATTATTAGATGCCATGATGTAAAGGAACACTATCAAGCTATTAAAGTTCTAGAAGCAATGAAAGAGATACAATAATTTGTATCCCTTAAAGTATTTCATGTAAAGTATTGGCTTTTGCCATCCATTTTTCAAGTTCTTCATAGTTTTCTTCTTCAACCATTTTTCTAACTTTTTTCATATGTTCTTCAAATAAGCCAATTGAATTTAATAAATTTTCTCTATTTTGTTTAAAAATATTACTCCACATTATTGGACTTGATTTTGCCACCCTACTCATATCTTTAAAACCACCAGCAGCTAATGCAATAATGGATTTTGGATCTTCATGAGACATAACTGTATTTGCTAATGAAAAAGAGATTGCATGTGGTAAATGAGACATAAAACAAGCATGTTTATCATGCTCATCTGCATTCATTACTACAATTCTCATACCAATACCTTGAAAAATTCGTAATGCTTTATTTACATGGATATTTTCATTTTCTTCTAAATTACATAAAACAACTGATTTACCTTCATATAAATCATCAATTGCAGCTTTTGGACCAGATTTTTCTGTTCCAGTCATAGGATGTGCAGCTATAAAATTTTCTCTTATTTGTTCAGGTATATTTTTTACTATATACTCTTTTGTAGAACCCATATCTATAATTGTAGTTTTTTTATCAATATCAAGCAATGATGGAAACATACTTATTATTGAATCTACAGGAATTGCTAATATAATTACATCAGATTGCTTTTTTAAAGTATTTAAATCAACAATTTCATCAACTAGATTTAATTCTAATACATCTTTTTTATTTTTTTCACTGTTTATAAAACCAAAAACTTTCTTTGCAATCCCATATTTTTTAAGTGCTTTTGCTAAAGAACCACCCATTAATCCGAGACCTACTATACCTATATTCAATTTTCTCACCTCATAAAATAATTGTTTATGCAATTATATCTTAAAGATGCTATAAACTTAATTTAGATATATTAGTTGCTTTAATTATATATGTACTAAGGATTGATGTGAAAAAAAGACTTACATTACTATCAATAGCGTTAGCTTCACTACTTCATGCGGAACAAATCGACTCAATTGAATATGTTAATTTGACAAGAATTTCATCAAAAATTGCAGATGAAACTTTAGGTTTAAAACCAGGTGAAGAGCTTGATGCCAATAAAGTAAATAAAGCACTTAAAGAGTTTTATAAATTTGGTTACTTTGATGATATTAGTGTTAAAACTAATAATGGTAAACTACAATTCATTTTTAAAGAGAAACCATCTATAGCAAATTTAGAAGTTAATGGATATAAATCAAGAAAAGAAGACATTGACAGTTTAAAAGCTTTAATGGGACTTAAAAAAGGTAGTATGTATTCTACTCAAAGAGCTAAAAAAGCCAAAGAGGTTATTCTTTCTCAATTAGAAAAAGAAGGTTATATTAACTCAATTGTTGAAATTGATGTTGAGCCTATAACTCAAAGTTCAGTATCTGTTGTATTTAACGTTAATAAAGGTGATGAGATAATTATCAAAAAAGTTAACTATGTAGGTGCAAAAAATTTGGACTCTAGTGATTTTGAAAATGTAACTGCAAATAAAGAAAAAGATTTTATTTCTTGGTGGTTTGGGCAAAATGATGGTGAGTTAAAACTTGATCAGTTAGATTATGAAAAACCAAGAATCAATGATTTATATTTTCAAAATGGTTATTTAGATGCAAAAGTTAAAGATCCATTTTTAAAAGTAGATTTTGCTTCAGATCAAGCAAGACTTGATTTTTTTATAAAAGAAGGTGAGCAATATACTACAAATAATATAAAAATATATGTTGATGAATCTATTTTGAAATCAAAAGATTTATACCCTGAATTGGAACTAAAAAAAGGTAGAACTTTTAATATTTCTAAATTAAGAGATGATGTTAAATTTATAAAAACAAAAATTTCAGATTTAGGTTATGCATTTGCACAAGTTAAATATGACATAAAAAAAGATAAAAAGAATGCAAAAGCAGATGTTGTATTCAATGTAATTCCTGGTAAAAAAGTATATATTAATGATGTTAAAATTTCTGGTAACTCAAGAACATTGGATAGAGTTATTAGAAGAAATGTATATTTAGCACCTGCAGATTTATTTAGTTTAACAGATTATAAAGATTCAATTTCAAAACTTAAAAGAACAGGTTATTTTGATAGTGTTCAAATAGAACAAAAAAGGGTATCAGAAGATAAAATGGATCTTTTAGTTAAAGTTGTTGAAGCTAGAACTGGTAATATCATTTTAGGTGGTGGATATGGTTCATATGACAAAATGATGATAAATGCAGCAATTAATGATAATAATATCTTTGGTTCTGGTCTTGGAGTATCATTATCAACAGAACTTTCTGCAAAAGAATCTGATTTTATGTTTAAATTAACAAATCCAGCTATAAATGATAGTAAATATAACGGGGATATTGAAATTCACAATCAAGATACTGAAATTGATAGAGACAACTATGATTTAGATAAAAAAGCAGTAGGTTTCTCTGTTGGTGTAGGTAAAGAGTTCTTTAGAAACTTTTATGCGGGAGCTAGATATAGACTTGACTTTATTGATGAAAGTTATGATTATGATGATGACTTCAAAAAAGATCCCTCAAAAGAGTATTATGATGATACAGACTACATAACAAGTTCAATTACTCCTTATGTAAACTTTAATAATACAGATGATTTTTATTTACCAAGAAGTGGTATTAAAGCAGGAACTTCTTTAGAAATTGCTGGTCTTGGTGGAGATTCTAGATATTTAAAATCAAGTACATACTTTAAATATTTCTATTCTTTAGAAGATGCTTTTGATTTAGATTGGATTTTTAGATATAAAACAAGTTTAAAGATGATTATAGATAATGGTCAAATAAATCAAGGTGATTCTTTGTATTTAGGTGGACCTAAATCACTTAGAGGATTTAAGTCTTATGCATTTGGTCCAGATAACGATGATGGAGTAAGAGAAGATCCATATAAAAAATTATTTGCAAACTCAGTTGAAATGAGTTTTCCTCTTGTTGCAAGTGCAAAAATGAGATGGGGAATATTTTATGATTATGGTATGATAGGTGAAGATAGTTTTAGTCAAATTAATAGATCTTCAACAGGTGCATTATTTGAATGGGTTTCTCCTGTAGGACCACTTCAATTAATATTCGCACGACCAATTGATGATGAATCAGGTGATGACACATCATCATTTGAATTTTCTTTAGGAAGTAGTTTTTAATGGTTAAACCAATGAATATTGACAAAAGATTATCCAGTGAAGAAGCATTAGATTTAATTCAAAATGCTTCTTTAACAACACTTGGAAAATTAGCAAGCGATAAAAAAGCACAATTACATCCAGATAAAATAACTACATTTGTAGTTGATAGAAATATTAATTATACAAATGTATGTTGGGTTGACTGTAAATTTTGTGCTTTTTACAGACATAAAAGAGATGATGGTGCATATGTTTTATCATATGAACAAATTGATGAAAAAATTGAAGAATTATTAGCTATTGGAGGAACTCAAATACTTATGCAAGGAGGAGTTCATCCAAATCTTAAAATTGATTATTATGAAGATTTAGTTGAACATATTCATACAAAATTTCCTCAAATAACACTTCATAGTTTTTCAGCAATTGAAATTTCATATATAGCAAGAGTTTCTAAAATATCAAAATTAGAAGTTTTAAAAAGACTTCAAGCAAAAGGTTTAAGTTCAATTCCTGGAGCTGGTGCAGAAATATTAAGTGATAAAGTAAGAGATATTATTGCTCCTAAAAAAATTGATGTTGATGAGTGGATTGAAGTACATAAACTTGCACACTCAATAGGAATGAAGACGACTGCAACAATGATGTTTGGAACAGTTGAGACAGATGAAGAGATAATTGAACATTGGAATAGAATAAGAAAGTTACAAGATGAAACTGGTGGTTTTAGAGCATTTATTATGTGGTCTTTTCAAAGTGATAATACAAAATTAAAAGAAGAAATTCCTGATTTAAAACCACAATCATCTAATAGATACCTAAGATTATTAGCTGTATCAAGACTATTTTTAGATAACTTTCCAAATATTCAAAGTTCGTGGGTTACACAAGGTTCATATATTGGACAGTTAGCTCTTAAATTTGGAGCAAATGATCTTGGAAGTACAATGATGGAAGAAAATGTTGTAGCAGCAGCAGGTGCTAGTAATTGTATGAATCAAGATGAGATGATAGCTTTAATTAGAGATGTGGGAGAAAATCCTGCAAAAAGAAATACAGCTTACGAGATAATAAAGAGGTATTAAAACAATACTATGAAAGCAAAAAAACTATTTAAATGTGTTATTACACTATTTAGTTTGCAAGGGATTTTAATGGGTGCACAAATTAAACATATAAATATTAATAATATTGAAGTTCCTGTAATTTTTGAAAAACAGACTAGTTTGCCTATTTTAAATATGCAACTAGTATTTCAAAACTCAGGTTCAATACAAGATAAAAAATTAAATGGTATTGCTTCTTTTTCAGCAAAACTATTAAATGAAGGTACGAAAAAACTTGGTTCTACTAAATTTGCTTCAAAACTAGAAAGTAATGCAATATCTTTAAATGCAACATCAGGTTTTGAAACTTTTGTAATTGAATTATCATCTTTAAAAGAGGTAAATGATAAAGCATTTAATTATTTAAGTGATCTATTAAAAGATCCAAATTATGATAAAAGTATAATTGAGAAAATCAAAACTATTCAAATTGGTTTGTTAAAAAGAAAACAAAATGATTATGATTATGTAGCAAGAAATCAGTTAAAAGAAATTTTATTTAAAGATACCCCTTTAGAAAAACCTTCAAGTGGTACTATAGAATCAATTTCTAAAATAAAATTAGATGATGTGAAGAATTTCATATCAAATACTTTTAACTTATCGAACTTGATAATTGTTGCTGGAGGAGATATTGAGTATGATGAGCTTTCTAAAAAAATAAAAGAGTCATTAAAATCTCTTAAAACTGGAGAAAAAAAAGAACTTAAAAGCTTTAATATAACGGCAAAACCTACAACTAAAGAATTAATAAAAGATACGCAACAAGCTTATATTTATTTTGGTAGTAAGTTTAATGCAATACCTAAAGACAAAGATAATTATATGGCAAAAGTTGCTTCATTTATCCTAGGTGGTTCAGGTTTTGGCTCAAGATTAATGGAAGAGATTAGAGTTAAAAGAGGTTTAGCTTATAGTGCATATGGATATGTTTCTATTAATAAATCACACTCTTATTTTACAGGTTATTTACAAACAAAACTTGAAAGTGCAAAAGAGGCTAAAAAATTAGTTTCAAAAATTGTAGATAATTTTGTAGAAAAAGGAGTTACTAAAGAGGAATTAGACTCTGCAAAAAGTTTTTTATTAGGAAGTGAACCTTTAAGAACAGAAACTTTAGCTCAAAGATTAGGCCGAGCTTTTAATCTTTATTATAAAGGATTAGATCAAGATTATCCTAAAAAAGAGTTAGAAAAAATACAAAATTTAAAATTGGAAGATTTAAATAAATACATTAAAGCTCATAAAGAGATAATAAATCTATCATTTTCAATTGTAAGGAAATAAATTGTTAAGAGTTGCACTAAGTCAATCTAAAAAAATGCAAATAGAGGATTTAAGAGTTGTTTTATTTAATTTTATTATGGCTAAAAAATTAAATGAAAAACTTTTAATTAGAATTGAAGATGCAGATAAAAATAAAAATATAGAAGGTTTAGATAAACAGAATTTGGAGATATTAAATCTTTTTTCTATTGATTATTCAAATGTTTTATATCAAAGTGACAATTTAAAATATCATCAAAAATTAACAATGCAATTAATGGCACAAAAAAAAGCATTTGCTTGTTTTTGTAGTGATGAAAAATTAGAAGAATTAGAAAAAAAAGCAAATCAAGAAGGTAAGCCATATAAATATGATGGTTTTTGTGAAAAACTTTCAAATGAAACTATTTTGGAAGTAAATGCTCCTTTTACAGTAAGAATAAAAAAACCAGAATCTAATATTAAATTTACAGATTTATTAAAAGGTAACTTTGATTATTCTGCTTTAGATCTTGATTCTTTTATCATTTTAAATCATGATAAAACCCCACTAAATGATTATGCATGTGCTATTGATGATATGATACAAGATATTTCACTTATTGTTAGAAATGAAAATGATATTTCTAATACTGCTAGACAGATTTATATTAGACAATCGTTGGGCTATGATAAACAAATTGATTATATTCATTTGCCAAATATATTAAATACAAATCTAGATAATGAAGAAAACTCTGTGCAATGTCTAATTGAACAAGGTTTTTTACCTGTGGCAATTGCAAACTATTTAGTTTTATTAGGCAATAAAACGCCAACTGAAATTTTTACTTTAGAAGAGGCTATTGAGTGGTTTGAAATAAAAAATATTTCTACTAATACAATAAAATTTGACATTGATAAACTAAAAATTATAAATAGAAAACATTTAGCTTTAATAGATGAATTAAGATTATCAAAACTTCTTGGTTTTGCTGATACAGATATTGGTAAACTTGGTAAATTATATTTAGAAGAATCATTTACATTAAAAGAGATTAAAGAAAAAATTGATTTAATTTTCTCTAAAAAATTAACTTGTAAAGGTTTTGAAAATGAGACTAAAGATATTATAACATGTTTGCAAAATGCCCCTTTTATTGATAATTTTGATGATTTAAAAGAATATATTACTAAAAATACAAACTTGAAAGATGAGTCTTTATCTAGTCCATTAAAGTATGTATTAACAGGACAAAATAGTGGACCAGATTTAAAAGAGATCTATCCACTAATTAAAAATTATATAGGAGAAATAGTTAAATGTTAAATGCATTATTAAGTTCATTTTTTACAGTGGTATTAGGAATAATTTTCCTTTATAAATGGGTTATCATTATTTCTGCAATTTTGTCTTGGGTTAGACCTGATCCTTATAATCCAATTGTTCAAATGTTATATAGATTAACAGAACCAGCATATGCATTAGTTAGAAGATTTATTCCAACAGTATTTGGAGGAATGGATTTAGCACCTGTTATTTTAATATTTATTTTAATTTTTCTAGAGACTTTTTTAAATAAATTATTTATGGGAATGATGTAATATCATGAGAAGAGTACTTTGTTCAATAGTTTTAACAACTACACTTTTTGCTAATGCAAATAGTTTAATTATGAACAAAGAAAACTCTTCTATTCTTAATACAAAAGAAGATTTTCAAGTTACTCTTAATTGGTTAAAAGATAAACCAAAATCCATCACAAAAGATTTTTATATACTCCAATATTTAAAATCTGATATTACACCAAATCAAGCTTTAACTGCGTTAAGTATGGTTAATTATGTTAATAGAAAAATATTTTTTGAATTTGCAAAAAAATTTAAAGATGATGAAACATTAGCAGTGGCTCAATGTATGAGAGCAAGTGCAAAAGAGTTGATTTCTACTTATGATGATTGTGTTAAAGTTGGTCTTAGTTTATATGGTGCAACAAAATTATCTCAAACACAATTAAATCAAGCAGTACAGTTAGTTCAAGACAAATATCCTAACTTTGCTCAACAATTAAAGATTATTTCATCTTCAATACCTTTCACAAGAGTTATATCAACTTCAGTTGATAATTTTTATGAAATATATTTAAGTGTAGGAAATAGTTTTAGAATTGATTATTTAAATTATAAACTACCTAAAAGTACTATGGAAAAAATAAAGAATGATAAAAGATTTGAACAATTAATTAAATATTCCATTACAAATCCAAAACTAGATCTACTTAGTAAATCTTTTTTAAATATTGATGATACAAATTTAAGTTCTGATACTTCTTTTTATTTAGCATTAAATGAATTGAAAAATAATGATTTTAAAACGGCCCTATTCTATTTAGATAATGCAGATAAAAAAGCATATAGTAATTCTATAAAAAATAAAATCTTATTTTGGAAATATCTTATTACGTATGATAAACAATATTTAAATAAACTTTCAAATTCAACATATATTGATTTATATTCATTGTATGCAAAAGAGTTATTAAATAAAAAAATAGATACAAATATTAAATATGATATTTCGTTACAACAAAATGAACCTTCATTATTTAATACAAGTGATCCTTTTTCTTGGTTAAAAGTTTTAAGAGATAATAATTTAGATGATACAAAGATTAATTATTATAAAACTATTTTTACAGATGAAAAAACAAAGCCATTTTTAGCTTATGTTTTAAATAAATATAACCATTATAAAGATAATTATTATTTAACACCATATAAAAGTTATTTAAAAGAATACTCAACAAAAAGACAAGCACTTGTTTATGCTTTAGGTAGACAAGAGAGTAGATTTATCCCCTCTTCTCTTTCTGTTTCTTATGCACAAGGTGTAATGCAAATTATGCCTTTTTTAAGTAAATATATTGCAAAACAATTGAAAGATAATTACTCAATATTTGATCAATTCGATGCAAAAACTAATTTAAAATATGCTAATTATCATTTGGATAATTTAGAAAAAAAACTTGATAACCCATTATTCATTGCATATTCTTATAATGGTGGTTATGGCTATTTTTTATCATTAAAAAAACTAGGTTTATTTACAAAAAAAGGTTTTTTTGAGCCATTTATGAGTATGGAATTAATCTCTTATAATGAGACAAGAGAGTATGGTAAAAAAGTTTTAGCAAATTATTATATATATTTAAAACATTTAAATAAGAAGAGTAGTTTTAAACTATCTTCTATTTTTGAAAATCTAATTGAATAATATGCTCACCTTTATCAATTTTTTCTTCTTTTTTATCTTTAATATCTTGATCTTCTAAACTGTTTTTCAAACTATTAGTTTTTTCAATACCAATATTATCAACTAATTGTAATTTTAAATCATACCCTTTTTGTTTTGGGAAGTGAAATATGTAATAATTACCCCAAGGATTTTTCATTGGTAAAGATTTAACAAGTAATGACTTTGGCGAAAGAATATATGGTTTTGCTAATGGTTTTTCACCATTTAACATTACTTTATATTCATACTTTCTCAAATCTTGTTCTTTTTTATTTACAAAATATATTCCAACAATAAAAGTTTCAATTCCTTTATCAAAATTTTTATGTACGGGATTTAAATAAGTAGCAAATAATTGTATTTTTGGTTCATTATTAACAACTAAATCTGTTTTCTTTGTATATTGTAAAGCATTAACATTTAATTGAGTATCCTCAAAGTTAGTTAGTGCATGGTTTTTAACGCAACCACTGAAAAATAGTGCGGATGCACATGAAATAGCTAAAAAGATTTTTTTCATTATTCTTTTATCTCCAAATTAATTTACTTATATTTTACACTAAAGATACTTTAACCATCATTTGGATAAAATCCTGCCTATGATAAAAAAAATTTTTAAAAAAAGAGTAGTAGCTTTTTCTGGTCCTTCAAATAGTGGAAAAACTACTTTAATAGTTAAAGTTTCTAATATTTTGCAAGATAAAGGGAATAAAGTTTGTATTATAAAACATGACCCTAAAGATAAAGCTAGATTTGATACTCCAGGTAAAGATAGTGATAAATTTACACTAACAGGTGCTGATGTAGCAGTTGTTTCACCTAGTAGAACAACTTTATTTAAACAAAATGATTCATCCATTGATGAAATGATTAATCTTTTTGGAGAATTTGACTATTTGTTAGTTGAAGGTTTAAAGACCCTTCCTCTTCCAAGAATATCAATTTTTAGAAATTCTTTAGATGAATCATATTTTGATGTTACAAATGCAATAGCTTTTGATAACTCTATAAATAGTAATGATATCCCAAAAGATATCGATAAACTTGATTTAAATAATCCAGAAGAAATTATTGACTGGATTGAAAAAAATTCAAAGAGAGTATAATTATGACAGAAATTTTTGATGCAATTAAAAAATCTGCAATTGAAATAAAAAATTTAATAGAAACAGGTGATACAGGTAAAAGTACACATTCAAATTCTACAGGTGATACTCAATTAAAACTTGATATTGCAAGTGATGAGATAATTGAAAATATTTTTAAAAATGTACCTACAATCAAAGCTATTGTAAGTGAAGAACAAGAAGCAATAGTTCCTTTACATGAAGATGGTAAATATTTAATAGCTTATGATCCTTTAGATGGTTCTTCATTGGCAGATGTAAATTTATCTGTTGGTTCGATTTTTGGAATTTATGAAAATGATTTTAATGGTAAAAATATTGTTGCTTCAGTATATGTAGTTTATGGTCCTAGAGTAGAATTAGTAATTGCTACAAGTGATGTAAAAATGTATAGATTAATAAATAATGAATTTAAATTTATGCAAGATATTAAGTTAAATGAAAAAGGTAAACTAAATGCACCTGGTTCAACTCAAAATTGTTGGGCTTCTTATCATAAAAAACTTATTGATGATATTTTCCAAGATGGTTATAGATTAAGATATTCAGGAGGAATGGTTCCTGATTTACACCAAATTTTATTAAAAGGTGGAGGACTTTTTTCTTATCCTGGAACTACAGATAGACCAAAAGGTAAATTAAGACAGTTATTTGAAGTATTTCCTTTTGCATATATTTATGAAAAAGCTAATGGTCAAGCAATAGATGGTTTTGATAGAGTATTAGATGTGCAAACTACACATATTCATGATACTAGTCCATGTTTTTTTGGATCAAATGAAGAAATTAATAGAGTAAAAAAAGTTTATAGAGAAAATGCAAGAAAATAATTCAAACGAAATTGTAATAGACGAATGGGAACTAAAACTTGATGCAGCTTTAAAAGAGTTAAAGCAATGTCAAGTTTCTAAAGAGCTAAATTCATGCTCTTCTTGTTCTTTATTTTTTGAGTGTGAATTAAGAAAAAAATATATTTTAGCTGTTTATGAGTCAATGAATAAAGGCTCTGGCGGTGGATTTGAATTTTAATTAAGAGGTAAAAAATGGAAGAAACTTGTAAAAATGTATATATCACAACACCAATTTATTATGTAAATGACGTAGCTCATATAGGTCATGCTTATACGACTATTATCGCAGATATGCTTGCAAGATATTCAAGACTTACAGGACATAATACATACTTTTTAACAGGAACAGATGAGCATGGACAAAAAATTGCTCAAAGTGCAGAAGCAAGAGGAAGAACACCAAAAGAGTATGCAGATGAAGTTTCTGGGAAATTTAGAGCATTATGGGATAATTTCGATATTTCATATGATAAATTTATTAGAACTACCGATGAACAACATAAATTAGGTGCTCAAAAAGCATTCGAAAAAATGTATAATAAAGGTGATATTTATAAAGGTGAATATGAAGGTTTTTATTGTGTATCATGTGAAACTTTTTTTACTGAAAAACAGCTAATTGATGAGCAGTTCTGTCCAGATTGTGGAAGACCAACGTCAATTGTAAAAGAAGAGAGTTTTTTCTTTAAACTATCTGCTTATGAAGATAAATTATTAAAATGGTATGAAGAGAATGAAGATTGTATTTTACCAAGATCAAAGAAAAATGAGATAGTAAACTTTGTGAAAAGTGGTTTAAGAGATTTATCTATTTCAAGAACATCTTTTGAATGGGGTGTAAAACTTCCTGAATCAATAAATGAACCAAAACACGTAATGTATGTTTGGTTAGATGCATTAATTAACTATATTTCAGCACTTGGATATGGAAGTAATGAAGAAAAATTTGAATTCTGGCCAGCAAGTATTCATTTAGTTGGTAAAGATATTTTAAGATTTCATGCAATTTATTGGCCTGCATTTTTAATGAGTTTAGAATTGCCTCTTCCAAAACATATTGCAGCTCATGGTTGGTGGACAAGAGATGGTGAAAAAATGTCTAAATCTAAAGGTAATGTTGTAGATCCAAAACAAGTTGCAGATGCATATGGTTTAGATGCGTTTAGATATTTTATGTTAAGAGAAGTTCCTTTTGGTCAAGATGGAGATTTTTCACAAAAAGCATTAATTGATAGAATCAATTCAGATTTAGGAAATGATTTAGGAAACTTATTAAATAGAATTTCTGGGATGAGTGGAAAATATTTTGATTTTAAAGTTAGTTCTATAGATGTAGAAAAGTTTCATAAAAAGGAACTTGATGAAGTTAATAAAATTTTAGAAAATGTTGAAGACTTCATTTTTAATATGCAAATCAACAGATTCTTAGAAGATTTATGGAAAGTGCTTACTATTGCAAATAAAGCAATTGGTGATTATGAACCTTGGTCTAAAATGAAAGAAGGGAAAACTGAAGAAGCAATGGCACTTGTTGCTTTAATTACTAATATTATGGCAAAAGTTTCAATTCTTTTACAACCTGTTATGCCAGAAAAAATTGAAAAAATAGCAACTTCTTTAGGAATACATATTAATACAGAACTTTATAATAAATTAATTGTAAATAAAGAGTTATTAAATGATGTAACAATTACAAAAGTTGATCAATTATTCCCAAGAGTTGAAGAACCACTTATTGAACAAGCTCCTGAAACAAAAAAAGATAAAGCAGAGAGTGAGAAAAAAAGTGATAAACAAGAAGAACCTGATAATTTAATTACAATTGATAAGTTCTTTGAAACTACAATAAAAGTTGGAACAATTGTAGAAGCGGAAGAAGTACCAAAATCTAAAAAATTATTAAAACTTCAAGTTGATTTAGGAGAAGATAAAAATAGACAAATACTAGCAGGAATAAAAGAATTTTATTCTCCTATTGATTTAATTGGAACTCAAGCTTGTGTAGTAGCAAACTTAAAACCAGCAAAACTAATGGGAATGTTAAGTGAAGGTATGCTTTTAGCAGCCAAAGATGAGAATGGTTTATGCCTTGTAAGACCTGAAAAAACAAAAATCTCTGGAACTAAGATTAGCTAGTGAAAATTTCATCTATTGTTGATATTATAGATGGAGAAGTTTTAAATTCTCCATCTGTTTCTTTTATTTATAATATAAAACAATCTGCAAAAAAAGTTAAAGAGGGAGACCTTTTTATTGCAAAAAATATTAAAGATATCTCTCTTGCAATAGAAAATGGTGCATTTGCTATTTTAGTTGATACTTATATAACAGTTACAGATTTTGAAATATCTTGGATAAAAGTAGATGATTTAGATGAAGCGGTGATTAAATTATTACGATTTAACTTATCAAATTATGATTTAAGCGCACATTTTTGTGATCAAGTTACATTTAATTATATAAAATATTTAAAACCTATTACTAGAGTTGATTTAAAATTAATTGATAATATTGATGAAGCGCTGAAAATACTAGATTATATTGAAAATGAAGACAATTTAGTTTTTAAAAATAAAAAATTAATGGATAAATTATATCCTCAAAATAAGAATATAAAAACTATAAATAAAGATGATATTGAAAATATTATTCAACATACTATTTTTGAATGCTCTTTTACCTATAAAGATACTTTTTTTCAGAAAATTAGAGTTCCTAAAATATACTTAGTAAATTTTTTAACTGCATATAATTTTTTGGATGATGAATTAGATTTTACAAAGTTAAAAAATTGTGAATTATTAAAACCAATTTTTGTAGATAAATTTATAAATCAAGTAGAATTTGGAAAAAGCAATAAATTTTTAATTTTACAGAATAATTTAGAACTTATAGAAAATGAAATTTCATATTTAAAACTTAATTTTAGACATGGTAAGATAATATTTTTATGTAAGAATGAACTAAATAATTTTTATGCAAAACAAAATATAATTAAAAAAGAAGAAGAAATAAAAGATTTTTTAAAATCTAACAATTTTAATGCAGCATATTTAATTGGATATAATTATGATGAATTAACTCAATTGTTAGATTCTAAAGATATGCAAACTACTTTATTATTTTAATAAACCATTCCAAAAGAACCTACAACTTTTCCTAATAAATTTATTTCTTTATTACTAAGAGTTTGTTTAGGGTAATCTTTATTATCAGATATTATATCAAGATTCCCATCTACTCTTTGTTGAATTCTTTTTACAAAAAGTCCATGTACTGTAGTAAATGCAAAAATCCCCTCTCTTTTTATATCTTTTTTTGTTTTATCTAAAAATATAATATTTCCAGAATTTAATGTTGGTTCCATAGAATCTCCAATTACATTGATAGCATCAATATTTTTTAGATTCTCTTTTCCTCCTAGCATAGTTATAAAATACTCAGGTACTTCAATTTCATGTGAACTATCACTATCTTCATAGGCACCACCACCAGCACTAACCCTAATATCAGGGTAGTATTTTATCCAATATTTATCTGTAGAATCTAGTAATGAATTTGGATTTTGATTGTAAAGTAACCAGTTAATAGATATTTTCTTTTTTGCACAAAAATCTAATATATTTTGAAAAGGAATCTTCCCCCTATTCTTCATAGTTGCAAAATTTGCTTGTGAAAGCTCCAATTGTGTAGCAACATCTTTATCAAAAACCTTGCCAGATTTACCATCTGCACTAATTACATCTTTCAATTTTTCAATAATTTCATTAACAAAAAGCATAAAAACTCCTAAAATTGTAACTTAAAGTAATTATATTACAATTTGAAATATTTTTCAATAAATTTGAATAAAAATATTATAATTTTGAAATATTTATACAAAAGGAACATAAAATGGGAGAAAAAGTTTTTAATATTAGTAGTTTTGTAATAGAATTTATAAATAAAGTTGACATTATAATATATAAATTTGGAGAAAAAATTTTATAATAGATAAAAAGTATAAGAAAATCTAAAAGTTTCTATGAAATGTGGCTATTTATAAATTTTAATAAAGGTAGTTTAATATAAAATTGTACTTACAAATTACAGTGGTAACCACGGAGAGTAATATGGAACATAATATGATAATAGAAGCATTGAAATTTATGGTATTAGGAATGGGAGTTGTTTTCTCATTTTTAATTATTATGATTTTTGTGCTTAAGGGTCAAGCGACCTTTATAAGTAAATATTTTCCTGCAAAGGAAAAACAGCCCCTTAGTAAACCGCAAGCACCTCAAGCAACTGCTACTTCAGATTCTACTAAAGTAGCTGCTATTATAGCTGCAGTTCAACATCACAAAAATCTCAAAGGTTAATTTATATGGCGAAGAAATACATTGATGTCATGGATACTACTTTTAGAGATGGATTTCAATCTGTCTTTGGTGGTAGAGTTCTAATGGAAGATTTCTTTCCAGCTGTTGAAGCTGCGAAAGATGCTGGTATAACTCATTTTGAGTTTGGTGGAGGAGCAAGATTTCAATCTCTGTTCTTTTATTTAAGAGAAAATGCATTTGAAATGATGGACAAGTTCAGGGAGATCGTTGGCCCAGATGCAAATCTACAAACACTTGCAAGAGGAATAAACACTGTGATGTTAGATACAGGTTCAAGAGAACTTGTTGATATGCATGCAAAAATGTTTGCAAAACATAGTGTTTCTACAATTAGAAATTTTGATGCTTTAAATGATGTTCAAAACCTTGAATATTCTGCAGAATGTATTAAAAAATATGGATTAAATCATGAAGTTGTTGTAACATTAATGGATTTACCTCCAGGTTGTGTTGGAGCGCATGATGTGCCTTTTTATGAAAAAACTTTAAGAAATATTCTTGATAGCGGTATTGCATATGATTCAATTTGTTTTAAAGACGCATCAGGAACTAGTTCCCCTCAAAAAATATATGAAACAATCAAAATGGCAAGAAAACTAGTAGGTGATGATACTCACATAAGACTTCATACTCATGAAACTGCAGGTGTATCAATTGCATGTTATTTAGCAGCTTTAGAAGCCGGAGCAGATGGTCTTGATTTAGCTTCAAGCCCTGTTAGTGGTGGTACTTCTCAACCAGATATCCTTACAATGCTTCATGCAGTAAAAGGGAAAAATTATGACTTAGGTGGTCTTGATTTAGAAAAAATATTAAAATATCAAGAAGTTTTAAATGATTGCTTAAGTGAATATTTTATTCCACCTGAAGCAACACAAGTTTCTCCTTTAATTCCTTTTTCACCAATGCCAGGTGGAGCATTAACTGCAAATACTCAAATGATGAGAGATAATGGGACATTGGACAAATTTCCAGAAGTTATAAAAGCTATGAGAGAAGTAGTTGAAAAAGGTGGTTATGGTACTTCTGTAACTCCTGTTTCACAATTTTATTGGCAACAAGCATATGCTAATGTAATGTTTGGTCCATGGAAACAAATTGCTCCAGGATATGGTAAAATGGTATTAGGTTATTTTGGAAAGACTCCCACTGAACCAGATCCAGAAGTAGTTAAATTAGCTTCAGAAAAATTAAAATTAGAACCAACTTCAGAAAATCCTTTAGATATTGCTGATAGAGATGAGCGAAAGACTATGGCATTCTGGGAAAATAGATTGAAAGAAGAAGGTTTAGAAACTTCAGAAGAAAATATCTTTATTGCTGCAGCTTGTGATGAAAAAGGTATTACTTTCTTAAAAGGCGATGGTCCTTTAAATATTAGAAAATCTACAAAAAAAGACGTTTGTGAAAATGACAAAGTATGTGAAAAGGGAGAAAATAAAAATATGAATAATGCAACTGGTAATTATACTGTAGTAGTTGATGGACAAAAATTCAATGTAACTGTAGCAGAAGGTGATGCTGATATTCAAATTACACCTGTATCTTCAACTGAAAATAAAGCTGAAACTGTTGCACCAACTACTTCAGCTACTAATTCTGCTTCTGGTGAAGAAGTTCCTGCAGCAGTAAATGGTGTTGTTTGGAAAGTATTAGTAAAAGAAGGTGATAAAGTTGAAAAAGATCAAAAAATTATGATCTTAGAAGCTATGAAAATGGAAATTGATATTAATGCACCAATGGCAGGAACAGTTTCAAAAGTATTGGTTTCTCAAAATCAAGCAGTTGACGAAGGACAATCTTTAGCTATTATTAGCTAAAAAATGGAGTAATAATGAAGAAAAGTTTAATTATTTCACTATTTGTTCTTCTTATGAGTATTTGCAGTGTTAATGCATCTGCAAATACTAGCACTAATGAAGTTACAAATAAAGTTGAACAAAAAAGTTATGAAGCAAGAACTTTAACAGATCTTATTCAATCTTTTTATAAAACAACAGGTCTAAATGCAATAGTAAACCCAAAAGATGGTGTAAAAGATTCACATGGTCATACAATGAGTATTTTTGCACAAAGTGGTGGTAGAGTTATTATGATAATTATCTGCTTTGTACTATTTTATTTAGCAATCAAAAAAGGTTTTGAGCCTTTACTTCTTTTACCTATAGGATTTGGTGGTATCTTAGCCAATATACCTATTGCAAATATTGCAGGTCCTCATGGGATGCTTGGTATTATATATGATATGGGTATTGCAAATGAATTTTTCCCGTTATTGATTTTTATGGGTGTAGGAGCAATGACTGACTTTGGTCCATTATTAGCAAATCCTAAAACAGCTCTACTTGGTGGTGCTGCACAATTTGGTATTTTTGGTTCATTAGTTGGAGCAGTAGTACTTTCTCAATTTGTTCCAGGAATTGACTTTACATTACAACAATCAGCTGCAATTTCAATTATCGGTGGAGCTGATGGTCCTACATCAATATTTATTGCTTCTGCTTTAGCACCTGAATTACTTGGGGCAATTGCTGTTGCTGCATATTCTTATATGGCTTTAGTACCAGTAATTCAACCTCCGATTATGAAAGCATTAACAACTGATAGTGAAAGAAAAATTAAAATGACTTCAATGAGAAAAGTTTCTAAATTAGAAAAAATTGTTTTCCCTTTAGTTGTTTTAGTATTAACTTTACTGATTTTACCAGATGCTTCTCCTTTAATTGGTGCATTATGTTTCGGTAATTTTGCAAAAGAATCAGGAGTTGTTGAGAGACTTTCTGATACAATGCAAAATTCATTAATTAACATAGTTACAATTTTTTTAGGACTAGGTGTTGGTTCTAAACTAGCAGCGGAACAATTTTTAGTTATGGAAACTATGGGAATAATGGTAATTGGATTAGTAGCTTTTGCAGTGGGAACTGCAGCAGGGCTTATAATGGCTAAAATCATGAATAAGTTTAGTCCAAAAGATAATCAAATTAACCCATTAATTGGAGCAGCTGGAGTATCTGCTGTACCAATGGCAGCAAGAGTAGTTAGTAAAGTAGGACAAAAAGAAGATCCATCAAATATTTTATTAATGCATGCAATGGGACCAAATGTTGCTGGTGTAATCGGTTCGGCGGTTGCAGCTGGTGTACTTTTATCAATTTTTAAATAATAAAATAAATAATAGTAGGAAAGAGTATAAAAAATGCCTGAAATTAAAAATTCACTTGGACTTGAAAACGTAGGAAAAGTGTACAGAAATCTAGATGTTGACACATTAATTACTCATGCAGTAAATAATGAAGGTGCCAAAGTTTCTTCAACTGGTGCACTAATGATTGATACTGGTATATTTACTGGTAGGAGTCCAAAAGATAAATTTTTTGTTAATCAAGATCCTTCAAATAAATATATTTCTTGGGGTGAGATTAATCAACCAGTTACAAAAGATGTTTACGAAGATCTATTAGATAATTCAAAAAAACAATTAAGTAATAAAGATTTATACGTTACTGACGTTTATTGTGGTGCTAGTTTAGATAGTAGAAAATCTGTGAGATTTATCACTGAGGTTGCGTGGCAAGCACATTTTATTCAAAATATGTTTATTGTTCCACAAACTCAAGAAGAAATAGATAACTTTAAACCTGAATTTACTATTTATAACTCTTGTAAAACAATTGATAAATCTTATGTAAGTCATGGTTTACATTCAGAAGTTTATGTTGTATTTAATGTAGAAGAAAATTGTGCCATAATTGGTGGAACTTGGTATGCTGGTGAGATGAAAAAAGGTGTTTTTTCAATGATGAATTATTGGCTTCCACTAGAAGGTAAATTATCGATGCATTGTTCTGCAAATATTGGTAAAGATGGAGATACTGCCCTATTCTTTGGATTAAGTGGTACTGGTAAAACTACACTATCAACTGATCCAAATAGAGCTTTAATTGGTGATGATGAACATGGTTGGGATGATAATGGTATATTCAACTTTGAAGGTGGTTGTTATGCTAAAGTTATTAATCTTGATAAAGACTCTGAACCAGAAATATATAATGCAATCAAAAAAGGTGCAATATTAGAAAATGTAATTGCTGATGAAAATGGAGTAGTTGATTATAAAGATTCTAGTAAAACTGAGAATACTAGAGTATCATATCCTATTGATCATATTGAAAATCATGCAAAAACAATGAGTGGTGGGCATCCATCAAATATCATATTCTTATGTGCTGATGCATTTGGTGTTTTACCACCGGTTGCAAAACTTACTAGAGATCAAGCAATGTACTATTTCTTAAGTGGTTATACTGCAAAAGTAGCAGGAACAGAAAGAGGAATAACTGAACCTGTTGCAACTTTCTCTTCTTGTTTTGGTGAAGCATTCTTACCATTAAACCCTACAGTTTATGCTGAACTTCTAGGCGAAAAAATTGATAAACATAATGTAAATGTATTCTTAGTTAATACTGGATGGACTGGTGGTCCTTACGGTGTTGGTTCTAGAATGAGTATCAAAAATACAAGAGCTTGTATTAATGCAATTTTAGATGGTTCTATTAATAATTCAGATTTTGAAGTATTACCTTATTTTAATTTATCTATTCCTAAAACTTTAGATGGTGTAGATACTGAAGTATTGAATCCTAGAAATACATGGGAAGATAAAGAAGCATACGATGAAATGGCTACAAAACTAGCTGGTATGTATATAGAAAATTTCAAAAAATATTTAACGCTTGAAAGTGAATTTGATTTTACAACAGCAGGTCCACAAATATAATAAATAGAAGGTTCAAACCTTCTATTTAAACTCCTCTACCCTTCAATTTGAATCTCTTCTTTTATCTCTAATCCAAATCCTTGTAAACCAACAAATGAATGTTTACCACCACTAGTCATTAGTTTAACTTTTTTAACATTTAAACAATTTAGTATTTGTGCTCCAATACCATAATCTTTTTGTGATTGTTTACTAGCTTTTCCATCACTTAAAAATACTAATATTCCACCTTTTGATTCTAAAAAATTAATTGTTTTAAGCATTGAGCTAATTTTATTGCTATTCATAAATAATTCAATATCTGGAATTACTGTATGAAATTTAACATGACTAATATCTGCTAATTCTTTAAAAATAATTGCTGTATGAATATTTCCTAAGTGATCTTTAAAATCTTTTTTTATTACATTTGAATCAAAAAAGTTAGTTTGTGTAGTTGAAACTTCTTCTACTAATTTTTCATGAGAAAGTCTATATTCAACCAAATCAGAAATATAAATTTGTTTTAATTTATGTTTTTTAGAGAAGATATCTAAATCATCTCTTCTTGCCATTGTCCCATCATCTTTCATAATTTCACAGATAACAGCTTCACCATTAAATCCAGCTAATTTACATAAATCAACACTTCCTTCTGTATGTCCAGTTCTTACTAATACACCTCCATCTTTTGCAATTAATGGAAAAATATGACCTGGTCTTACTAATTGTTCTGCTTTTGATACAGGATTCGCTAATATTTTAATAGTGCTATCTCTTTCTCCTGCACTAATTCCTGTAGCAGCATCTACTGCATCAACAGAAACTGTAAAAGCTGTTTCATATGATGATGTATTTGATTCAACCATCGGATTTAAATTAAGTTTATTTGCAGTCTCTTTTGTTACAGATACACAAATTAAACCTTTTGCATTTGATGCCATAAAATTAACTTTATCTGGTGTACTTAAAGCCGCAGCATAAACTAAATCACCTTCGTTTTCTCTATCTTCATCATCTAACATGATAACCATGTTGCCTTTTCTTATCTCTTCTATTGCCTCTTCTACTCTTTTTATTGCTGACATGTCATTCTCTTTATTGTTTAATTTTTTAGTATATATAAAATTATATCAAAAAATATGTAAAAAAAGCCAAATCTACTCTTGACAAATAATATTATTTACACTATAATTTCGGCACTTAAACGTTGGGGTATCGCCAAGTGGTAAGGCAACGGTTTTTGGTATCGTCATTCGCAGGTTCGAATCCTGCTACCCCATCCACTTTTATATCGCGGAATAGAGCAGTCAGGTAGCTCGTCGGGCTCATAACCCGAAGGTCGATAGTTCAAATCTATCTTCCGCAACCAATCAGATATCAAACTACCCCAATTATTTTTTTTAACTCTGCAAATATATTTAGATTATAATTTAATAATAAGATTTTAGTAGTATAATTAATTCTATTACTTATTGGAGTTTTAAATGAAAAACTTATTATATATTACTACTTTTTTTTCAATTATCTTAATTTTTAATGGATGTACAAAAGATAAACAAGAAAACAAATTTTACGGAAATGTTGATGTACGAACTGTATCATTAGGCTTTAGGGTTAGTGGAAAAATTGAAAAAATATTTTTCGATGAAGGTAATGTTGTAAAGAAGGGTCAAGTTCTTGCAGTTTTAGATGACTCTTTATATAAACAAAATTTAAATAATATATCTGCACAAATTAAAGCACAAGAATCTAATGTCATAAAATTAAAAAATGGCTATAGAAAAGAAGATATTAATAAAGCAAAAGCAACTTTAGCACAAAGAAAAGTTGCAATGAAAAAAGCGAAAATTGATTTAGAAAGAAATACAAAACTTTTACAAAAAAAATCAATTTCTCAACAAAAATATGATGATATTAAACTTGTATATGATAATGCAAAAGCACTGTATGACTATGCAAAAAGTAGCTATAATTTACTAAAAAATGGATATAGAAAAGAAGATATTGATACTGCAAGTGCAAAATTACAATCTTTAAAAGCTCAAAAACAAATAAAACAAATAAACCTTAATGATACAATTTTAAAAGCTCCAACAAATGGAACAATATTAACAAGAATTCATGAGGAAGGTTCAATAGTTAATGCTTCTACTCCTGTTATACAATTAGCAAAAAGTGATGAGTATTGGATTAGAAGTTATATGTCTGAAAAGTATCTTGGAAAAATTAAGCCAGGAATGAAAGCAACTGTTTATACTGATAGCTCAAATAAAAAATATCATGCAACAGTTAGCTTTATTTCTGCAGTTGCAGAATTTACTCCTAAAAGTGTTCAAACTGAAGATTTACGTACTGATTTGGTATATAGATTTAGACTTATTCTAAATGATTATGATGATAAAATAAGACAAGGAATGCCAGTAACTATAAAATTTGATAATATAAATGAGTAAAATTTTATGTCATTAGTAGAGACTCAAAATTTAACTAAAAAATTTGATAATGTTACAGCACTAAAGAATATTAATATAAAAATCAAAGAAAATAAGATTACAGGTATTGTTGGACCTGATGGTGCAGGGAAAACAACGCTTATTAGGTTAATGACTGGATTATTAGATAATTCTTCTGGTAATATAAAAGTATTAGGATATGACCTACCCTCTTTTTCGCATGAAATACAAAAGCTTATTGGATATATGCCTCAAAAGTTTGGCTTATATGAAGATTTAAGTGTGCTTGAAAATTTATCGTTGTATGCAAAATTACAAGAAATTCCTAAAAAAAATATTTCTTCAAGAATTGATGAATTATTAGATTTTACTAATTTAAAAAATTTTACATCTTTTCTTGCAAAAAATTTATCCGGAGGAATGAAACAAAAGCTTGGACTTGCTTGTGCATTAATTAAAAAACCAAAACTTTTACTACTAGATGAACCTGGAGTGGGAGTTGATCCAATTTCAAGAAAAGAGTTATGGTCAATTGTACAAAAATTAATTGAAGATGACGTAGGTGTTGTGTGGAGTACTGCATATTTGGATGAAGCTCAATTATGTGATGAAGTAATTCTTTTAAATGAAGGAAATATTTTATTTAATGGTAAACCACAAAAATTAATTAATGAAATGAAAAATAAAGTCTTTAAAATTACAGGACCTTTTATTAACAAAAGAGAGACTTTAAGACTTGCTTTAAAATATGATGAAATAAAAGATGGTGTTATACAAGGTGATAATATTAAAGTTATTTGTGATAAAAAAGATCTTTTACCTAACTTAGAGTCTATAAATGCAAAAAAATCAAAATATGAATCTATTGAGCCAAATTTTGAAGATGGTTTTATGAATATATTAGGAGGAAATTTTAATTCAGACTCCCCTTTATCAAAAGAATTACAAAAACTACCTAAAACATATGATAATTTAATTGAAGCAATTAACCTTACAAAAAAGTTTGGAGATTTTACTGCAACAAATAGCGTAAATTTTAAAATTAAACAAGGAGAAATATTTGGTTTTTTAGGTCCAAATGGTGCAGGAAAATCTACTACATTTAAAATGTTATGTGGATTAATGCATCCTTCTAGTGGAGAAGCAAAAGTTCTAGGTTTGAATTTAGAAAAATCATCTTTTAAAGCAAGACAAAAGATTGGTTATATGTCACAAAAGTTTGCTTTATACGGAGATATCTCAGTAATAGAAAACATGAGGTTTTTTGCAGGGATTTATGGATTAAAAGCTAATGAGAAAAAAGAAAAAATTCAAAGTATGATAGATATATTTGAATTAAAAAAATATTTAAAATATCCAGCAAAAGATCTTCCTTTAGGATTCAAACAAAGATTAGCATTAGCTTGTGCAGTAATGCATAACCCAGCAGTACTATTTTTAGATGAGCCAACCTCTGGAATTGACCCAATTACAAGAAGAGAGTTTTGGAATCATATTTATGCAATGGTAAAAAAAGGCATGACAATTATGGTTACAACACATTTTATGGATGAAGCTGAGTATTGCGATCGAATTGCTTTAATTTATAAAGGAAAAGCAATTGCATTAGATACTCCTCATAATTTGATTAAACAAATTGGAGATAATGCAACAATGGAAGATGCTTTTATTGAAATAATAAAAAGGAATGAAGATGCTTAATATTAAAAGATTAAGTGCTTTATTTATAAAAGAAAGTATTCAAATAATAAGAGATCCTAGTTCTATAATTATTGCATTTATACTACCTTTAATCTTACTATTTTTAATGGGTTATGCAATATCTCTTGACTCAAAAAATATTCCAATTGGCGTAGTTGTAGAAAAATCATCAAAATATACTCAAAGTTTAGTAAATAGTTTCAAAGTATCTCCAAGTTTTAAAATAAAAAATATTGATACAAATAGAAATACAGCTAATAAAATGATACAAAAGGGACAAATAAAAGCAATTATAGTTATTCCTTCAACATTTTCAAAAGATATAGAAAATAATAAACCAAAGATTCAATTTATAACTGATGGAACGGAACCTAGTATTGCAGGATATGTATACAAATATGGATATAGTCTATGGAATAATTGGTTATTACAAGAGAATATAAAATTAAAAAATAAAATAAATGTTGAAAGTAGATATTGGTTTAATGCACCTTTATTAAGTAGTTATTTTTTACTTCCTGGTTCTATTGCAATTATTCTTACTTTAATTGGAACTTTACTAACTGCACTTGTTATTGCAAGAGAGTGGGAAAGAGGTACTATGGAAGCAATAATGTCTACACCTGTCACATCTTTTGAGTTAATTGCAGGAAAAGTACTTCCTTATTTTATTTTAGCACTATTTTCAATGGTAATTTGTGTTTTCATTACACTTGTTTGGTTTAAGATACCTTTTAGAGGTTCTTATTTTTTACTTTTTATCACATCTTCTGTTTATTTATTACCTTCACTTGCATTAGGTTTATTAATATCAACCTTATCAAAAAATCAGTTTGTGGCTGCACAAGTTGCACTTATTGTAGGTTTTTTACCTGCAATGTTATTATCTGGTTTTATTTTTCAAATTAGTAGTATGCCAAGTTGGCTTCAACTAGTAACAACAATAATACCTGCAAAATATTTTATTCCCATCCTTCAAACACTATTTTTAAGTGGAAATATATATGAAGTTATCTTACCAAATCTTTTATATATGGGAATTTTAGGTATTTTAATGTTTGTTGTTATTATTAAAATTACAAGAAAGAAGATTGAATAATGTTGTATCAATTAATTGTATTAATAAAAAAAGAGTTTTTAGCAATATGGAGTGACAAACGTTCAAGAATAGTAATAATCTCCCCTCCTTTACTGCAATTAATTTTATTCTCTTTTGCAGTTACTTTAGAAGTTAAAAATATATCAATTGGAGTATTAGATAGAGACAACTCAGTTCATAGCAAAAATATAATTAGAAATTTAAAATATAGTAATAGATTTACAAATATAATTAGGTTGAAAAGCGAAAAACAATTAACTTCTTTAATAGATTCTCAAAAAGTTACAGCAACTATATATATTCCTCAAAATTTTGAAAAAGATATATTTACAAATAATAAAGCATCCATACAAATTATAGCAGACGGTAGAAAATCAAACAGCGCACAAATTACAAATGGATATATCGTAAGTGCAATATCAAAAGACTTTACAAATATCAAATCAAATATTGACTCCATAATTGTTAGAAATTGGTATAACCCTAACTTAGATAATTTTTGGTGGATTTTACCTAATTTAGTGGGTTTATTATCTATGATAGTTGCAATAATTCTTACATCATTAAGTGTTGCAAGGGAGAGAGAATTAGGTACCTTTGAACAAACATTAATATCTCCAATACCTCCAGCAATTTTAATTATAGGTAAAATTATACCACCTATGATAATTAGTATACTTGAAGCAACACTAATTTTTATTGCTGCAATTACATTTTTTGGTGTACCTTTTAAAGGTTCATTGTTTCTTTTATATTTTAGTATGTTTTCTTTTCTTTTTTCTATAGTTGGATTTGGATTATTTATCTCATCTATCTCATCAACTCAACAACAAGGAATTCTAGGTGCTTTTGTTTTACTTGTTCCATCAGTTTTAATGTCTGGTTTTGCAACACCTGTTGAAAATATGCCTCAATGGTTAATACCATTTACTGATTTTGTATCTTTAAAATATTTTCTTATTTTATTAAAAGGAATATTTCTAAAAGATATGAGTTTTCAAATTGCAATTTCATTGATTTGGCCAATGCTTTTATATGGAGTTATAACTTTATTTATTGCAGGATATTTTTTTAGAAAAAAAGTTACATAATAGATAAAAATTAAACTAACTTTAATATTATAAACAGTATTATTCCAGCCATGTAAAATTTTACATGACTTTCTACAATTTATATTATAAATTGTCAGGTGTCAAGGTAGCTCAGCTGGCTAGAGCGCTGGTCTCATAAGCCGGAGGTCGAGAGTTCAAGTCTCTCTCTTGACACCATATAATCAAATTATTTCTTTTTATTGATATTTTTAAAAATGCTATATTTTTAATTTTTATTTAAGATAAAAAAGTTATAATTTCGCCCACTAAAAAGTTGAGATAACTTTTTCTAGGGCTGGTGTAGCTCAGTTGGCTAGAGCAGCTGATTTGTAATCAGCAGGTCGGGGGTTCAAATCCCTTCACCAGCTCCATTTTGGGGTATCGCCAAGTGGTAAGGCAACGGTTTTTGGTATCGTCATTCGCAGGTTCGAATCCTGCTACCCCATCCACTCATCTTTGACAGCAATTTTTTATATATTGCGTAGATGAAATAAAATAATCAAAAAGATATTCATAATTTTTTAATAACAAATACAAACAATTATTAATTTTATTTCATCATTCATCTTAGGAATAATATTGTTCTCCTTTATAAATTTGTAACATCCAACAACAAACAAATAACCTTCATATTATTATTCCTATGATGTAAAAATGATACTTTTCTATTACCATGTTTAAGTATAATTACTAATAATAATTTTATTGGGGGATAAAAAAATGATTACAAAAGAAATAAAAAATAACATTGTCTCACATTTAGGTGAACATTTAGTAGTTAGCTACTATTCAACAGATCAAGAGATAAAAGATTTAATAAAACAAACTATTAATTATATAAACTATATTTCAAAAGAAGATAAAGATGAAATAGTAGAGTCTTCATTAGTATCAATAAAAAAAAGAATAGCTAAAGAGATAAATAACTATTCTTTATAATTATTACTCAGTTGCTTCGTGAATTGCTCCTTTTGTAGCTTTCCATGCATCATTACTATCTTTTTTTATCCCTTTCCATGTCGCACATCCACTAAAAATAAAAAGTATTGTTAATACAAATAAAATATTCTTTTTCACGATCTTCTCCTATTTATATGGGTTTTCAAAGAAAACATAATTTGTTGAATAATCACTAAATTCAAAATAGACTTTTTTCTCATTATTATCCACTTTGAAATTCTTATTTAAATC
Organism: Arcobacter sp. CECT 8985; assembly: GCF_004116495.1. Lineage (GTDB taxonomy): Bacteria > Campylobacterota > Campylobacteria > Campylobacterales > Arcobacteraceae > Malaciobacter. The sequence goes on along the minus strand of NZ_PDKC01000004.1, from coordinate 62,249 downwards.
TAACACTCCATAACCATATCTATATGGTCTACTAGTTTTTTCTTCAGTTCCCACAGCAGTTGAAAGTTTATCTATTTTTATAAATCTTCTAACTAATTTATCTCCAGCATAAACTTCTAAAACGCCATTAACACCAGTCCAATTTTGTAAATATCTATTTATTTTATTTTTTTTCTCTTCACAACCAGTAAAAAGAACTATAAGTAGTCCAAGTAGTAGAAATGATTTTTGCAAACTATCTCCTAAAAACTAAAAAGAAGAGAAGTCTCTTCTTTATTATTATATTGATATTTCTTTAATATCAGCTATATTTTTAAATGCTTTATATACTAATCCAATTAAATTTTTTCTATTTGTTTTTATTTTTTCATCTTCATGATTTACAAATACGTTATCAAAAAAGTTATCTAATTGTGATTTTAAAGAGAAAAGAGCATCTAATTGTACTTCATAATCATCATATTGTTTTGATACAACTAATGTATATGCTTTAAATAACTCTATTTCTTCATTATCTTCAAATAAAGACTCCTCAACACTTATATTAGCATTTGTATTTATATCTTTTACTATATTTGCAACTCTTTTAAAAGTAGAAGATACTTCTTTGAAATTATCACTTTGAACAATTGGATTTAATGCACATAATTTTAATGAAATTTCATAAATATCTTTTTCACCACTTCCTAATACTGCTTTTAATACAGAAGGATTTACATCAAATATTTTAAATAATCTTTCATTAAAAAATTCAACTAATTGATTTTTATTTAAACCTTTATAATTTTCTATTAAATCATCAATTATTTTTTCTAAATTAATAGGTAATTTATGTTCAATTGCTATTTTTACGATTCCAGCTGCAGCTCTTCTTAATCCAAATGGATCTTTTGATCCTGTTGGAATTTTTCCAACACTAAATAATCCCATTAGATTATCTAATTTATATGATAATGCAACTATTGAAGAAAATTTATTCGAAGGTAATTGTGAATCTTCTCCATCTGGAAGATATTGCTCTTTTAATGCTGTATAAACTAATTTATCTTCATTTGCAATTTTTGCATAGTAATATCCCATAAGACCTTGAAGCTCAGTAAATTCATATACCATTTCTGACATTAAATCAGCTTTACTTAACATTACTGCTTTATTTAAAAGTTCTTTTTGAGATACATCAAATTTAGAAGCCAAATAACCTGCAATAATTGCTTCTCTTTGAGATTTTTCATACATAGAACCAAGACCTTCAACAAAAACAAGTTTTTTAAGGCCTTCATTGTTAAGTCCATTTGCAATATCATTCTTGTAAAAAAACATTCCATCTGCTAATCTTGGTCTTAATACTTTTTCGTTCCCTGCAATAATTGCTGAAAAATCATCTGTTTTTGAGTTTGAAACAACAATAAATTTATTTGTTAAATTTCCATTTTCGTATACTGCAAAATATCTTTGATGTTCTTTCATTGAAGTTACAATTACTTCTTCTGGTAATTCTAAGAACTCTTCATCAAATTTTCCAATCAATGCAGTTGGGTATTCTGTAATTGCCACAACTTCTTCTAGTAACTCTTCATCAATATCTATTTTTACATTATTACTTTTTTCAATCTCTTTCATTTGATCTAAAATAATTTTTCTTCTCTCATCAGGATAAAGAATAACACCATTTTTAGATAATTTACAAAAATAATCTCCTGCAAAGTCATAAGAAAAAGGTTCATAAGATACCATTCTATGAGCAAATGAAGTGTTAGATGATTTTACGCCAAAAAGTTCTGCATCAATAATTTTATTTTCTAAAAGAATTGAAAGGCTTCTAATAGGTCTAATAAAACTATCTGTTCTACTTCCCCATCTCATAGATTTCCCAAAATGTAAAGAGTGTACAAAATCATTTACCATATCATTTAAAAGTGTTTCACTTTGTTTTCCTGTTACTTCTTGTTTAAAATATAAAACAGGCCCCTTACCTTTATCAATTTGGTCTAAATCTTCTACTTCTACTGCACATTTTTTAGCAAACCCAATAGCTGCAGGAGTTGGGTTACCATCTTTATATGCTATTTTTATTGGAGCCCCAAATTGTTCTACTACACTATTTGGTTGAGAAACAGGAAATTCTCTATGCCATAAAACCAATCTTCTTGGTGTATAGAAAAAATCAAATTCACATGTAAGTCTATTTTTTTCTAATATTTCCAGCCACTTCTTCTCAATATTTGGTAACTCTTTTAAAAATGGGATTGCTGGAAGTTCTTCTACACCAATTTCAATTAATAATGGTTTATTCATTTATCTTATCCTTTTTCTTTTTTTCAATTTCCTCAAGTTTATCTTTATGCTTTTTTATTTGTTGTTTATTAAATCCAATTATAAACATAGCCAACATAAATACAAACAAAATTAAAACAATAATATCTAATATCTCTTTCACAATATTCCTTGTTGTGGGTATGTTTTAAAAGTCACAATTTTATCTAAAGGTCACTTATTTTTCAGTAAATCAATTAAGTTACTATCTCGATTATTAGGGAAACTTAAAAAGTCTTCTTTACTAATATGGCACTTTTTACAACTTGCTAATTGTTTATGAGCTTTATAATCAGAATTAATTAATTTATTTTGAGAATGACAGGAAAAACAATCCCCACCACATTGACTCATTTGGTTTGATAACTTATCATGACAAGTGATGCATTGTTTTAAAATTATATGTTCTTTATTGTTTATGCTTTTTTTAAGTCCAGGATGACATTTCATACAATCACCACTACATGCAAATAAAATAGTAAAAAATAGTAAATTTACTAAAATATATCTCATTTTAGTAATGCCCTATAAATAATCCCGTCAATTTGATTTTTTGCAACTTCTTCAAACTCTTCATTTGAATCAATTATTGCTAATATTTTCGAATCAAACATATAATTATCTGCGACTTCTTGAATATCTTTAGAAATATCTTTTTCACATACAATATACTTTGCATTTAATGCATTTGAATAAATTGCTTCTTTTATATTTTTTATTACAACTACATAATTAAGTGAATTTTTACAACAGTACTCAATTATATTTTGTTTATATTCAAATAAGACTAAACTATTTGGTTTTGTATCTAAAAAATCATTTATGTCTTCTACTTTCTGAATATTTTCATATGGTATGTTTTCATCACCAATTAATATCATTTTATTACCTACTTGTTTTCTAAACACTCTTTAGAGCAGTAATAGTTACCATTACTTAAGATTGCCTCTTTTTTTGAAACATAAGTTCCACAAGTGGGACACTCTACCATTATATCTTCTATGTTATCTTTTTGATTACTTTTGTTACTACTATCCATAGATTTTTCTCTATTTTTCTTAAAAAATAGTGTATAAACTAAAAATAGGACTACTGTTACTGCTAAAAATTTCAATATCATTCTTTACCTTTATAATACAAATAGTTTCTTTCATTTCTTCTAACAATTTGTGTATGTTCTAATTTTGCTTTTTGTATTTCCTCTTCTAACATACTACCTTTGTAGAATAGGAATTTACATTTTTCTTCACATATATTTTTTGTCAAATCTAATAATAATGAAGTATTTGTTACTGCTCTTGATGTAACTAAATCAACAATAATATCATTAACTTTTTCTACTCTATTACATATAACTTCTACATTATTTAATTCTAAAGTATTTTTTATAAAATTTAGAAATGATACTCTTTTCACTCTAGGTTCTATTAAATAACACTTCTTATCTGGTTTTGCAATTGCTAAGATAAGACCTGGATAACCTGCTCCTGTACCTATATCTGCAAAACTGTTAAATTCATCAATAAACTTAAGTGGGTATAAAGAATCTAAAATATTTTCATAAATATCTTCATCTTTTAAACTTCCACTTAAATTATGAACTTTACCCCATTTTTGAAGTAATTGCAAAAAAATATCGCATCTTTCATAAAATTTTTCATCAAAGTTTAAATTTATTTTTTCTAAATTCTGTTTTAAACTCATTATAAAAGATGACCCATTTTAGATTTTTTTGTATTTAAATAAAATTCATTATATTTATTTGTTTTAGTAATTGAAGGAATTCTTTCTAAAATCTCAACACCAATTGATTTAATAAAATTAATTTTATCTGGATTATTTGTTATTAATTTAATTTTATTTACATTCAAATCTTTAAATATATATTCAATAACACTATAATCTCTTTCATCTTCTTTAAAACCTAATTCAAGATTTGCATCTATTGTATTTTTACCTTGATCTTGTAATGCATATGCATTTACTTTATTTAGTAAACCTATATTTCTACCCTCTTGTCTATGATAAATTATAAGTCCACCCTCTTTTGCTATAAATGTCATAGCTAGTTGTAATTGATTTTGGCAGTCACATTTTAAACTTCCTAATGTATCTCCTGTTAAACACTCTGAATGTACTCTTACATAAGGAGCATCAATATCTTCAAAATCAGGTGTTATAATAGCAAGATGTTCTTGGTGAGAATCTAAATCTTTGTAAGCTTTTATTTTGAATTTTCCATATTTTGTAGGGAGGTTAGCAATATTTGATTGTTTTATTTTCATCCTCTTTTAAACCTTATAGTGATAAAATAACTATGATTATATCTAATAAAGGTAAAAAAAATGTTTAAACGTTTTAGAAGATTAAGATTAAATGAAAACTTAAGAAATTTAGTAAGAGAAACAACATTATCAAATAATGATTTTATATATCCACTATTTGTAAGAGAAGGAGAAGGTATTAAAACAGAAGTACCTTCAATGCCTGGTGTTTTTCAAATGAGTATAGATGAAATAATTAAAGAGTGTGAATATATATATTCAATTGGTTTAAAATCAATTATTTTATTTGGAATTCCAGATGTAAAAGATTCAGTTGGTAGTGAATGTTTATCAGAAGAGAGTATTATAGCAAGAACAACTAAGGCAATCAAAGCAAAATTCCCTGATATGTATATTATTAGTGACTTATGTTTTTGTGAATATACAGACCATGGACATTGTGGAATTTTAGACCCACATACACATACAGTTGATAATGATAAAACATTAGAAATTTCAGCACAGCAAGCAATTGTTCACGCTAAAGCAGGTATTGATATGATTGCTCCTAGTGGAATGATGGATGGTATTATTGAAACTTTAAGAACTGCATTGGATGAAAATGGTTATCAAGATATTCCAATTATGGCATATTCAACTAAATTTGCAAGTGCATACTATGGACCTTTTAGAGATGTTGCAGAATCTACTCCTTCATTTGGTGATAGAAGAACATATCAAATGGATCCAGCAAATAGACTTGAAGCTTTAGAAGAATCTTTAGAAGATGAAAGACAAGGTGCTGATATATTAATGGTAAAACCAGCATTAGCATTTATGGATGTTATTAGAGAATTAAGAAATAATACAAATTTACCTGTTTGTGCATACAATGTAAGTGGTGAATATGCAATGCTTAAAAATGCAGGAATTGCAGGATTAGTTGATTATGAAAGAATTATGATAGAAACATTAATAGGTTTTAAAAGAGCTGGTGCAGATATGATTATTACTTATCATGCAAAAGAGGCTTGTGAATATTTAAATAAAAATAATTAATATGAAAAATGCAAATACTTATCAACAAGCAATTGAAAATAGTAATATTGTTTCAAAAACAGATATAAATGGAATTATAACTTTTGTAAATGATGAGTTTTGCAAAATTTCTGGATACTCCAAAGAGGAATTATTAGGGAAAAATCACAATATAGTGAGACACCCTGATGTTCCCAAAGAACATTTTAAAAATCTATGGGAAACTATCAAACAAAAAAGACAAACTTATAAATCAACTGTTAAAAACTTAACAAAAGATGGTAAAAGTGTATATTTAAATACTACAATTACTCCTATTTTAGATGATTTTGATGATATTGAAGAGTTTATTGCAATTCGTTATGATGTAACACAAGAAGTTGAACTAAAAAAAAATCTAGAGAAAAAAGATAAAGAACTAAAACTTCTAAATAAAACTCTTGAGATGAGAGTTCAAGAACAAACAAAACAACTAAAAGAGTTAAATCAAAATCTTGAACAAAGAGTTCAAGAAGAAATAGAAAAAAATAAACAAAAACAAAAAATCTTATTCTGGCAATCAAGAATGGCTAGTTTAGGACAAATGCTTGCAAATATAGCTCACCAATGGAGACAACCTCTAACAGAATTAAATCTTGCTTTATTTAACTTAAAAAAATGTGCAACAGCACAAGATAATGAAAATATGACAAAATATTATAAAGATAGCAAAGAAATTATTGCAAATATGTCTCAAACAATTGATGATTTTTCAAACTTTTTCAATCCAAATAAAGAAAAAAAGAAATTCAATTTAAAAGATGCCCTTGAGGAGAGTTTAAATATTAGTAGAAAACTTATTCAAAAAGAGAATATTACAATTAAAAAAGAGTATATTGATCTTGATGTTTTTGGAGTATCAAATGAACTATCACAAGTTATTATTAATTTTCTTCAAAACTCTGCACATGCATTTAATAAAAATAAAGTTATAAATAGAATTATATATATTCAAATAAAAAAAACAACAATAGAAAATAGTAATTTTGCACAAGTTATATTTTTAGATAATGCAAATGGAGTTGAAGAAAAAACCCTTGATAAAATTTTTGAACCTTATTTTACAACAAAACATCAAAGCAATGGAACAGGTCTTGGGTTATTTATGTCAAAAATGATTATTGAAAAAAGTTTAAATGGTTCTATATTAGCACAAAATTATAAGAATGGATTACAATTTATTATAAATATTCCTTTAGATAAGCAGTAAGAAAACTTACTTCTTATCTATTTTTTGGAAATAACAGCATCACAAAGTTTTGCTAATTCAAACGTTTGCAATCGTAATGTTCTTTCAACAATATTTAACATAGTCAAATTTTTTGCTATTACAATTTCAGCAGCTTTCTCAAAATTTCTTTCATGTTTTATTAATTTCACTATTTCCACAACAGATTCTGAAACTTCTGAATTTTTTTGAATTTCTTGTACGTCCATCTCAAAACTACTCCCTTAATTCACTTAATCTTTTGAGTAAATACTCTAACTCTGCTCTTTTTTCTATTTTCTCTTCTACTTTTTCTTCTAAAAAATCAACTACATTTTGATGAAGCTTCAATTTATTTAATCTATTTATATTTGTAATTCCTCCAGGATTAAGAACATTAACTTCAAGAATTTTATCCCCAATCATATCTAATCCAACAAAATATAATCCATCTGCTAATAGCTTTGCACCTATTTTTCTACAAACATTTTTTTGACTTTGTGTCAAAGTATACTTATGTGCAGTTCCTCCTGCTTGTATATTTGCTCTAAGTTCACCCTCAGCAGGTTTTCTATGATATGCACCTAAATATTTTCCATTTAGCATTAAAACCCTAACATCTCCATTTTCTGCACCTTGAATATACTCTTGCAAAATAACATATTTATCACCAGATTTATCAATATAAAAATCTAAAAGTGAATTAATATTAGATTTTGCATTTTTTTCTAATACTATTACACCTTTGCCACCTGAACCATCAAGAGGCTTTAAAATAAGTTTTTCACTTACTGATTCTTCTATTATTTTATTGATATACTTTTTACTTCCTGAAACATGAGTAACAGGCAAAAATGTATTATTTGGATCATGAAATGTTGTAGTATAAAGTTTATTATTAGCTTTTCTTATCCCATCAACATCATTAATTATCACTGTTTCATCTTTTATTGCATCAAGAAAATTAAGTACCAATGGATTTATTGGTGGGTCTTTTCTTAACATAATACAATCAAAGGCATGAAGTGCAGTTAATTTTTTCTCAAACTGCACTTTTTTATAAAATGTCACTATATTTTCAGGAATCTTATCCATTTCATTTATAGTTTGGATAAAGCCATGAACAATATTGTTTCTAACTGTTAAATTATTTGTATAAAGTATAGATACTTTATGATTCCTTTTGACACACTCTCGTATTATTGTTAATGTTGAACTTTTAAGTGGTTCAAGATTATCCCAGTGTTCAATAATAAAACCTATATGCATTTTTTCCTCTTTAAAATTAATAGTGTATTATACATCATTTTTCACAACTTATAAGCTTAATAAAAACTTAATTCTACTAAATTGCCTTATTACGGTATTTTAAAAATATTTTTTTTAAAATATTTTTAAATATATAGTTATTTTTATCTATCTTTTAAAAAAAAATTCTATAATAATAATTTAAAAGATATTTAAATTTAGGAGATATCTATGTCAACTGACTATTTGTTAAAAGAGTTTAAGGTATTACTTGTTGAAGATGAACAAAATATTTCAAAACTATTAAAAGAAGCAATTGGTGATTATTTTTTTAGCTTTACTCTTGCAAAAGATGGTTTAGAAGCAATAGAAAAAGTAAAAAGTGTAAAGCCTGATATTATTATTACTGATATTATGATGCCTAAACTTGATGGTTTAGAAATGACAAAAAAGATAAAAGAAGAGATTGATGAAAATATTCCAGTAATTGTTCTTAGTGCTTTTTCTGAAAAACAAAGACTTCTTAATGCAATTGATATTGGTATTACAAAATATTTTATAAAACCATTTGATCCAGATGAAGTTTTAGATTATTTAAAAAAATTAGTAACAAAATTGGATAAAAAAAGAGTATTTAAACTTTCAAAAGATATCTATTATGATAAAAATAAAAATAATTTATTTAAAAATGAGAAAATTATTAATCTAACAAAAAGAGAAAAAAACTTTTTATTTTTATTAATAAAAAATTATCCTAATATTGTAGAAGTTGACAAAATAAAAGATACTTTGTGGGAAGGTGAAGAATCTTCAGATGAAAGATTAAGAACTTTTATAAAAAGATTTAGATCCAAAACATCTAAAAACCTAGTTAAAAATATTTCTGGACAGGGTTATTTAATTTCTCCACAAGATATTTAATTTATCGCTTAATAGATCTTTATTAATTGAGTTCTTTGCTTCTGTTAAGTTTGAATAGTTTTCTACATTTAAAAAATTTTGAATATGAAAGCTGTTCTTATACCCAGCATTGTAAAGTGTATCTATCATTTCATTTAATTGTTTTTCATCCAATAAATCTTCATGTAGTGTTGTTCTAACTTCAAAATCAAAATTTATACTAATAAGATATAATAAAGTCTCATAAAAATTGTTATATAATTTTGAGTTTGTAATTGATTTAAAGTTCTGTTTTGTTGCTTTAAAATCTAAAGATATAAAATCTAAATAATTTTTTTCTATTAAATCATTAACTATTTTTTTATTTGTTCCATTAGTATCTAATTTAATTTTAAAGCCCATAGATTTTATTTTTTTGCAAATTGGTAATAAATCATGCATAGTTGCTTCACCACCACTTAAAACAACAGCATCTAAAAGCCCTACTCTTTTTTCCAAAAATTCAAATAGTTCTTTTATTTCATAATTACCATCTTTACACTCAATTATATTTGTGTTATAGCAATATTGACATCTCATATTGCATGATATAAACCATACAATACAAGATAAGTTATCTTTATAATCTAACGTAGTAAAAGGCGTAATATCATATATTATTTTTTTCAAGAAATTTAACCCTTTGTTTATGTTCACCTTTTTTACCTATATTGAAACTCTCCACTGGTCTGTGGTATCCCATAACTCTTGTGTATATAACACATTTTGTTCTTTTTGATTCTAAATGTTTAGGCATTTGACAATTTTGCATTTTCTTTCTCCTTTAATAAAATTTCTTCATCACATTTTGGACAAAACTCATGTTCTCCACTTATATATCCATGTACTGGACAAATAGAAAAAACAGGAGTTATAGTAATATAAGGAAGTTTGTAATTTGAAATTACACTTTTAACTAATTTTCTACAAGCTTCTGTTGAACTAATTCTTTCTTTCATATATAAGTGAAGAACTGTTCCGCCTGTATATTTACACTGTAAATCATCTTGTAAATCTAAAGCTTCATATATATCATTTGTATAATCAGCAGGTAATTGTGAAGAGTTTGTATAATAAATATTTTTATCAAAACCAGCTTGAACTATATCTTTATATCTCTTCTTATCTTCTTTTGCAAATCTATATGTTGTTCCTTCTGCTGGTGTTGCTTCAAGATTATATAAATTACCTGTTGTTTCTTGGAAATACACCATTTTTTCTCTCATATGGTCTAATATTTCATGGGCAAAAGAAATTCCTTTTTCAGTTGATATATCCTCTTGTAATTCATAAAAGTTTTTGATCATTTCATTAATACCGTTAATACCAATAGTTGAAAAATGATTGTTAAAGTGTGGTAAATATCTTTTTGTATAAGGAAATAATCCTCTATCATACAATGTTTGAATAAACTCTCTTTTTTTCTCTAATGTTGATTTTGCAAGTTCCATTAACTCATCTAATCTTTCATATAAGGCTTTTTTATCAGTTTTATAAAGATAACCTAACCTTGCCATATTTATAGTAACTACACCTACACTTCCAGTCATCTCTGCACTACCAAATAAACCGCCTCCTCTTTTTAGAAGCTCTCGTAAATCTAATTGCAACCTACAACACATACTTCTTACATGTCCAGGTTTATAAGCTTTATCATTTGGTATTAAATTTCCATTTTCATCTTTTATATATTGACTACCAATAAAATTTTGAAAATAAGAAGATCCAATCTTTGCAGTATTTTCAAACAAAATATCAGTATTCTCACCATACCAATCGAAATCTTCTGTAATATTAACTGTTGGAATAGGGAAAGTAAAAGGTTGTCCTGTTTTATCACCTTCTGTCATAACTTCATAAAAAGCTTTATTAATCATATTCATTTGTTTTTGAAAATCTTTATATGTTAATTCTTCGAAACTTGAATAACCTTTTTGTTTAATTTGTTCTAAAAGCTCTTCATCATTAAGATTTTTTAAAAGGTGCATCTGTCTTTTTGTAGGAATTTGATCTTTTAAATCTTCAGGAACTGTCCAATCAATTGTAACATTTGTAAAAGGACTTTGTCCCCAACGTGCTGGTACATTTAAATTATAAATAAAACTTCTAATATTTTTCTTCACATCAGTATAAGATAATTTGTCTTTAAAAACATATGGTGCAAGATATGTATCAAATGAAGAAAATGCCTGAGCTCCTGCCCATTCACTTTGTAAAATTCCTAAAAAGTTTGCCATTTGACCTAATGCTTCTCTAAAATGGTTAGGAGCATCGCTTTCAACTCTTCCTCTAACTCCATTAAATCCCTCATCTAGTAAAACTCTAAGGCTCCAACCTGCACAATAACCACTCAAACAATCTAAGTCATGAATGTGATAATCTGCATTTCTATGTGCATATCCTTCTTCTTTAGAATATATTTTATCTAGCCAATAATTTGCTATTACTTTTCCTGCACTATTATTAATTAAACCTGCGTGTGAATATCCAGTATTTGAATTTGCATTAATTCTCCAATCTGTTTTATTTATATACTCTTCTGTTGTTTGAGTACAATTTATATACGTTGTATCTTTATCTAAGCCTAGAACATGCTCCCTTTGCATCTTATGCATATGTCGATACAACATAAAAGATTTCATCACTTCAAAATAGCCGGCTTTAAATAGTTCATTCTCGATTGTATCTTGAATATCTTCTACTGCAATTACTCTTTTTTGTTCTAATGTGTCTATTACATTAAAAAATATTTTATTATCAAATTTTACATGTACACTCTTAAATGCTTTTTTTATTGCATCTTCTATTTTGAAACTTTGAAATTCTTTTGTTGTTCCGTCTCTTTTTAATACGTTATTTACCATCTATTTTCCTTTCAAACAAGTGAAATTTTAGAGTAGAAACTCTTAAAGGCTCATAACATAAAAAGTCACAAAAGTGTTATTTTATGGGCTTTACAGCGATTTTTTAGTGTTTTGTATTAATTGTTTTATTTAATTAAGAAATAAATAATGTCAACTTATATATAATAAAAGCTTTATTATAAAAAGGTAGATAGTATGAGACATTTTTTAACATTAGCAGATTATACTAAAGAAGAAATATTAGAAATTTTAGAGCTTTCAAAAAAAATTAAAAAAGAGACAAAAAATAGAGTCTTTAAAGATTATATGCCAAAAAGAACACTTGGTATGATTTTTGAAAAAAGTAGTACAAGAACAAGAGTAAGTTTTGAAACAGGAATTTACCAATTAGGTGGGATTGGACTATTTTTATCTTCTAATGATATTCAACTTGGTCGAGGTGAACCAATGAGTGATACAAGTAGAGTAATATCAAGAATGGTTGACATGGTTATGATTAGAACTTTTGAACAAAGTAAACTTGAAGAGTTTGCTAAATATTCAAAAGTTCCAGTAATAAATGGTCTTACTGATGAGTATCACCCAGTTCAATTAATGGCTGATTATTTAACTATTCAAGAAGCAGGATTAGAAAATAACTTAGTAGTTGCATATATTGGAGATGGGAATAATATGACTCACTCTTGGCTTAATCTAGCAGCAAAACTTGGTTTTGAATTAAGAGTTGCTACACCAAAAGGTTATGAAGTTAATCAAGATATTTTAAACAATGCGCTTAAAATGGCAAAAGAATCAGGTGCAAAAATTGTAATTACTAATGATCCAAAAGTTGCAGTAGAAAATGCAACTGTTGTAACAACTGATACTTGGGTATCAATGGGACAAGAAGAAGAAAAAGAACAAAGAATAAAAGATTTTAATGGGTATATTGTAGATAAGAATATGATGAAACTTGCGAATGATAAAGCAATTTTCTTACACTGCTTACCTGCATATAGAGGTTATGAAGTAAGTGAAGAAGTAATTGAAGGTTCACAAAGTTTAATATTCCAAGAAGCAGAAAACAGACTACATGCACAAAAAGGTGTAATGGTTTGGCTAGACAAACAAAGAGATAAATAAATGATAGATTTTAAAAAATTTGAAAAATACTCTAAACCAGGACCTAGATATACTTCGTATCCTACTGCTCCTGAGTTTAGTGATAAGTTTACACAAGAAGATTTAATAGAACTTTATAAAAATCAAGATGATAATAGAAATATTTCACTATATTTACATCTTCCCTTTTGTAGAAGTGCATGTTATTTTTGTGGATGCAATGTAATATTTACATCAAAAGAAGACAAAAAAGTAAGATACATTGAGTATCTAAAAAAAGAGCTTTCTATTTTAAAAAAATATTTAAATACAAATAGAAAAGTAAGCCAAATGCACTTTGGTGGAGGAACACCTACATACTTTAGTCCTGAACAAATGAAAGAAATTATTTCTTTATTAAAACAAACTTTTCCTAATTTTAGTGATGATGCAGAAATTTCATGTGAAGTTGATCCTAGATTTTTTACTAAAGAACATATGGAAGTTTTAAAAGCAGGTGGATTTAATAGATTAAGTTTTGGAGTACAAGATTTAAATGATCAAGTACAAAAAACCATACATAGAGTTCAACCTTATGAAACAACTCAAAATGTTATGAATATTGCAAGAGAAGCAGGAATTAAATCAATAAATGTTGATTTAATTTATGGACTTCCTCATCAGACTGCTGAAACATTCCATGAAACAATAAAACAAGTAATTAAACTTAATCCTGATAGATTAGCTGTATTTAATTATGCTCATGTTCCATGGCTTATGAAAACAATGAGAAAATTTGACGAATCAACATTTGCTCCAGCTAGTCAAAAACTTGTTATTTTAAAAGATACTATTGATTTCTTTACAACTAATGGATACAAAATGGTTGGAATGGATCACTTTGCTAAACCTGAAGATGAATTATTTAAAGCAATAAAAAAAGGTGAATTACATAGGAATTTCCAAGGCTATACAACAAAAGGTGGAGCTGATTTAATTGGAATTGGACTTACTTCTATTGGAAATGGTATAGATTATTATGCACAAAACTATAAAGATTTAAAATCATATGAAGCAGCATTAGATGAAGGTAAATTACCAACATTTAAAGGTTATAAACTTAGCAAAGATGATGAAATTAGACAATTTGTCATTATGGAATTAATGAGTAATTTTTCTTTAAATATAAAAAGAGTTGAAAATAAATTTAATATCAAATTTAATGAATATTTTAAAGAAGACTTGCCATTATTACAAGAGTTTGTTGAAGCTGAACTAGTTAGTATGGATGATGAGAAAATCCAAGTATCTCCTACTGGAACAATGCTAATTAGAAATATATGTATGCCATTTGATGCATATCTAAAAAAAATACCTGAAAATAAAAGAAGATTTTCTAAGACTATTTAGTCTTAGAATATTCTTATTTATATATATTAAAATTCATCAAAAATTAACTATTTTTACTATATTATGTGCTTTTATAAAATAAAATTTTTTTAATACTAAAAGGTTTATAAAAAGTGAATATGAATAATAAATTTGATTACACAACAATAAGTGATGACTGCGTAAAATGTGGTAAATGTAAACCTGTTTGTACAATTTTTAATATAAATCAAGATGAAACTACAAGTCCTAGAGGTTTTATTGATCTACTAGGAGCCTATAAAAGAGACCAACTTGAATTAGATAAAAATGCGAAAGACATATTTGAATCATGTTTTTTGTGTACAAATTGCGTTGATGTATGTCCAAATGATCTACCAACTGATATGATTATTGAACAAGTTAGAAGAGATATTGCAAAAAAATATGGTATTGCATGGTATAAAAAATTATTTTTTACTTTACTAAGACATAGAAAAACAATGGATTTTTTATCAAAACTAGGATGGATGTTTCAAACATGTGCTTTAAAACTTGATAATGAAAAACAAACTGCCCTACCAAGATTTTCTCTGCCAATTGTAAAAAAAGATAGAGCTTTACCTTTTGCAGATAGAAAAAGTTTTCTAAAAAAATATCCAGAAAACATCTATGCTAAAAATAAAATAGTTGAAGAAGGTAAAAAAAATAGAGTTGCTATTTTTATTGGATGTATGAGTAATTATACATATACAAATACAGGTGATTCTTTAGTAAAAATACTTAAAAAACTAAACTTAGATATATTTATACCAAAAAAACAGTTGTGCTGTGGAGCTCCTGCTTATTTTACAGGTGATTTTGATACTGTTGATTATCTAGTAAAAAAGAATATTGCATATTTTGAAACATGGATTGATGAGGTTGATGCAATTGTAATTCCTGAAGCTACATGTAGTGCAATGATAAATCAAGACTGGGAACATTATTTACACGACCAACCAGAGTGGAAAGAAAGAGCAAAAAAGATTTCTAAAAAAGTATTTATGGCTACAAAATGGCTTGAAAACAATACTAAACTAAATGAATTACTTGAAGCATCAAATAAAAAATTTGATACTTTAATAACATATCATGATCCATGCCATGCTAAAAAAATGCAAGGAGTATGGAAAGAACCAAGAAATTTATTATCTCATAACTATGAAATCAAAGAGATGAGTGACTCTAATAGATGTTGTGGTTTTGGTGGTGTTACAATGCAAACTGAAAAATACCATTTTGCAAAAGCTGCAGGATTACCTAAAGCAGCTATGATAAAAGAGACTAATGCACAAATAGTAAGTGCAGAATGTAGTGCCTGTAGAATGCAACTTACAAACTCTTTACATCAAGGGAAAGTTGAAAATGTTCAATTTAAAAACCCTATAGAATTAATTGCAGATGCAATAGAGTAGTTATATGGAATTTTGGCAACATATTTATTCTCATTTTAATCCTATAGCTTTTCAATTAGGAAATATTTCTGTTCATTGGTATGGAATTATGTATGCACTTGCTTTATTAAGTGCAATATTTGTAGCAAAATTGTTTATTAAGTATGATAAAATACCTATAAAAGAACAAATATTTGATGCATATATTTGGTGGGCAGAAATAGGAGTTATTTTAGGTGCAAGACTTGGTTATGTACTTTTTTATGATCCCCATACTATGTACTATTTAACCCATCCATGGCAAATATTCAATCCTTTTATTAATGGTGAATATACAGGTATTTCAGGTATGAGTTATCATGGGGCAGTAATTGGATTTCTTATTGCCTCATATTTATTTACTAAGAAAAATAAAGTCTCTTTTCTTTTTATTGCTGATATTGCTGTACTTGGTGTTTCTGCAGGTTATGTTTTTGGTAGAATAGGAAACTTTTTTAATCAAGGATTAATTGGAAGAGTGACTGATGTTCCTTGGGGGATATATGTAAATGGTACATTAAGACACCCTTCTCAACTTTATGAAGCATTCTTAGAAGGAATTCTAATCTTTATTATTCTTTTTATTGTAAGAAAGTATAAAACATTTAATGGTCAATTAGCAATTCTATATGGTATTTTATATTCTGTTGCTAGAATTATTGCAGAGTTTTTTAGACAGCCAGATATACAACTAGGATTTATTTACAGTGATTGGCTTACAATGGGAATGCTTCAGTCAGCAATTTTTGCACTTTTTTGTACAATTGTATATATAAAAGTGAAACCAAAGAATAAGGCTACTTCTTAGAAGTTTCCTTTTCTTTTTCCTTTTTTTTATCAATTTCATATGATTTAATTACATCATTTAAATCATCTATTTTTTTTCTATAATCTTCAATATACTCTTGATAAACAACAATTGATTCTTGTGCTTTTGTTAATTTTTCTTGTAATAAATCATTTTGTTTTTTAAACTTTTCGTATTTTTCATAGCTAATTCTTGTTGTTGTTCTCATTTTTGATAATTTTTGTAAATAATCATCGTGATTTTCTTCTATTTTTTTATTTGCATCAGAAAGTTTATGTTCTAAATTTAAAATTCTTCCTTTATCATCTTCTATTCTTGAACGCAAAACTTTTATCTCTTTATGTAGTTCAGAAACAAAAATTGCCACTTGTTTATCTTTACTTTCAATTGCTAATTTTAATAACTCTTTATATTTATTTTCAATGTCATTCTCTTCTTTTATTCTTTTAGATTTTTCTTGTAAAATATATTTTTTTAAAGTCTGTTTCTCTTTTTCATACTTAGTAATTAAATATTCACTCACTACATATTTAATTATATTTCCATTAATATCAAAAACTGGAGATATAATAGATTTTACATAATAGGAGTTACCATCTTTAGTTATATTTTTAATTTTACCTTTCCAAATCGTTCCAGATTTTATCGTGTCCCATAATTCTTCAAAAATTTTAGAAGAATTATTAGGGTGTCTTATTATTTTATGAGGCTTACCTAATAACTCATCTTCATCATATCCTGAAGCTTCACAAAAAGCACTATTTATATAAAGAATAATACCTTCTAAATTAATCTCACTTATTAAACTTTGTTTATTTAAAATATCTTTATATAAATTAAGTTCTTTCTTCTCTAATTCCTTAAAAAAACAATTTTTTTCATATTTTAATGCATTACAAATAGTTTCTAATATGATATTTTCATTAGAAAAATTAAATAGTATATTTGATGTTAGAATATTTATATTACTTAGTGCCTCAATTATTTCTGTATTAATTGATATAATAATAGATACATTACCATTTTTTTTATTTTGAATCTGATTTATCAAGTCTTTATAATTAGAGTTTTTATTTATATTAAATAAAAAAATATAATTTTGATTATTTATTAATTCTTGAAGCTTATGTTGAAATGTTATCTTTTCAATTTTTTTAAATTTTGTAGATAAAGAGTTAATTATTGGATTATTTTGTTCATTCTCATCAGAAATAAATACTAATATTGAATCTTTTAAAAGTTCAAAATCAATTGGATTACTAATTCTCTGTTCTATAACCGTTTTCAATAGCTAATTCTTCAATTTTATTCTTTAATAAATCTAATCTCCAGCCATGTCTTGATGCAAAATTTTCAATTTCTTTTTCTCTTTGTTCGGCATCACAAAAAACGAATATTCTTTTTAAAAAAGGTTTTGGCACTTGAATTGCTATTAGTTGAAAATAATTTTCTTTGCAACTTCTTGAACAAAAAGCTTTGCTCATGGCAATCTTTTTTTTACAAAATGGGCAGTGTGACATTAATTTCCTTTTACTATTATTTTATAAAACTTTGCATTAGTTACATCTTGAAGAAATTTTGGATCAACGTCATGAAGTGCAATTATTTCAATCTCTTTTTCACCCATAATCCAACCTTTCCCAGAATCAATTATTTTTTCATCTTCAAAAAGTTGGATTAACTCCTCTTTAGAAAGTATTTTTTCTTCCATATAATTTATCTCAATTATTTTTGAGGTTCTTCAATAACGTAACCCTTGTTTGAGTGGTTTCTAATAATTTCATAGTAAGTTTTTTGTCTAATTTTATTTACAATATTTCTCATTGTATAAATAGACATATTTTTACCTTTCCATACTACTTCTTTAATAGTATCGTAGTCAGTAATTTCACCTCTTCTTTGAATAAGAAGTTTTAAGAATGATTTTTCCAATCTTGTAAAGTCTATTAATACCCCACCTGGTTTAAAAAATTGATCTCTATATTCATCAAAATATATACCATTTTGGAACTCAACTTTGTCCCCTCTTTTTGTTTGATTTAAACACATAATAATAGCTAATTTAATATCTTTAACTCTTAATGGTTTAGACATAAATGTATAAGCACTATTATTTATTGCTGTTATTATATCATCATTGTTTTCTTCATTCGAAATAATAATTTTAGGTAAAGATGAAACTTTGTTTGATATTTCAGAACAAAGTTCATCAAAATTATAATCAGAAATTTCTGTATCAATAACAACTAAATCAAAATTGTTTGAACATGCTAATTCTAAAGCTTCTTGCCCACCAGTAGCTAATTTCAACTCTTTAAAGTAATCATCAAATTCGTTTTCAATAGTGTTTTTTACTTCTTTATCACTACTGATAACCAATAATTTTGCATTGTATAATTTTCTTATATTTTTTTCAGTTTTTAACATCTTTGTTCTCTTTGATATTAATTTTTTAAAATAATAGCAGAAAAAGTATATTTTGTCAAAGAAAAATTATTTATAAATAAGAAATTTATACATTTTATAATTTTATTTCAGCTCTTGCCAACTTTTTCCTATATTTTTAGACACTTTTAATGGAATTTTAAGTTCAACTATATTTTCCATTATTTTTACTAAATCTTCTGCTATTTCATCTATTTTTTCATTTTTAATTTCAAAAATTAATTCATCATGAATTTGTAATAACATTTTTATATCATTATTATGTTTATATTTCTGCCAAATTTTAAGCATAGATAACTTAATCAAATCAGCTGCACTGCCCTGAAACTTAGTATTTACACCTTCTCTTAAAAAAGCTGCTTTTTGCATTCCATTTGCGCTATCAAAATCAAAAATTCTTTTTCTTTTTAATAATGTTTCAACATAGCCTTCTTCTAAAATTGAATCTTCAATACTTTTTAAATAATCTTTTACACTTTTAAATGCTTTAAAATATGATTCTATGTATGCTTTAGCTTCTTTGGGCTGAATACCTAGTGTATCAGCAAGTTTTCTACTTCCCATTCCATAGATTAATCCAAAGTTAATAGATTTTGCAATTGAACGATTATTATCTGCTTGCTCTTCTCCAAAAATTTTCACTGCAGTTTGTCTGTGTATATCTAATCCACTATTAAATGCATGAACTAATGCTTCATCATTGCTAAAATGAGCAAGTAATCTTAGTTCTATTTGAGAATAATCAATACCAACAAGTGAATAACCATTTTTAGGGATAAATGCACTTCTAATCAATGCTCCTGCTTCACTTTTTACAGGGATATTTTGAAGATTTGGATTTTTACTACTTAATCTTCCCGTTGCAGTTCCTGTTTGTAAGAATGAAGTAAATATTCTATTCTCTTCACTTTTTTTTGCTAAAAGTAAAAGTGGCTCAATGTATGTAGATTGTAGCTTATATGACTCTCTATAGTTTAATAGTAAAGGAATTATTTTATGTTCATCATAAAGTTTATGAAGAACCATTTCATTTGTACTATATCCACTTTTAGTCTTTTTCGAAGCTTTAAGTCCTAACTTTTCAAATAGTATCTCTCCTAATTGCTTTGGAGAATTAATATTAAATTCATTTCCTGCTAATTCATAAATATTTAATGTAAGTTCTTGAAGATGTTTTATATTTTTTTGTTTTAATTCTTCAAGTACAGAAACATCAACTTTTATACCATTATGTTCCATATATGCTAACACTTTTGTAAAATCAAACTCCAAGGTTTGACCTAATTCAAATAAATATTTAGTATGTGTAGATTCAAACTCTTCTTGAAGTTTATAATATAGTTTTAATGTGATTAAAGCATCTTCACTTGCATATTCACAAGCTTTTTCTATTGGTACACTTGAAAAATCTTCACCTTTTTTAACAACATCTTTAAAAGAAATCATTTCATGATCAAATAATTCCTTTGCTTTTGCATCTAATCCTACTTTTGAACCTGGATTTAAAAGCCAAGACATAATCATTGTATCTGCATAAAGATTCATTTCAATATCAAAATTATTTTTTATAATTTCATAATCATATTTAAAATTTTGTGCAATTAGTTTAAACTCATTTAATTTTAATAAGGCTTCTTTTGCATCTTCTAAACTAACTTGAGAGCCAACTCCTAAATAGTTGTGCCCTACGGGAATATAATAACCTTTTGATTCTTCAAAAGAAAATGAAAAACCAACAATTTTTGCTTTATTTGTATCTAAATCAGTAGTTTCTGTATCAAAAGCAACTATTGTATCTGTTTTTATAGAATTTAATACTTCAAATAATTTCTCTTTTGTATCAAGAAGTATTGCATCAAATTGAAGTCTTTGTATTTTTTTTGGAATTTGTGTTTTATAATTTAATCCATCTTTATTAACTCTATCAATAATTCTATTTAAATCAAATTCACTTAAAATATCAGCAATTTTTAATATTGGATTCTCTTTTGGTAAGACAAAATTTTCTACATCATCAATTGCATGACAATCTATTTTTAATGTAACTAACTCTTTTGAAATAAAAGCCATCTCTTTATTTGCTTCAAGTAAATTTTTCCATCTTGTTTTTTCAATATTTTCAATATTTTCATATATATTATCAAGTGTTCCATACTCTTTAATCAATGCCTCTGCTGTTTTTGCACCAACACCTTTTACTCCAGGAACATTATCTGCACTATCACCTAATAAGGCTTGGTAATCAGTAAATTGTTTTGGCATAACTCCATATTTGCTAAAGCATTTATCTTCATTTACAACTACTTTTTTTATTGGATCAAAAAGGTATACAGTATCATCATCTATTAATTGATAAAGATCTTTATCATGACTTACAATTCTTACTTCCAAATCTTTTTGTTTGGCATCATGAGCAATTGAAGCTATTATATCATCAGCTTCAAAACCAACCTTTGAAGCAGTTTGAAATCCCATCTTTTCAATCCACTCAATTGCTACTGGAAGTTGTTTTAATAAATCTTCAGGAACATCAGGTCTTTGTGCTTTATATTCTTGATATATTTCATTTCTAAATGTATCACCCTTTGAATCAAGTGCAAAAACCAAATAGTCTGTTTGGAAATCTTTTCCTATATTTGCAATAAAGTTCATAAACCCCGTCAATAAACCTGTAGGAAATCCACTTTTAGATTTTAAAGGAGGAAGAGCATAATAACTTCTAAATAAAAATCCGAATGTATCTATAACTGTTATTGTTTTTTTCATATTACCTACTTATAAATTTTTAAAGTTTTTATAATATAATATCAATACTAAAAATAAGGTTTTGTATGTCAGAAGAACTCGATATAGACAAGTTAAAACAAAATAATAATGAATTAAAAGAGATAATAAATAATTCTTGGGATGGGATTGGAATTATTGATTTGACTGGTAAGTTTATCTACTTTAATAATGCATTTATTCCAATTTTAGGTTTTCCTAAAGATGAGTTATTAAACAAAAGTTTTATCTCTTTAATAAAAAATGAATACAAAAAACCTTTTGTCGAACTTATGAAAAAAAATTTATCAAATAGATATGAGTCTGATATTAATATTGTATGTATTAGAAAAGATTATCAAAAAGTCTATTTAAAAATTACATTATCAACAATGCGCAATAAAAAATATTTTGTAATAAATACAAAAGACATTACAAAGGAAATTTCAGATGATGAAATCTTAGATAATTATGTTGCTTCTATTCATGTAAATACTGCTGGTCTTATTACAAGTGTAAGTTCTGCTTTTATGCTATTAAGTGGATTTGAAAAAGAGGAATTGATTGATAAATCTCCATCAATTATTAAATCTTCTGATAAAGATTCTGATATATTTGATGAAATATTAGTTTTTACTTTACAATACAAAGAGTGGAAAGGAAAAATAAAAGCAAAAAGAAAAAATGATACTATTTTTTGGATTGATGTAAAAACAAAACCTACTTTTAACAAATATGGAGATATCACAGGATATACTTCATTAATTTTTGATATTACAAATGAAATAAATTTAAATGTTGAGACAAAAAACTTACAAGAAGAAGTTTTACAAAAAGATGATATTTTAATACAACAATCAAAACTTGCTGTAATGACTGAAACTTTGCAAGTTTTATCACATGAATGGCGACAACCTTTAAATATAATTTCAATTCGAGCACAAAAACTTGAATTAGACTTATCATTAGGCACACAAGACCAACAAGAAGCTATAAAAAGCCTTCAAGAGATCAAAGAAGATGCGCAAAAATTATCAAATACAATCGAAGATTTTCAAAATTTCGTAAAAATAAAAAGTGATAAAGAAGAAATTTTTGCAAAAGATATTATATTTAAAGCAATTGAAATTTTAAAAAAAGATATTGAAACTAACAATATTGATATTATTAAAGATATCATGGATATTCCAGTATTTAAATCATATAAGAATGAACTTATTACTATTTTAGTCAATATTTTAATAAATTCTAAAGAAGCAATAATAAGAAATTCTATTAAAAATCCTGTGATTAAATTAAAATGTTATTATGCAAACGATATAGTATATTTTGAGATAAGTGATAATGCAGGTGGAATAAAAAAAGAGATAATTGATAAAATTTTTGAACCATATTTCTCTACAAAAGAATCTAAACATGGTGTTGGTTTAGGGTTATATACTTCAAAAATAATTACAGAAATGCATTTATTAGGGAAGATAACTGTCACTAATCACAATACTGGAGCTACATTTAAATTAGCTTTACCAATATAAAAAAAGGAAAAAAATGATTATTATACCAGCAAGATTAAATTCAAGTAGATTTGAAAACAAAATATTAGCAGATATATTAGGTCTACCAATGGTAATAAAAACTGCAACACAAGTTAGTGCTTTAGATAAAGTAGTAATAGCAACTGACTCATTAGAAGTTTTAGATTTAGCAAAAGAGCACAATTTTCAAGCAGTTTTAACTTCAAATAAACATCAAAGCGGAACAGATAGAATAAATGAAGCAGTAAATAAATTAGATCTTGATGAAGATGAGATAATTATAAATGTACAAGCAGATGAACCTTTTATAGAACCAGAAGTTGTAAATGCTGTTATAACAAGAGTTAAAAAAGTAAAACAAAACAATGAAGAAACAATGATAGTTAGTTGTTTTAAAAAAATTAGTTCAGATTTAGCAGATGATCCAAATCTTGTAAAAGTTGTCTTAGATGATAATCTAGATGCAATATATTTTTCAAGAGCAAAAGTTCCATATAATAGAGATCATGTAGAAAATATAAACTATAATGGACATCTTGGTATTTATGGATTTACAAAAAAAAGTTTAAATAAATTTTGTTCATTAAAACAATCAAAATTAGAATCAACAGAAAAGCTTGAACAATTAAGAGCAATTGATAATGGATATAATATTGCAATGGTAGAAGTAGAGTCAAAATCGTTTGGAATCGATACTCAAAAAGATTTAGAAAATGCGTTAAAAATCTTTGGAAAATAAGACCTATAAGATAATTTATAAGATTATTAAAGTAAAATACAATAATAATATATTTCGCTAAGGTAAAAAATGAATAATGAAGTACTAAAAAATGTAAAAGTTTTATATGTAGAAGATGAAAATGATGTAAGAGAATTTACAGGTAGAACTATAAAAGCCATAGTAAAAGAAATTATTATTAAAGAAAATGGTAAAGAAGGTCTTGAAGCATTCAAAGAAAATTTAGATATAGATTTAATAGTAACAGATATAAATATGCCTAAAATGGGTGGTTTAGAAATGTGTGCTGAGATCAGAAAAATCAACAAAGAAGTACCAATTGTAATTACAAGTGCGCATAATGATCCTGATTTTTTAAAGCAAGCAATTGATGTTGGTGTAAGTGCATATGCAATGAAACCTATTGATTTATATCAACTAATTGAAAGTATGATAAAAGCAATTGAACCAATTTTTTTAAAAAAACAACTAAAAGAGACTAATTTATTTTTAGAAGAAAGAGTTGAAGAAGGTATAGAAAAAATTAAATCTATCCTTGACTCGCAAGATAATATTATATTTGTTAGTAGTAAAGATACAATAACAAATGTAAACAAAAAGTTCTTAGAGTTTTTTAATGTTGACTCATTAGAAGAGTTTAATTCAAAAATTCCCTGTATTACTTCACTTTTTAAAGAAGAGAAAGCCTGTTTTAATTTAAATTCAATTACTGGTGATGAAAAAAATTGGATTAAATATCTAATAAATTTGAATGAAGTAGATAGAATTGTAAAAATCACTAATCAAGATAGACAAGATAGAATTTTTACTGTTAATATAGATGCTTACAAAAATAATGACTTTTATGTAATTTCATTAACAGATATAACAGAATTAAAAGAGAAATCAAACCTATTAGAATATCAAGCAAATCATGATCTTTTGACAGGTCTTTTTAATAGACAAAAATTTCATGAAATATTTGGTAAAGAGATAAGAAGAGATAAAAGATATGAAAATAACTTATCTCTAATTCTTTTTGATATAGATCATTTCAAAATATTTAATGATAAATATGGTCATAATCTTGGAGATGAAGTACTAAAATTTATTGCAAAAATAGTCTCTAAAAATGTAAGAGAACATGATACAATTGTTCGATGGGGTGGAGAAGAGTTTATTGTACTACTTCCTGAAACCAACTTAGAAGGAGCTTTTAAAGTTGCAGAAAAAATAAGAGTTGCACTTGAAGAATTTAAAGATGATTCAATTCCGGAAAAAATAACTTCAAGTTTTGGAGTAACAACTCTTAAAAAAGGTGATACTGAAAATAGTTTTATTGAAAAAGCTGATGAAGCTTTATATGAAGCAAAAAAACAAGGAAGAAATAGAGTTATAATTAAAAGTTAAAATCTTCACCAAGATAATGTTCTCTAACACTTCCATCACTTTTTATCTCTTCACTTTTCCCTGAAGCTAATAAAGAGCCATTTTTCATAACATATGCTCTATCACAAATTTGAAGAGTCTCTCTTACATTATGATCTGTAATTAAAATACCTATTCCAATTTGAGTTAATTGATTGATAATTTCTTGAATATCTTTTACTGCAATTGGATCAACCCCTGCAAATGGTTCATCAAGAAGTAAAAATTTAGGTTTTGATACTAATGCCCTTGCAATTTCTGTTCTTCTTCTTTCTCCACCTGATAAAGAAACACCTTTTCTTTTTCTAATTGGTTCAATATTAAAGATTTCTAATAACTCTTCTACTCTTTTATGTTGTTCTTCTTTTATGTTACTTATTACTTCTGCTGCTAAAAAAAGATTATCTTCAACACTTAGATCTTTAAAAATTGACGATTCTTGAGGTAAGTACCCTATTCCTTTAATTGCTCTTTGGTGTAAAGGTAAGTTTGTAATATTTATACCATCAAAAAAAACTTCACCGCTAGTTGGTTTTACAAGTCCACAAACAGTATAAAAAGTTGTAGTTTTACCTGCTCCATTTGGTCCTAATAATCCCACAATTTCACCACTTTGTATATCCAAAGAAATACCATGTAAAATCTCTGTTTTTTTAATCTTTTTTGTTATGTCTTTTATCTCTAATTTATGCATCAATTTTATACTGCCTTCTATTTTCTTTTTTTTCAATTTTTACTGTTATTACATTAAAACCATATGAAATTAATAATTCTTTTAATCTTTCATCACCCCATTCTACAAAGTGAATACCTTTTTTCTCAAACTCTTCTAATAATCCTAAAGATATAAACTCTTCTAGGCCTTTATTATATATATCATAATGAAAAATATCATTAGAGTATATTGTCTGAATAGAAAAGGTAGGAGAAGTAACTAAATCATCACCTCCATATGCTTTTACAAAATTTTTAACTAAGGTAGTTTTACCACTTGCTAGATCACCACTTAACAATACTACACAATCACCTTTTTGTAAAATTAATTGTTTTAAATAATCAACAATTACAATTAAATTATCTAGTTCTAACTCAAACTCTTTTTGCAAATTAAACTACTTTTTTAATTTATTTGAGATTTCTATAATCTCTTTTAATTTTTCTTTTGTTTTTCCACTAAGTATTGCATCTTTTGCAATTTCAATACCCTCTTTTATATCTCTTGCTTTATCATCTACAACTAATGCCGCAGCTGTATTTAGTAAAATAATATCTAACTTAGAATCTTTTATCTCACCTTCTAATATTGCTTTAGTAATTTTGGCATTTTCTATTGCATCTCCCCCAACAATAGAATCTTTTGATGCTAATTTAAGACCATACTCTTGTGGATCTATTACAAACTCTTCTATTTTGCCATTTATTAAACTATTTGCAAAAGTCACATCAGAAATAGAAATTTCATCCATTCCATCATTTGAACTTACAACCATAGCTCTTTTTGTATCAAGAAGATTTAAAGCATCCGTTAATTTTCCAACATACTCTTTTGAAAACACCCCTATCATCTGTTTTGAAACTGATGCAGGATTTGATAGTGGACCTAAAATATTAAATATTGTTCTATGATCAATAGATTTTCTAATTGGCATAATATATTTCATTGCTGGATGATGATTACCTGCAAACATGAAACAAAATCCAGTTTTTTCAAGCATTGTAACTAAACTTTGTGAATCTAAACCAAGATTAATGCCTAAAGTTTCCAACATATCAGCACTTCCACTTTTACTTGTAATACTTCTATTTCCATGTTTTGCAACATAAGAACCACAAGCAGCTAATACAAATGAAACTGTACTAGATATATTAAAACTATAACTTTTATCTCCACCTGTTCCAACTACATCAATAGCCTTTGATTTCAATTCATAATTTATAGGTAGAGGAACCATATGCTCTCTCATGGCACTAGCAGCTGCTGCAATCTCAGCAGATGTTTCACCTCTTTCATAAAGTTCAATTAAATAGTCTCTTGTTTCCTCTTTTGATAGCCTATTTTCAAACATATCATCAAATTTTAATTTTGCTAAGCTAAACATACTATTTTCCACCTTCAAGTTTTTCTACATACTCTGCCATTTTTGATTTTGGAGTAGATTTTGTTGTTGGTATTTGTAAAACCTTAAACTTTTCACTTCTTTCTAGATATCTTATTTCTATTATATCTCCAATTTTAATCTCTTTGGATTTTTTAACTGGTAAATTATTGACAAAGACTACTTGGTGTGCAAGCATATCTTCTGCAACTGCTCTTCTTTTTGTTATATTTACTGCATTTAAAAATTTATCACATCTCATAATGATGATTATAGCTAATTTTAGATAAAATACATCCAAAAGAATTTTATAATATTATGGAGATGTCATGAGCCAAAAAGAAGTAAAAAAAGTTGTTTTAGCATATAGTGGAGGATTAGATACTTCAATTATTCTAAAATGGCTACAAGATGAATACAATGCAGAAGTTATTACTTTTACAGCTGATTTAGGACAAGGAGAAGAAGTAGAGCCAGCTAGAAAAAAAGCGTTAGCAATGGGAATTAAACCTGAAAATATTTTTATTTTAGATATTAAAGAAGAGTTTGTAAAAGATTATGTATTCCCAATGTTTAGAGCAAATGCAATATATGAAGGTGAATATTTATTAGGAACATCAATTGCAAGACCTCTAATTTCAAAAAAACAAATTGAAATTGCAAAAAAAATGGGTGCAGATGCAGTTGCACACGGAGCAACTGGAAAAGGGAATGACCAAGTTAGATTTGAATTAGGATACTTAGGTTTAAATCCTGATATTACAGTAATTGCTCCATGGAGAGAATGGGATTTAAATTCAAGAGAAAAACTATTAGCTTATGCAAAAGAAAATGGAATTGAAATTGCAAAAAAACATTTAGATGAAAATGGAAATCCTGCAGTAAGTCCATACTCAATGGATGCAAATCTTTTACATATTTCTTATGAAGGTTTAGCTTTAGAAGATCCAAGTACAGAACCAGATGAATCAATGTGGTTATGGACTAACTCACCAGAAGAAGCTCCTGATGAAGCTGAATATATTACAATTAGATATAAAAATGGTGATCCAGTTGCTATTAATGAAGAAGAAATGTCTCCTGCAACAATATTAAAAACTTTAAATGATTATGGGAATAAACATGGTATTGGAAGAATTGATATTGTAGAAAATAGATATGTAGGAATGAAAGCAAGAGGTTGTTATGAAACTCCAGGTGGAACAATTATGCTTAAAGCTCATAGAGCAATAGAATCAATTACTCTTGATAGAGAAGCTGCTCACTTAAAAGATGAATTAATGCCTAAATATGCAAAACTAATCTATAGTGGTTATTGGTTCTCTCCTGAAAGAGAGATGCTTCAAGCTGCTATTGATGAAACACAAAAAGAAGTAGAAGGTATAGTTAAATTAAAACTTTATAAAGGAAATGTGATTGTAGTTGGTAGAGAATCTGAAAAATCATTATTCTCTGAAGCTCACTCAACATTTGAAGAAGATGAAGTTTACAATCAAAAAGATGCCGAAGGATTCATTAAACTTAATGCATTAAGATTTATTATTGCAGGACAAAAAAGAAAATAATTTTTACTTTTAATAAATAATTTATATAGGACAAGTTAGAGTTAACTTGTCCTATTTTTTTGTCTAGTGTTTCATTTTTACAACTATATAATAATTTTTTATATTTTTTTCTAATTGTATTCGAATTGTCACTTTCCTAATATATAATATATAAAAGGACTAGATTATGACATATCTTAAAGATTTAGAAAAAATAATTAGAATTAACTCATACACAAAAAATAAAGCTGGAGTTGATAATGTCTCAAAATATATGACAGAATGGCTTTTAAAACTTGGTTTTACTCATCAAGTCTTTAAAAGAAATGATATTGGAAATCATAATCTATATCTTTCAAAGAAGACTAAAGGCAAAAAAATTCTTCTTCTTGGACATAATGATACAGTTTTCCCTCCTAATACATTTGAAAACTTTACTGAAGATGAAAAGTACATTTATGGTCCTGGTGTGTGTGATATGAAAGGTGGGAATATTGTTGCACTACAATCATTGAGAAATGTTTATAAAAAAAATAAAGAGATTTATAATATTGATTTTTTACTTGTAAGTGATGAAGAATCAGGCAGTGATGACTCAAAAAAAATCAGTAAAAAAATTGCTAATAATTATGATATATGTTTAGTATTTGAAGCTGCGGGGAAAAACTTAGAAGTTGTAACAGCAAGAAAAGGCGTGGGAACTTTTAATATAACTTGTAAGGGTAAAGCTTCCCATGCAGGAACTTCATATACAAAAGGTATTGATGCAAATCTTGAAGCTTCTTATAAAATGCAAAAACTAATAGCTTTAACAAATATAAAAAAAGGCACAACAGTTAATGTTGGAAAATTTGAAGGAGGAATTGGAGCAAATACTATCTCTGCTAGTTCACACTTACTTCTTGAAATTAGATTTTCTACAAATAAAGAAAAGAATAGACTCTTACATGCTTTAAATGAAATTACAAATACTTCATATGTAAAAGGAACAAAATCAAAACTTGAGGGTTCTATTCAAAGAGATGTAATGCAAGAAAATCAAAAACAACTTGACTTTATAAAAAAACTTGAAAATATTACTAAAACAAAAATAAAAACTGAACATCGTGGGGGAGTGAGTGATGCAAATATTTTTTCGTCTTGTAATGTAATTACAATTGATGGCTTAGGTCCTTATGGACAATATGATCATACAAAACATGAAAAAGCGTTGAAGTCTAGTTTTGAACAAAGAATTGATTTTGTTACAAAAACTTTATTATATTTCCAAAAAATAAGGAAGAATGATGTGTAAAAGAACTATTGGGATGTGGCTCTACCAAAATGGTGGGGGTAATAGGATTCAAGAAAAAATCATCAATAAATTAAAACAAAGAGATATTGATGTAATAGCTGATATAAATCTAAAAAAAGCAATTTCAAAAAATGGACATATAATTTATAACAATATAGAACTTGAAAAGTTAGATTTGTTTTTCTCTTATAATGCTGGAGAACAAACTCAATATCAGATGTATTTATATAAAGCTCTTAATAAAGTAATGCCTATGATTAATAATTTTAATTCATTTGAATTAACAGAAGATAAATTTCAAACTTCATTTCTTTTAAGAAATCATGGCATTCCTACAGCTGATTATAAATTATGCCATAGAGATGATATTGAATATTTAAGAAGTATTTTAAAAAAATGGTCAAAAATGGTTTATAAACCAACAGATGGCTGGGGTGGTGTTGGTTTAACAAAAATAGAGAATGAAGCTACTCTTGATATGTTACTACCATTTTTAAATCAAATAAACACAAGATATTATTATGTTGAGGAATTTATAAAAAACAATAATACTGATTATAGAGTAGATATTGTAAATGGACAATATGTTGGTTCATATGGAAGAAGAGCTAAGAAAAGTGAATGGAGAACAAATATTACAAGTGGAGGAAGTGTATTTTTAAGAGAAGAGAATCAAGAAGTAATAGATCTTGCATTAAAAGCAGCAAAAATCACAGGACTAGAAATTGCAGGTGTTGATATCATTTATGATGAAAAGAAAAAACAATATGTTGTATTAGAAGTAAATGGAATACCAGCTTTTGCAACTCCTGAACAAGAAAAATTAGGTATTAACTACAATGATAAGAAAATTGATTTGATTGTAGATTTAATTGATAAAAAAACATATAATAAAAAGGAATATTATGAAAAAGCTACCAAAGTTAGGTTTCTTGTATCTTGATTACGTTTTGAGATTTTTTGATAATTCAAATTTCAAAGGTTGGCCAGATAAAATAGAAAAAGTTGTATATCATTGGAAAAATGACAAAGAAAGATTTATAAAAGAGATTAAAAAGAAAAAAATTGATGTTCTAATAGGTAATATTCCTGCAACAGCATATGATACTTTTGTTGAGATATCAAAAGAGTTACCAAATGTTAGATTTGTTCCATCTATACAAAGTCAATTTTCTAATAAATCAAAAGAAAATGTAACAATGTTTTGTAAAAAACATAATTTAAGTATTCCAAAAACAAAGATCTTTTATGAAAAAGAAAAAGGATTAAAATATTTAAAACACAAAGCTTCATATCCACAAATAATAAAAAGAAGCTATGGCCCTTCAAATTATGGAGGATATTATGTACATAAAGTAAATAATTATAATGAAGCAGAAAAGTTAATTAATAAAAAGAAATATAATCCTATTTATACACAAGATGCAATTAATTTAAAAGATAATGGAGACATAAGAGTTATGTTAATAGGACATAAACCAGTTTGTGCATTTTGGAGATATTCAGGTAAAAATCAATGGATTACAAATACTTCTCAAGGTGGACATATGTCTTATAACAATGTTCCAATGAATGCACTTGAATTAGCAGTTAAAGCAAGTAAAGCTGCAAAAGCAGAATATTGGGCTTGTGATATTGCTATATGTGAAAAAACAGGCAAAGCATTTATACTTGAGTGTGCGACTGCATTTGCTGCATTTCCTTATATAAGAGATTGGATTGGACAATACCTAATGTGGGATTTTACAAAAGGAAAATTCAAAATCCCACATGTTCCAATATATTCATGGGAAGAGTTAGGCAAAATTGATTCTAAGTTATTAAGAACTATGAGACATATTGGTTTTTCAAAATATAAACCAAGTTCAGATGGTGAGTTTATAAAAAATGATACTGAAAATTTTGATATGGAAAAAGTTTGTGAAAGTTTTTATAAAGATTTTCCAAATAATATAGTAGAAACAAGACTTGAATTATCTAAATATTTTGATAAAAATAAAAAAGCAGAGGAAAAACAATTAAAAAAATTAAATCTAAATAATGCTTCATTAACTGATATAATGACTCTTCAATCTATGCAAGAAGAATTAGCTATTGAAATACATGAGTTTATACAAGAAAATATTATTACTGATTCTACAGATTTACTTGAATTAGAAGCAATTGATGAACAAATGTTAAAATGTTGGGATAATAACCTTTGCGATATGAGAGTTGATATTAATAATATAAATAGCGAAATGTTATTAAAAATAAAAGGTATAGGGAAAAAACTTGCTAAAATTATTTTAGAATATAAAAAAGAGATTGGGAAATTTGAAACATTAGATGAACTTGAAAATATTGAAGGTATTGGAAAAAGAAAATTATCGCAATTAAAATCCAGATTTAAAATAGGAGAATAGATGAAAAGGCTTTATAGAACTTATGATGAATCAACTCAAATTTTTAAAGAATTTCAAAAAAAATTTCCTAAAAATTTTGAGTTATCATCGATTGGGAAGACTTGGGAAAAAAGAGATATAAATATTATTACAATTTCAGCAGATATTGAGACTGCCCACAAAAAGCCTGCTTTATTCTTTACTGGGACAATTCATGCAAGAGAATGGATTGGACATGAGTTATCAATTGTATTTGCTGAATATATTTTAAATAATATTGATATAGATCCTACTTTAGAAGCATATTTAAAAAGTGCTACCATTTATATGGTTCCATGCGCAAATCCAGATGGTTTTACATATTCACAAACACATTTTTCATTTTGGAGAAAAAATAGAAGAGTTAATGCAGATGGAACATATGGTGTGGATTTAAATAGAAACTTTAGTGTAGGGTTTATTAAATCAAATTTGACAACATCAAATATATATGGAGGTCCAGAACCTTTTAGTGAACCAGAAACAAAAGCTTTAAAAGACTTCGTTGAAAGTCATGAAAATATTACTATTGCTCTTGACTATCATAGTCAAGGAAATGTATTTTTCCCCGCACATGATTTTAGGCACGAAGATACACTTGAAACAACAGATTTAAATGTATTATGTGCAAATATGGCAGATAAAATAAAAAAAATATCAAGTAGAGAGTATGGAATACACCAAGGTAAGCCACCTGCAAAATTAATTGGAGGAAGTGGAAGAGAATTTTATTATTCAAAAGATATATTAGCAACTGTTGTTGAGGTAGGAACAAGAAATATAAGTGATTATTTGGATGATATGAATGAGCACTTAAGAGAACATATTCCTGCACTAATTGAAGCTCTTAAAGAAGTTCCAAATTATGATAAGGATAATCCATTAAAAAGAGTAGAAAATTTTGAAGTAAAAGAGATTGGATCAAATCATGTAAATTTAAGTTGGAATGCAAAAGTAACAAAAGACATTTTCTTTGAAATATATCGAAATAAAAGAGATAAAATGTATTGTAAAGAATCAAATCTTATTGCAAGAACACAAGCTTTGGAATTTAGTGATACAAATCTTCAATCAAATACAAACTATTATTTTAATATAAGAGCTGTCAATAAAAGAAAAAAATTAAAATCACCCTTCTCTCCTCAAATAAAGATAAGAACAGATGTTGAATATGATGAATACTCAAGAACTTATTATGCAAATGCATCTCAAACAGGATATGTAGCTGAAAATGTAAATAATAATGATAAGCATTTTGGTGTAAATTCTTTATTTGTTGGAGTAGATGAGAACAAAGGCGTTTCTTACTCAATCATTACAATTGATTTAAAAACAATTCCTGCAAATGCTGTAATTAAATCAGCTTCATTAAATTTATATCCAATAAACAGAGTATCCACAACAATTGAAAAATTTGGTGAATGGAATATTGCTATAATTGATCAAGACTCCATTGAAGATATTACAGATTTTGATGAAGTTGAAAATGCAAAAGTTATTAGTTATATAGGAAGACCAACAAAAAGTGATCAACTTACACAAGGGATATGGAGAAAATGGGAATTATCAGGAATTGAATCCTTAGCTCTTACATCACAAATCGAAAATGAAAAAGTGATTTTTAGAGTTGAGGGACCAACTGAACTAAAAGTAGGAAGAAAATCTCAAATGATGCAATGGGACATAGGTTATGGAAAATTTGGTTTTGGATTAAATTATCGTCCAAGACTAGAACTTACATATACAATTGAGCCAACAATAAATAAACTATATGCAAAATCTATTTTTACAATAGCAAAACAAAAAATATTTGAAAATGAAATAAATTCTGGATTTGATCAAAATGGCAATAAAATTTATTGTGCATTGGAATTCAATCTATCATCTTTACCTTCATATGAGTATACAGTTATTACAAATGCATATATTGAACTTAATTCAACAAATAACTATATAAAAGATGATATAAGGTTCCACCTAGAATTTATTGATAATACGACAAAGAAAAACTACAGTAGCATTTTAAAAAGAAAAATCATTCAAAATATAGGATATGATGTTAGTGCAAATGATTTAAAAAACAATCAAACTCAATATTTTGTATTTGATTCATTTGCAAAAAGAGAATTGAATGAAAGACTAAAAGATAAAGCAAATATTTTATTTGTTTTAACACCAACCTCTTCTATAAAATCAATAAAAAATAAAAAAATATCTTGGGAAATATCAAATGATAAATTAGCTCCCAAGCTGATTATTGAACATATCCCAAAAAGAAGATTTCCTTTAGCTCAAATTTCAAATGCAAAATATGAAATAGAAAATGGAAAAATCAAAATATCATGGGAAAATCCTAAAGAAGAAGATTTAGTTGGTGTAAAAGTTATCAAAAACCCATATAGAAAACCACTTAGTTCACATGATGGTCAAAAAATATATGCAGGCAAAGATAACTATACATATGATGATTTTGGAGCAAAAGATAAAGATAAATATTTTGCAATATTTACATATGATGATGTGCCTAATTACTCAAAACCAATTATTTTGGAGTATAAAGCAAAATAGTATTTGAATTTTTTTATTTTAGAAGATATAATATTTTACTTTAAAAAAAGGATGAGTTATGATTTTAAAATTTAAAGAATTTTACCCAAAAATACATGATAGTGCTTGGGTTGCACCAAGTGCTGATTTAATTGGAAATATTGAAATAGCAGAAGACTCTTCAGTTTGGTTTGGTTGTGTATTAAGAGCAGATATAAATAAAATTAAAATTGGTAAAAAAAGTAATATTCAAGACTTATCAATGATTCATACAGATACAAATACTCAAACAATTATAGGAGACAATGTAACAATAGGACATAAAGTAATGTTACATGGGTGTACAATAAAAAACAATTGTTTAATTGGGATGAGTGCAACTATTTTAGATAATGCAGTAATAGGTGAAGGTTCAATTGTTGGAGCCAATTCACTTGTAACACAAGGTAAAGAATTCCCTGCAAATAGTTTAATTATGGGAAGTCCTGCAAAAGTTGTAAAACAACTTTCAAAAGAAGATGTAGATAAATTAATTAATCATGCCCAACATTATGTTGAATATAAAAATGATTTTTGTTAATAGATAGGAGTTTTATCTTCTATCTAATAACTGTATAATTTCATCAATTAAAACCAATTTACTATTTAACTCTTTATCATTTTCTTTCATTAAGTCATCTTTAGTACTATTAAAAACTTTAGATAAACTCTCAATTTGTTCACTTTGCTGTTTTAATTTTTTTACAAAATGTGTTGATAGGTATGATTTTTCTACTTCTTTTAATAAAGATTCTATTTTGAAAGGTTTTAAAATATAGTGATTTACTCCATAATTAATTGAATCTATTAAATATTGTTTATCACTATATGCAGTTGTAATTATAAAAGAAATTTTTGGATTTATTGCTTTTATTTGTTTTATCATTTCAATACCATCTATATAAGGCATATTTAAATCTGTAATAATTATATCAATCTCTTTTTGATGTTTCATATAAGTTTGAACACCATCTTTCCCATCTTTTGCAACAATACACTTTTTAAAAATAGAAAGAAAACATTTTTCTAAATTATCTCTAATATCTTTTTCATCTTCAACGTATAAAACTGTTAAATCTTCCATTAATTCTAAATTTATTTTACTATTCATATAACTTCTCCTCACAAAGGCAATTATATAAAAAAATGGTATTATAAAAGTGTTAATTCTTTACTATATTGATTTTATAACCTAAGCCATAAATATTTTCTATACTTAATTCTGGTAATTTTTTTCTTAATCTTGAAACTATATTTTTTAGATTTTTTATATCTACATTTTTATCAATATTATCTTCCCATAAAATAGAAACTATTTGCTCAATTGAAGTTGTTTTTTCAGGGACCTTTAAAAGAAGTTCAATTAAAAGATTCTCTTTTTTAGTCAATTTTACATCTTTATTATTTTTTAATAATTGTTTTGTTTGTATATCCCATATGAGATTATCATTTAACTTAATATGGTTAAAATTTTCTATTTTATTTTGATTTTTATTTTTATAAATTTTTTCACATAATTTAAATGTTTCATTTATAAAATTGTCGTAATTTAATGGTTTTTCTAAAAAATGATTTATTCCTAAATTTACAAATTCTATTAGATGATAAGTTTCACTTTCTCCTGACAATACAATAATTATTTGAGAAGGATTTTGTTTATATATCATTTTTATTAATTCTAAACCATCAATTTTTGGCATCTTTACATCTGTCAAAACGATATCAAAATTTTTATTATTGGTATTATAAAATTCTTGATATTTATTCCACCCATCTTCTCCATTATTTGATATTTCAACAGTGTGAAATAACTCTTTTAGAAGCTCTTTCATCTCTTTTCTTATACTATTATCATCTTCAACAAATAAAATTGAAATATCTTTACAATACTCTTCTAACAGAACATAATCTACCATTCTTCCTCCAAATCAATTATTAGTAAGATAAAAAATTATACAATATAATAAATTAATTAGTAAGATAAAAAAATGAATTCATATGAATATAATGATACTGAAAGAATACTAGATGCTTTAATTGAAGGTGCATTGCTAGTAAAAAATGGTTTTATTGTTAATGTTAATAATTCTTTATTACAAATATTAGAATATAAAACAAAAGATGAATTAATAGGAAATCTTGCAACAGGAGTACTAATTCCATCTACTACAGAAAAATTTCTTGAATTTAATAAACATTTATTTCAAGAAGTAACTTTAGTAGCAACAAATGGAGATTTAATTCCTGCCATTTTAAAAATACAAGATATTAATCTTTATGGACAAGATTATAAGATTGTAACAATAC
This sequence comes from Arcobacter sp. CECT 8985, assembly GCF_004116495.1. Lineage (GTDB taxonomy): Bacteria > Campylobacterota > Campylobacteria > Campylobacterales > Arcobacteraceae > Malaciobacter. Next base: position 24,467 of record NZ_PDKC01000004.1, on the reverse strand, counting down.
TTGATCTAAGAGAGTTTAGAGAAAAAGACTCACTTCTTTACAAGCAGTCTAGACTAGCAGCCATGGGAGAAATGATTTCAATGATTGCACATCAATGGAGACAACCATTATCTGCAATTAGCTCTATTATTGCAAAATTAAAGATTAAGAGTTTAAAATCTAATAGTAAAGAGTTAAAGATATTAGATGATGACTTTGATAATATAAATAACTATCTTCAATATATGTCCAAAACAATTGATGATTTTAGAAACTTTTTTAAAGAAGATAAACAAAAAGAGTATTTAGATATAAAAGATATTATAAAAATTGCAGTAGATATGATTGAACCAACTTTAAAATCAAAAAAAATTACAATAGAATTAGATAACCAAAAATTAGACAAAATTTTTACTTTTAAAAATGAACTTATTCAAATAATTATAAATTTATTAAATAATACTATTGATGCAATTGAAGAGAATGATATAAAAAATGGACATATATCTATTAAATTTAAAACAACAAAAGATTATATAAGAATTATTATTTGTGATAATGCAGGAGGAATAAACAAAGAAATTATACATAAAGTATTTGAACCATATTTCTCAACTAAACATGAAAAAAATGGTACTGGACTAGGACTTCATATGTGTAAAGTTATATTAGAAAAGCATTTTAATGGTTCAATTAATGTTAAAAATCAAAATAATGGGGCTTGTTTTTATATTGATATTAAAATATAGAGATAAACTCTATATTTTAAAGACTTTTGTAAGCATCATCTAATTTTTGATATAACTCTTTAAAACTTACATTTTCTGTTTGTTTTAAAATATTAATCATAACTACATTATCTTCTTTACCATCCCACTCTTTTAAATAAGTTCCTTCTTTATATCCATTATCTTGTCTAAATTTATTTAAACAATTTTTACCTATATAAAGCTTTTGTAACCACATAAACGATAGTCCAGAAATTTTACAACATCTAAAGAATTGGTCAATAAATCTTTCAATTCCACTAAATGAAGGCATATTATTTGTTTGAATAGCTAATGCAATATATGATAATTTTTCAGATTCTTTTATCATTGATTTAACATCTACTTCCTCATTTGCCTCATAAATACAATGTGTATTTACTAAAGAAACAGCTTTAGGCACATTTGTTTCTTGAAGAATATAAGACATTAGAAAATGCCAAATATCTACTAATTCAACATGTACATTATTCATATCAGGTTCAGCATTTATATTTTTCCAATGTTTCCAAGGTGCAGAATCAATAAGTTCTGCTACTTCCATATGAATACATCTTAACCAATTAATCTCTTTATCAAATTTATTAATTCCCAATTCCCAATTTTTACCATTTGTAGAGTCATTTAACTCTTTTTGTAATAAAAACATCTCTTCTAATTTATGAGGGAAAGATGAAGCTTCTTCTAGCAATGTTGCAAGAGGTAAACACTCTTCAACTAAATTATCTAAAGTGCTATTATTTGGTAAAGGTTTTTCACCTTTTAAAAGATGTATAATCAATGATATAGTATATGGAACTTCTTCTTTTTGTTCCCATTGTAAAACATCTTTTGGTGTTACGCCAATATACTTGGCAAAATCTTCAATTGTTAAAAATCCCAATGATTTTGTAACTATTTTTAAATCTTTGTATAACAAATTTATTCTCCTGTATTTAGTGGTAATTCAATTTTAAAAACGGCACCTTTATCTGAGTTAAAAGCTGAAATTCTTCCTAAACTATGTTGTTCTATTATAGTTTTACTCATATATAAACCAAGACCCGTTCCATTTTTATTCTCTTTTGTTGAAAAATATGGTTCAAATATTTTTGATATTATATTTTCAGGTATTCCACCTGCATTATCTTCTATTTCAATAATTACATGATTATTTTGATTAAAACATCTAATATCAATTGTTCTATTTTTTATATCATTATCAACCATTACATCACGTGCATTTTTGATTATATTTATTAAAACTTGCACAACTTCATTTTTATGTACTATTAAAGTAGAATCAACTTCTATAACTTTAGTTAATTTAATAGTATCAATCTTTAACATATACGCTAAAAAATCTATTGTTTTATTTATTAATTCAGAAACTTTAACCTCTTGTTTTTTTCTATTTGGTTTAAAAAAGTCTCTAAAATCATCAATAGTTTTTGACATATAATCAAGTTGAATTCCTGCATCCGTTACAACTTGATTTATTATTTCATCAGGTATATCACCTTCAATCATTTTCATCAATGGAAGTTTTTGTATTAAAATAGAAATAGCTTGTAAAGGCTGTCTCCATTGATGAGCAATCATAGAAATCATCTCTCCCATGGCTGCAGATTTTGATTGTTGAATTAATATATTTTGTTGTTCTTCAAACTCTTTTTTAGATGTAATATCTTGTCTTATAGCATAAAAACCTTGTATTTTACCTAGTTTATCAAAAATAGGTTCAATAGTTGCATAAACCCAATAAGCTGTACCATCTTTTTTTCTATTTTTTAATTCGCCTTTCCATACTTTTCCTGATAAAATTGTCTGCCAAAGCTCTTTAAAAATAAATATATTTGTGTCTGGATGTTTAACAATATTATGCTTTTTACCTACTAATTCATTCTGAGAATATCCAGAGATATCACAAAAAGCTTGTGAAACTTCAGTAATTACGCCATATTTATCAGTTTTTGATAATATAATATATTTATTCACAATAGATAAAGATTTTTTTAATTTATATTCTACATTTTTTATTTTTTTTGTATATTTTGATAAAACAATAGAAAAATTTAAATCAAAGAAATTTGAAAGTTCATCAGTAAGTTCAAAACTATTTATTTTGCTATCATATGTAAATTTAATAATAGCCCTTTTAAAAGCTGAACATACATAAAAAAGTTCTTCAGAATTAAAACCACACATATTAAAATATTTAATTAAGTTATCAATTGAAGGACAATTATTAGATTCTTCTTTTTTTGTTATAATAATTAAAAAATAATTAAAAATATAATTAGCGTAATTTTGAGTAAATAGATTTTCATTAATATTTTTTAAATCTAAAATCTCTTTAAGTTTATTGTTTTTTAGCCAATCATTAATTATTAAATTTTTATTCTTTTCAAAAAGATTAATGTAATTTTGTAAATTCATTGAAAACCTATGTAAATAATTATAATAATTTTACTATTTATTCTCTTTGTTTTGGATTATAGAATGTACAGGCTTTACCGCTTGAACTTTTTACAACAATTGAAGGTATCATTTTTGATTTAAACCCATAAGCCTTACATCCATGTGGATTATTTGGTTCCCATGTTACATAATAATACTGACACTTTTGACATACGATTTTTTCATTCATTTTGTAATTATAGCAAAAATTTATTAACATTCATTTTATATTAAGAATTCTTTAAATAAAATTACTAATTAATAAATATTACACTTTTATAATCTTTGAATTTGTTTTATTTTTTATGGAAGCAAAGTCATAAACACAGTGTCAAAAATAATAATTTTATTATTTTATGACTTAGGGAATAAATTCTGCATAGTAAATATTTTACTATTGAATTTACTTAATATAAATACAGAATAAGGGTTTAAATGTTTAAAAACATTCATACTAAATATAAAATACTAATCAACATGATTTTGGCACAAATTGCCTTTGCTGTTATTAGTATTACATCAATAATTACTACACCAAATATTAGCTCAATTATTATAGTTAATATTCTTTTTGCAATTATTATTGCATATACAAATTATTCAGCAATGAATAGAATTACAGGTGGAATAAATAGAATAAGGGTTTTTTTAGATGATTTCATGGAATATGCTTTTATGAAATCAAATAAAATTAAAAAAGCTGAGTATATAAAAAAAGATGAAATTGGTGATATTTTAAAAAATCTGAATGATTATTGCGATTCATTTGATAAAATGAGAAAAAATGATATGAGAGTATTGGGCGAAGTTGTTTTAGTGTTAAATAAAGTTGAACAAGGTATTTATGATTGTAGAGTTAATTCAGATACACAAAATCCTATGATTATGACTCTAAAAAAAACAATTAATAACATGTTAGATACTACAGAAGAACATATGAAGAATCTAGAATCAACTCTTAAAAAATATTCTGAAAATGATTTTACTAAAAATATAGATATTCCAGATACATTAAAAGATAGAATGTTAAGTGTAATGGAAGGTATTAATATACTTGGAAATAATTTAATTGATAATGCGAAATTAAATTTAAAAAATGGACAATTATTGCAAAGTGACTCTATCACAATGAAAAATGCAATGAATAGTTTATCTACAAAGGCAAATGAACAAGCTGCTAGTTTAGAACAAACAGCTGCTGCTGTTGAGGAGATTACATCAATAACAAGAAGTAATGCATCAAATGCTCAAGAGATGGCAGAACTTAGCACATATGTTAGAAATTCAGTGACAAATGGTAGAGAACTAGCTACAAAAACTGCAAGTTCAATGGAAAATATAAATGATCAAGTCAACTCTATCAATGAAGCAATTACAGTAATTGATCAAATTGCATTTCAAACAAATATATTATCATTAAATGCAGCAGTTGAAGCAGCAACTGCAGGTGAAACTGGTAAAGGTTTTGCTGTTGTTGCTCAAGAAGTAAGAAACCTTGCAAATAGAAGTGCCGAAGCTGCAAAAGAGATTAAAAATTTAGTTGAACATGCAACTTCAAAAGCAAATGAAGGTAAAGTTATTTCAAAAGAGATGATTACAGGGTATGAAGAGTTAAATAATAGAATTGAAGAAACAATATCAATTATTGATAATGTTAGTGGTGCATCAAGAGAGCAAATGACAGGGATTGAACAAATCAATGACACAATAACAATGCTTGATAAAGTTACACAAGAAAATGCAAATCAAACTTCTCAAGTAACAAATATTGCACAAAATATCTCAAATATGGCTCAAAACCTAGTTGAAGATGCCAAAAATAAAAAATTCTAATAAGGAAATAATTATGGCTAATGGACAAGAAACAGTATTAAATGAATATGCATTTTTAGTTAGTGAAACAGATAAAAAAGGTAATATTACATTTGCAAATGATGATTTTTGTGAAATTGCAGAATATACTCTTGATGAATTAATTGGTAAACCTCATAATATTGTAAGACATAAAGATATGCCAAAAAAAGCTTTTAAAGATTTATGGAATACAATTAAACAAAATAAAATTTGGACTGGCTATGTAAAAAATGCCACAAAATCTGGTGGATATTATTGGGTTTATGCAACAATATATCCATTTCAAAACTCTAAAAATGAAGATGGATATTTATCTTGTAGAAGAAGAGCTTCACAGCAAGAAATAAAAGATATTGAAGTAATTTATAAGCAATGGATAGAAGAAGAGAATATAAGTAAGGCTAGTTAAATAATAACCTTACTTTCTATTGCTTTAGAAAGGGATATCAAATCTACATTTTCTAAGCTAACACCTGTTGGCACTCCTTGTGCTATTTTCATAAAGTTTATATCAAACTGTTTAAGCTTATCTTCTATAAAAAGTATAAAAGCATCATTTGAAATTGATGGAGTTATAGCAAATAAAATATCTGTCACCCTATTTTCATTTACTAAATCAATTAATTTATTCATATTATGCTCATCTAATTCTTCAATAACAAAATATAATCCGTCAAACTGCTTTGATTCCTCAATAACAAATATATCTTTTGCACTTTGAACTATACAAAGCATCTTTTGGTTTCTTGTTTCATCTAAACAAAATTCACAAATTTCATGTTCACTCATAGAGCCACATTTAGTACATTTTTTTATATTTTTAATTGCACTTTCTATACTATGTGCTAATTTTACACCACAATAATTATCGTTCATTACAATATGATAAGCAAGTCTTAATGCAGACTTTTTACCCACTGTTGGTAAAGACTCAAAAGCCTCAACTAATTCATAAAATTTTTCTAATCCTTTTTTCATAGAAATTATTATATCAAACATTTATCATAATTTAGATAAAATCGCCAAAAATATGTTAGGAGTACTAATATTGACTGAAATAGATTATTATGAATTATTAGAAATAAGTAGAGATGCAGACAAAAGTTCAATAAAAAAAGCTTATAGAAAAATGGCAATGAAGTATCACCCTGACAAAAATCCAGATGATACTCAAGCCGAAGAAAAATTTAAAGCTATAAATGAAGCATATCAGATATTGAGTGATGAAGAAAAAAGAGCAATATATGATAGATATGGTAAAGCAGGACTAGAAGGTCACGGACAAGGTGGTGGTTTTTCAAGTGCTGGCTTTGATGATTTAAGTTCAATATTTGAAGAGATGTTCGGGTCTGCCTTCAGTGGTGGCGGTGGTTTTGGTAGCAGAAGACAAAAAAAATCTTATAACTATAATCTAGATATTGGTATAGAGATAGTTGTAGAGTTTAATGAAGCTGTCTTTGGAGCTGCAAAAGATATAACTTATAAATATAAAGAAGCGTGTAGTTCTTGTAAAGGAACTGGTGCAAAAGATGGTAAATTATCAACATGTCCTACTTGTCAAGGTCAAGGTCAAGTGCATATGAGACAAGGATTTATGACATTTGCACAAACATGTCCTACTTGTAATGGTACAGGTGAAGCAAAAATTGATGATTGTAAAAAATGTGGTGGTACAGGATATCATGAAACAGAAGATACATTTGAAATCGATATTCCAGAAGGTGTAAATGATGGAAATAGAATTAGGGTTTCAAAAAGAGGTAACATTGCTCCAGATGGAACAAGAGGTGACCTATATATTCAAATTTCAGTAAAAGAAGATTCTCATTTTGTTAGAAATGGTGATGATATTTATATTGAAATTCCACTATTCTTTACACAAGTGGCACTAGGTGGAAAAATTAAAATTCCAGGTTTAAGAAATGAACTTGAATTAACAATTCCACAAGGTACAAAAGATAAACAACAATTTACATTTAAAAATGAAGGTGTAAAATCTGTTCAAGGTTATGGAAAAGGTGATTTAATTGTTCAAGTTAAAATAAATTATCCAAAATCAATAAATGCAGAACAAAAAGAACTTCTTGAAAAACTTCAAGAAAGTTTTGGTATAGAGAGTAAACCACATGAATCAAGCTTTGAGAATATGTTTGATAAAGTAAAAAAATGGTTCTCATAAAATATAAGTGAAGAAGATTAAACTTCTTTACTTATACTTATTATTAAATCATAAAACTTACTTTTAGATACTTCAATGGATTCATTATTTTCAAATTCTATTAAATTTTTTGCTTCAACTTCGTAATCAGCTCTTTTTAACCTTTTTTCTATTTGTTCAAGGCTTTCTCTGCTTCTTTTTAATAATCTTTGCTTTAATTCATTTTTTTCAAGTGTAATATTAATAGTAAAAACGTTGTTAAATTTATTTTCAAAATCTTTTATTACACTTCTAGATACTGAAATAATATTTGTTTTAGCTTTTAAGCTATTTTTAGGAATACCATAAAAATTGTCATGTGCAAACCATGAAGAGATAAAAAAAGATTGCATTTGTAACTTTTTAAAATTATCTTTTGTTATAAAATGATTATTTTCATGTTCATTACTTTTTCTTGTTATATATCTTCTTACAACATTAATATCTTCTTTATTTTTAAATTGTCTAATTAAAGTATCCTTACCAACTCCACTTGCGCCTACAATTAAAATTATTATTGATGACTCGTTCATATTATTAAAGACAACTTTCTTGTTTTGATAAAAATTTCAATTCATTACAAGAAAACCCTGCTTGTTTTCTTGCTTCAAAATTTATATTATACTTTTTATTTGTACTACCAGGATAGACTTTTTCTAATATTTCAAGATATGTAGATTCTGGATTTAATTTTTGTTTTTTACACTCAAACTTAAACCACTTATCACCTTTTTGTACATGTGTGATCTCTTCTTCTAAGATTATATTTAAAGCATTTAATATTTTTTTATTAAACTGATCTGGATTAGATTTCAATTTTTCCATAATTTTTGGATTTTGTTCTAATCCATTGGCTTCTAAATATCTTGGAACAACTGCCATTCTACTTAATAAATCTGGAGTCAAAACCATTGCTTCAAATAAATTTGTATGAACAGGTATATCTCCATATTTAGTACCAAGTTCATTTAAAAGTTTTTCTATCATTAAAAAATGTCTTATTTCATCTTCTGCAACTTCAAGCCAATCTTCATAATATTTTCTAGGAAGTCCTTTAAATCTAAGTGCTGCATCCAAAGCTAAGTCAATTGCACTATATTCAATATGAGCAATTGTATGTAATAAAAAAGCTTTACCCTCTTTTGTATTTACATATTTTCTTGGTTTAGCTTCACTGGGAGGAACAATATTTAAAATATTTTGATAAGAGGGTTCTTTGATATTTTTAATTTGATATGAATCTAAGAAATCAATCGTAGTTTTTTTAAACTCTTTATAAAATATTTCGAATAATTCAAATTTATTTTTAGGTTCTTGAGCTAACAAAATCTCTTCTAATTGTTTAAAATAATGCATCTTTTACCTCTATATTGTTATAATATATATTATATAGATTTTATCTAAGTAAGGTTTAACATATGCAAATAAAAAGACAACCTATGGGTGATTATCAAACAAATTGTTATATTGTCACAATTGATGGAAAAGATTTAATAATAGATCCAGGTGTAGGTGCAACTTCATGGGTAAAACAAAATACAACTAATCCAATTGCTATTTTAAATACCCATGGTCATTTTGATCATGTTTGGTCAAATGCACAATTAAGTGAAGATTTAAATATAAAAATTTATTGTCCCAAAGATGATGAATTTATGTTAAGAAATCCTTTACGTGGTCTTGAACTTCCTCCTTCAAATGCTGATATATTAGTTGAACATGATGAAGAAATAGACTTTGATGGAATAAAAGTAAAATTTCACTTTTTCCCAGGACATACTCCAGGTTGTTCAGCCATAGAAATAGAAGATAACCTTTTTACAGGTGATTTTATTTTCAAAAACTCTATTGGAAGATGTGATTTTCCATTTTCAAATCCTAAAGATATGAAAGATAGTATTAATAGAGTTTTAAAATGGGATAAAAATTTCAGAATTTTTCCAGGTCATGGAGCACATACAACTCTTTTTCAAGAAAAAGAGTCATTGAGAAATTGGTTAAATTATCTATAATAAAGGCACTAGATGAGTAATAAAATGGTTAATTCTTTTAAACAAATATTAGAAGAAAAAGATCAAGATTTTTTATATTCTGAATTTACAATAAATGAAGAGAAACAGTTAATTAAAATTTTTTCAGATTCTTTAAAATATTTAGAATTATCTTTGAAAAACTGTTATGAAATATCAAGAATTAATATATTATTTAGTGATAAGATAAATAAATATTCTGAATATATTTATAAATCTAAAGAGAATGAAAAAAATGATTTTATTCTTGATTATAGTATTAACCTAAGCAAAAATACTCAAATTACATATGAACTAATAGTTAATAATAAGAAAAATTATCATAAATTACAAGATAATTATGAAGTTTTGATAACAACATTTGACATTATCTCTCAAACACTTTATAATAAATATTTAGAAGAGTGCATAAAGCAACTTTCGTTAAAGGATCAAATTACTGGACTTTATAATAGAAAATATTTGGAACTTTATTTAGATAATATTTTATCTTTATCTAAAAGAGAAGGTAAAAAAATTGCTTTTTTAAAGATTGGAATTGACAAATTTAAAGCTGTAATTGATGAGTTTGACTATAAAATTGGAGATAAGGTTCTAACAACACTTGCAAATTTGTTAAAAAGAACTGTTAGAGCATCTGATCTTGTTGTTAGAGTTGAAGCAGAAGAGTTTCTTGTTGTCTTACTAAATGTAGGTGATGAAGAAAATGCAAAGATGCTTGCAAAGAAAATTATTAATTTGTTTAGTAAAGAAGGTGTAATTGTAAACCAAGCAACAAAGCAAACTCTTTACAAGACAATTTGTATTGGAATCTCTTTATTCCCTGAGGATGCTTATAGCATTGAAGAGATTTTGCGAACATCAGATAATGCACTTTATGAAGCAAGAAATATGGGTAGAAATAAGTGTTTTTTATATAGTGAAAATAAAATGCATACAATAGATCTATTTTAGGATATAACATTGAGAAAAAATATTTTAAATTTAATTAAATCATCGGCAACAAATAAAGAAGATTTTAAAGCATTAGAAGATATCTTTGCTTTATATGATCAATTGCAATTTGCATCAAATATATTGCAAATGTGTGATGATATTTATAATTGGTTACACTCAACTTTTGATATAGATAATATTACAATTTCTTTATTTAATATAGAAACAAATAGTAAAGAAGAGATATTAGAAAAAGGTGACCAATTTTATTTAGATGATAAATTGTCTTTTTTCTTTATTATTAATACACATACTAATTTAAATGCAATAGTATCTTTTTGTGCATCATCAGAATCTCATTTTGATATTTTAGATAACAAATATTCAATAATTGAATCAGCATTTTTTCAAATATCTCCTATTTTACAAAATGGAATAATTAAGAAAAATTATATAGAATCTCAATCTTTAGATTCTGTTACTAATGTTTATAATAGACACTACTTAGTAGAAAATTTAAATAAACAGATAACTTTATCTGGGAAAGAGCATAAAAAAATCTATTTTTTAATGGTAGGAATTGATCACTTTAAAGCTGTTATTGATGAATTTGATTATGATATTGGGGATAGAGTTTTAATTGAACTTGCTAAAGTTATTCATTCAAATATATCAGAATTTGATATGGTTGCAAGATTAACAGGTGATGAATTTTTGATCTCAATTTTAAGCACAGAAAATGATAGTGAAGTAGAAAACATCTCTAATCGAATCATTGAAAACTTTGCTAAAGTTGGTGTTAAGGTATCACATAATCCTGAACAAATACTTAAAAAAACTATTTGTATAGGTTATGATACATATTCGTTTAGTGATAATAAATCTATTGACAATACTATAAAAAATGCTGATATTGCTCTATATGAAGCCAAAAATAAAGGTAGAAGCCAAGTATTTAACTATCAAGACTTATCAGAAGAAGATACAATAGATTTATTCTAATTCTTCTTCTTTGCTTTAACATAAACTCTTTTAGGTGCAGGATAACCTTCTACTGTTTTTGTTTTATCATCTTTATGTAAAAAATCTTCCAAACTTTGATCAAATGACCACTGTGTTTTTCTTTGTTCTTCAGATGTTGTTGTTGTAACAGCAAGTACTTCAATATTTTCAAACCCTGCTCTAGTAAGCCAATTTTTAAGTGCTGAAATTGTTGGAATGAAATATATATTTGGTATTTTTGAATATCTTTTATTTGGCGTTAAGGCAACTTCATCTTCACCATCAATCATAAAAGTATCAATTAATATTTCACCATTTTTATTTAATCCTTTTGCAAGTGATTTTAAACACCCTACTGGATCTGCTCTATGGTATAAAACTCCCAACATAAAAATAAAATCAAAAGTATGATTATAATACTCTAGATGCTCAACTCCCAATTTTTCATAAATAATATTGGATTTAACAAAATGATTTATAAACTCAAACTGTAACATTGTTAAAGCTGATGGATCAAAACCAATTAATCTTTTTGGTTTATCTTCAAGCATTCTAAACATATAATATCCATTGTTACAACCAATATCAGCAACAACTTTATCTTTTAAATTAAAGTGTGGACGAATAAGATTATATTTAATATTACTTTGCCATTCACTATCTATTTCTAATCCAAATAAATTAAATGGACCTTTTCTCCAAGGTATTAATTTTTTTGCAGTATCAACAATTGTTTGATACTCTTCATCAGTTAAATCCTGTCTATTTCCAACAGTAAACCAATCACCATAATCTATATGTAAATTATCTTTAGTAATACCAAAAGATTTTTTTACCTGCTCATACCAAGGCTTTACATTTTTCCATTCTAAACACTTTTGTTTTTCTTTTTTTAGTTCTTCTATATTCATAACGCAATTATATTAAGTATTTGTTAAAAAGATGTTTTAATAATATTGTTCATAAAAAATAAAAATCTATTCTGTTATAATCCTTGATTAATTTTATATGTAGAAAACTACACATAAAATTCACGATGAATTTATATAATATATGCGTATTATTAAATGATAAAAAGATAAAAGGATTTAATTTGAAAAAGGTGACAAATGTTTTGTTTTCTTTTAAAACAACACTTACCTTGCTAATGATTTTAGCAGTTGGTGCAGCTGTTGCTACATTTATAGAAAACGATTATGGTACTTCAACAGCTAGAGTTTTAGTATATAACAACATTTGGTATGAAACAGCATTGGTTTTAACAACTATAAACCTTTGTGGAATAATCTTTAAATACAAGATGTGGAAGCATCCAGCAAGATTTATTTTTCATACTGCATTTGTAGTTATTTTATTAGGTGCAGGTATTACAAGATATATAGGTTATGAAGGTATCATGCACATAAGAGAAGGTCAAAGCCAAGATAAAATGATATCTTTAGAACCTTATTTACAAATAAAAATAAACCAAAAAGATGCGACTTACTATAAAGAGTATAAAAAAGAGTTTGCAAGCACTATTTACGGTGATGATAATAATTCTTTTTCTAAAAAAATATTTGCTAGTATTGTAAAAGCTACAAATAATTTTGAGCATAAAATAAGATTTAATGATAAAGTTTTAGATATAGAATATAACAAATATCTTTTTGTTAAAAAAGGTAAAGCTTCAATGGGAATTTTATCAGTAGATGTTACATTAAATGGAAAAACAAAAACTATAAAACTTCCAGGTAAAAGAGGACAAGAAGGTGTAGTGAAAGTAGAAGACTTTGGGGATACTGTTGTAACTTTAGAATATGGTTCAAAGCTACTTAAACTTCCTTTTGCAATAAAATTAAGAGACTTCCAACTTGATAGATATCCAGGAAGTATGGCACCATCATCTTATGCATCTGAAGTAACAGTTTTAAAACCAAATAAAGATCCATATGATTATAGAATTTTTATGAATAGAACTTTACATGAAGGAAATTTCTTATTCTTCCAAAGCTCATATGATCAAGATGAAAAAGGAACAGTATTGTCTGTAAATCATGATCCAGGAAAATGGCCAACTTACTTAGGTTACTTTTTATTATCACTTGGTTTAATTTGGAACCTTTTTGATAAAAAAAGTAGATTTTGGAAATTAACAAAATATCTAAAAAATAATACAGCTGCTTCTTTAGCATTAGCCTGTTTATTAAGTTTTTCACTTACAACTGATGCAAAAGCAATTGAAACTCAAAGTATTGCAATATCTTCTCAAGATACAGTTATGAATTATTTAAATGCTTTTAAAAAAGATTCAAAAGTAACTGCAGATAAATTTGCACAATTGGTAACTCAAAGTGGTATGGGTAGAATGAAACCTATTGATAGTTTAAATGATGAAATTCTTCACAAAATATCTTCAAGAGGTTCTATGTTTGGTATGGATGCAAATCAAATTGTTCTTGGAATGTTAACTAATCCTTCAGTTTGGAGAAACATTAGAATGATTAAAATCAAAACTCCAAAACTAAAAAAACTATTAGGAATTGATGTATCAAGAAAATATATTGCATTTTCTGATGTATTTACAAAAGATGGTAAATATAAACTTCAAAAAGAAGCACAAATAGCTTCAAGAGCAAAACCTTCTGAAAGAGGAACTTTTGAAAAAGATATTATTAAACTAGATGAAAAACTAAATGTTTCATATATGGTTTTTAATGCAAGTTTATTTAAAATCTTTCCAAAAGTAAAAGATAGTACATCAAATGAAAATAATACATGGTACACTCCATTAGATGCTTTCACTTATTTTAAAGGACAAAATAAAGTAGCAGTAGAGACAATGACAAGAGGTTTTGTAAACTCTGTTATAAATGAAGATTATAAATCAGCTAATAAATTTATTGATATGATTAGTACATATCAGAAAAAAGTTGGTGCAGATATTATTCCAAGTGAATCAAAGATAAATCAAGAGATTTTATTTAATAAACTTGATGTATTCTTTAAACTAACAATTGCTTATTTAATACTTGGTCTTATAATGCTTATTGTTGCATTTTTTGTTGTATTTAATCCAAAAATCAAACCAGTTAAAATTACTAAAGTATTCTTTATTTTATTAGCTATTTTATTTACAATTCATACAGCTGGAATGGGTGTAAGATGGATTATTTCGGGACATGCACCTTGGTCTAATACTTATGAGTCATTATTATATATCTCTTGGTCAGCAGTATTTGCAGGAGTTGTATTCTTTAGAAGATCATTATTGGCTTTAAGTGCTGCAATAATTGTTGCAAGTATCTTTATGTTTACTGCTCACTTAACAAGTATAGATCCACAAATTACAAATCTAGTTCCTGTATTAAAATCATATTGGTTAACTATTCACGTATCTATATTAACAGCTTCATACGGTTTCTTTGGATTAGCAGCAATTTTATGTTATATGTCTTTAATTATGTTTATTTTTAGAAAAAATAGACCACATTTAGACGAAAATATTAAAAATGTTGTTGCTATTACAGAAGTTGCGTTAATTATTGGATTAAGTGCAATTACAATAGGAAACTTCCTTGGTGGTGTTTGGGCAAATGAATCATGGGGTAGATATTGGGGATGGGATCCAAAAGAGACTTGGGCCTATGTTTCAATTGTAATTTATGCATTTGTTGTACATATGAGATTTATTAAAAACTTAAATACTCCTTTTGCTTTATCTGTTGCAGGATTAGTAGCATTTGGTACAATTTTAATGACATATTTTGGAGTAAACTTCTACTTATCAGGAATGCATTCATATGCAACAGGTGATCCTGTTCCAATTCCAATGTGGGTATATTATGTAACAGCAACTGTAATTATTACTATTGCGTTAGCTTCAAAAAACAGAGATATGAAAGATACTATCAAATAAATATCTCATAAAACTAAGAAAGTTCTCTTTCTTAGTTTTTTCTAATTTTTATTAAGCAATCTTTTGCTAAAGTTATCAAATGAAAAACTTAATTTTTTTAACAATCTTTGCAATTTTATTTTCATTTGGAATATATTACAATGAAAACTATTTTTTTGAGAAAAAGCCTTCAAAAAAAGAAATAGAAAAAAAAGAGAAAAAAATATCAGTAATTGATAAAAAAGTTCAATCAATTTTTAAAAATAATTCAAAAATCATTTTAGATAAAAAAGATTCCATAATATTTTTTACAAATGACAAAAGTAACAAATCAACTAAATTAAAAGAAATATTATTATCATCAAAAGAGTTGCAAAATAAACTAAAAATTAATGTAAATGCATACTATATAGATACAAGTAAAAAACAAAGCCATATAATAGACTATGAAGATAAACAACTTAAAATAGATACACAAACTATGACTAGTTTATATAATATCGATACAACCCCTACTTTAATCTTTCTTGATATGCACAATTATGAAATATTTTCATTAACAGGATTAATATCAAAAGAACAGCTAATTTCAACTTTAGAATTTATAAAAAATCGGCTTTATAAAAATAAAGATAGAAAAAGTGGTGAAGTATATAATAGTTTGATTGAATATTATAAAAAAAATAATATTACTATAAAAAGCTTTATAAAATAAAAATATCTTAATCTTAAAAGGTTATAATCTTTTTTATCTTAAATAAAAGGGATTAATATTGAGCCAAATAATTGAAATATTTAAAGAAATTACTAATATTCCTAGATGTAGTGGAACTCATCAGCCATTTATAGACTTTATGAAAGAGTACGCTAAAAAATATAACTATCAATGTTTAATAGATGAAACAAATAATATTTTATGTAAAAAAGAGAATTCAAATTCAAAATTAAGCTTTCAAAGCCACTATGATATTGTTTGCTTAAGTGATAATTGTGTTCCACAAATCCTTCAAGAAGGTGACATTTTAAAAGCAAAGGACTCTACACTTGGAAGTGATAATGGAATGGGATGTTCATATATGCTTTATCTTATGAGCCAAAATTATGATTGTGAATTTTTATTTACTAGTGATGAAGAAATTGGACTTATTGGAGCAAATAATTTAAATTTGGAATTAAAATCAAAATATATGCTAAATTTGGATAGCGAAGAAGAAGGTGAAATTTGTATTGGTTGTGCAGGAGGAGTTGATATTTTTGGAAAAAACTTTAATAAAAAAATTATAAAAAATGATGAAAATCTTGATTTATATGAAATTTCAATATCAAATTTACAAGGTGGACATAGTGGCGTTGATATTGATAAAAATATTCCTAATGCTATTAAACTATTAGCTAAAACATTAAAAGAGTGTGATGCAAAACTTTTAGATATAAATGCAGGTGAGAGAATCAACTCAATACCAGCAAATGCAAAAGCAATAATTGCAACAAACAAAACTCCTATCTCTTCACATGAAAATATGAAAATTGAAAAAATTGATACAAAATCAGAACATTTAAATATTTTTGATGACAAAATTATTGATTTTCTTTATACTTTTGCAAATGGAGTAAGAGGATATGATAAAAACTTAGGTGTAGTTTTAAACTCTATTAACTTAGCTAAAATAGAAACTACAATAGATAGTATAAATGTAGAGTTAAGTGCAAGATCAATGGAAAATAGTGAATTAAAAGCTATTAAAGAAGAAACAGTAGTTCTTCTTAAAAATCACAACTTTGAAGTAACAACAGCAGGAAAATATCCAGCTTGGAAACCAGATATTAATGAATTTACAAATATAGTATTAGAAACATATAAAAAATATAATAAAGATGCTTCACTTGAAGCAATTCATGCAGGACTAGAGTGTGCTATTTTCAAAGATAAGTTTCCTGATATAAAAGTAGCTTCTATAGGACCTACTATAAACTTCCCTCACTCGAAAAAAGAGCAAGTTAGTATAAAATCAGTTGAAAAAGTTTTTGAAGTAGTAAAAGAGATCACAGATAAATTTGTATAAAAGAAAAACTCTTTTATACAAATTTTGAATTTACAAGTTTAAATATTTTTTGTCCCAATTGATGAAGTTTTTCTTCATTCATTCTTACTGACAATCCAGATATTCCAACAGGTCCAACAAACTGCCCTCTTTTATTAAAATATGGAACAGCAACAGAACATAAACCAAATTCATGTTCTTCAATACCAACTGAATACCCTTTTTGAGATACAAGTTCTATTTCTTTTTTTAATTTTGTTATACTAGTAATTGTATTTGTTGTGAACTTTTTTAATTCAATTGTTTCTATATCAACATCTTTAGAAAAAGCTAATATAACTTTACCAAAAGCATTTGTATGTAAAGGAGCATGCAAACCAACAGAATCTATAGTTTTTAATACTCTTTTTGATTTATCAACTTGATTTAAATATAAAACTGAATTATTATCTAAAATTCCAATATATGCACATTCATCAGTTAAATAAAAAATTTCATCGAGTAAAGCTTTTGTTTTCTCAACAACTTTTTCTCTACTGTCTTTATGCATTACTTTTCTTAAGATATCACTTAGAATAATCTCTTTTGTATTATCTTTATACTCAATAAATTCTTCTTGCATTAATGTTGTAATCAATCTTGACATTGTACTTTTATCTATTTGTAATTTTTGACATAAAATATTTGCAGTTAAGGGTTTATTACTAGACATAATCTCTTTTAAAACACATAAACCTTTTGATAATGATTTATTTTGTCTTTGCACAATAATCTTCTTTTTTTTATTTTTTTATTATGATACCTTTGTTTTTATTAAACAGAATTTATATACCATTTTATTAACCACCAAAGATAAATTATGTTACAAATATGTAAAATTTAATTTTTTTTCAAAATATTTTTTTTAGTATATGAGAAGAACAAAAATATTTTTCTCACTATGTGAAACTCCCTTTTATAATTCTCACAAAAGAGACTATATGATGGTATCTACAGAGATTATTAAATTAATATTAATTATATTTTTATATGTAAAAATTATGTAATAGTTTATTTTTCATATGTCTTAATGTCATCAAGACATCACAGTAATCCTGTGATTTTACCTAATTTTTCTAAATGAGATCCATTTGGAAAAATTCATAAACAAATAATAGAAAATAAATTAAAAGGTAAAATTATGACTTCATCACACTTAGATTTATCAAAATTAACGGCAAATGATGATTTAACTCCAGTTCTTGGTGGTTATTGGCCGGGTATTCAAATATATTATCCACCTATTAAATTTAATCCATTAGATGGTTCATATGAAAGTATGGAACAAGCAAAACTAAGATTGCAAAAACATGCATATAAAACAAAAGCACATACTGTACTTTTTGACTTAGAAGATGGCTGTAGACAAAAAGCAATGAGTAGAGAGCTTTTGATTCAAGAATTACCAAAGTTTCCCCAAAGAAACTTTCAAATAGCAGTAAGAATTAATCCTTTTAGAACAGAAGAGTATGAAGAGGATTTAAAAATGTTAAAACAAATTCATAAATATATTGATGTTATTGTTTTAGCAAAAGCAGGAGAAGTATATGGTGATGCAGAGATTAGAGATCTTTCATCTTGGTTAGTTTCAATAAATGCAAATTTAACAATTCAACCAATTATTGAACATCCTAAGTCACTACAAATTGCAGCTGATTTGATGGACTATTCTACTGTAAAACATGTAGTTTTTGGAATTCATGATTTTTCTAAAGCAATGGCTTATAAAATCACTCCAGATGGATGGATTGATGAATTAAAAACATTTTTTAATATTCTTACAATGGAAGCAAGAATTAAAGGTGCAGGAGTAATTGGTGGAGTTGAAGTAATGCTTACTCCAAACTCGCTTCCAGATTCTTGTTTAGAGAAAAAAGATATTAGAAGATGGTTAGATTTACATGGAGATGATGCTTCAAGACATGTATATTCTCATGCAAAAAAAGAGTGTGCAATGGGACTTACAGGTAAACAAGTAATTACACCAAACCATATTAATGTATGTAAAGTTGCATTTACACCAAGTCCAAAAGAAATAGAAAAAGATGTAGGTATACTAAAAGCTGCTATTGAAGCAGATGCTCTATTAAGTGGAGCTATTCGATTTGAAGGTGAGATGTTAGATCCACCAATGTTCGGAAAAGCATTACAAAATATTTTAAGAGCATACGCTTTAAGAAGTTTGAGTACAGAACATCAAGATTTTGCATTAACAGTACTAAATAAAATGCCAATACATACATTTAGAGAAAACTGGCCATATGGTCAAATATAGTAAGGAGTTAAAAGATGAGTTCTACAATTAAAATTAATGTACCTGAATTTTTAAATATTGGGGTTGCTTGTACTTCTGCACATTTAGGAACAGAAAATGAAAACAATACTGCAATGATAATTGAAGATGATAAACTTGGAACAGATAAAATAACTTATAAACAATTATCTGAAAAATCTGACCAAGTTTGCAACTTCCTTACACAAATTGGATTAGAACCAAGAGATAGAGTATTAGTATGCTTAAAAAACTCTATTGCATACCCTATTTCATTTTTTGGTGCTATTAAAGCAGGAATTATTGCTGTTCCTACATCAACACTTTTAAGTGGATCAGAAGTTAAATACCTTGCAGAAGATTCACAAGCAAGTGCAATTGTTATGTCTTCATCTATGTATGAGAATTTAGTTCCATATTTAGAAAATGTGGATAACTTAAAAACTATTATAGTTGCAGGAATAGATAGTATAGATGATTACAAAAAACCAAAAGGTATTAATGTATATGCACTAAATGAAATATTAAAAAATACAGATAAAACACCAAATCATTATAATGCAAAATCAGGTGAACCTGCATATTTAGTTTATACATCAGGAACAACTGGTTATCCAAAAGGAGTATTGCACTCTCATAGATCACTTGTAGGAAGAACTCCTGCAACTGAATATTGGTTTAACTTTAAGAAAAATGACAGAATTATGCATTCTGGGAAATTTAACTGGACTTATGTTTTAGGTTCTGCATTAATGGATCCTTTATATAATGGACATACAGTTATTGCATATGAAGGAGCAAATGATGCTTCAACATGGATTGATCTAATCAAAAAACATGAGTGTACAATTTTTATTGGTGTTCCTACAATATATAGACAAATCATTCAAAAAACAGATTTTACAATTGATGATTGTCCAAGTTTGAGATATTGTATGAGTGCAGGAGAACATCTTTCAACTGAGATGATTGAAGCTTGGAGAAAAAGATTTAAACAAGATATTTTTGAAGCAATTGGAATGAGTGAATGTTCTTATTATATTTCACATTCAGTTAATAATCCAATTAGACCAGGAAGTGCAGGTTTTGTTCAACCAGGACATACTGTAAAACTTTTAAATCCTGAAACACTTGAAGAAGTTGGTGTTGAAGAGGAAGGAATGATCAGTATTGGTGTTGATGATCCAGGACTATTTTTGGAATATTGGCAATTAGAAGAAGAGACATTAAAAGCTAAGCATGATGGATATTTCTTTACTGGTGATTATGCAAAAAAAGATAAAGATGGATATATCTGGTTTATTGGTAGAAAAGATGACATCATCAATACATTTGGATTTAGAGTATCTCCACATGAAGTAGAAAGAGTAGTAAAAACTCATAAATTAGTAGCAGATTGTGTTGCTTTTGGATTTGAATTAGAAAAAGATAAAACATTAGTTTCTATTGCAGTTATTGGTCATAAAGAATTAACTAAAGAACAAGAAGCTGAAATATTAGCATTTGCACAAGCAAATTTAGCTAAATATAAAGCTCCTAAAAAAATATTTAGTTTAAAAGATTATCCAAGAACTAAAAACGGAAAAGTATTAAGAAAACAACTTATAAAAAATATTCAAGATGCAGAAGAAGCAAGAGCAGCAGGAGAACATATTATTGAATATAGAGCAAGAAGATCTATGCTTTTTGTTCCTGCATACAATAAACAAAATGTTCAAAAAGCAAAAACTGTATTAGCAGATACTGTTATTTTTGACTTTGAAGCAATTTTACAAGGACAAAGAGAAGTAGGAAGAGAAGTTTTAAAATCTGTTTTTGATGAATTTAAAGGGAATTTTGGTGACTCTGAAAAAGTTATTAGAGTTAATAACTTAAATACAGAAGATATTAAAAAAGATTTAGAGTTAGCAAAAAAAATCGATATTGATGGTATTTTATTTTCTAAAATTGACTCAAAAGATGATGTTTTAGAAGCGGTAAGACTTATTGATGAAATTGATAAAAATTTAACTTTAATGATAATGATTGAAACACCTATTTCTGTTTTAAATATTCAAGAAATTTGTAGTGCAAGTTCAAGAGTTGAAGTTGTTGTTGCTGGTTCAAATAAACTTGCTAATAGACTTCAAATAGATATGAAAAAAGGCTCAAAAGCTATGTTTAATTATCTATCACAAATTGCACTTGCTGCAAAAGCATTTGGTAAATTTGTAATAGATGGACCATATTATGATGTACATGATGAATTTGCTTGTGAAGATTCAACAAAAGATGCTTATTATTTAGGATTTGATGGAAAATCATTAATTCATCCAGTTCAAATTGAGTATATAAATGATATTTTTACTCCAAAACAAACAGATATTTCTGCATACGAAGAGATGATAGAGAAATATGAAGAAGCAGCAAAAGATGGTAGAGAAGTTATTGTTTATAACAATAAACTAATTGATAGTTCTAGAATAAAATGGGCCAAAAAAAGAATTTCTTTATATGAAACATATAAAGCATTAGGTCAAAACCTTTTTGATAAGTAAGGAGTTTATTTTGTCTAAAATTAATTTAGGTAACTTTTTCGAAGATTTCGAAATTGGACAGAAAATAGTACACCCTCTTCCAAGAACAATTACAGATGGTGATGTATCTTTTTACATCGCCTTAACAGGAAGTAGATTTGCATTGCATTCGTCAGATGTTTTAGCTCAAAAAATGGGTTATAAAAACAAACCCCTTGATGATTTATTAATGTTTCACTTAACATTTGGTAAGTCAGTTCAAGACATATCTTTAAATGCAATTGCAAATTTAGGTTATGCAGAAGTTAGTTTTGCAAATCCTGTATATGTTGGTGATACTGTAAGACTAGAAACAGAAGTAATTGGATTAAAAGAGAATTCAAATGGAAAAAGTGGAGTTGTTTATGTTCATTCAATTGGTTATAACCAAGATGAGCAAGAGGTTCTAAATTTAAAAAGATGGGTTATGGTTCATAAAAAGAACAAAGATCAAATAACTGGAATAAAACAGATTCCAACATTTGAAAAAACTCAACCAATTGTAGAAAATATTAATATTCCTATTCAAAAAGATATTGATACAAATGCAACAGGTGGAAAGTTTTTCTTTGAAGATTATGAAAAAGGTGAAAGATTAAATCATCCAGAAGGTATTACAATTGATGATAGTGACCATACTTTAGCAACAAAATTATACCAAAATAATGCAAAAGTACATTTTGATGATTTTATGATGAAAGATACACTAATGGGTCAAAGACTTATGTATGGTGGTCATGTTATTTCTATTGCAAGAAGTATTTCATTTAACGGTTTACAAAATGCACAATGGATTTACTCTATAAATAGTGGAGCACATGCAAATCCAACTTATGCAAAAGATACAATCTATGCATATACTGAAATAATTGAAACAATTGATCACAAAAGAGATGATATTGGATTACTAAGATTAAGAACTGTTGGTCTTAAAAACCAAAGACCTGAAGAGACTAAAACAATATTTGATGAAAATGGTAAATACCTACCAAATGTAGTTTTAGATTTAGATTACACTGTAGTAATTCCCAAAAAAAGTAAATAAGACAAAGGTAATTCGTTGCCTTCTTTAGGATTTTGTTTCTTTTAGTAAAATTTACTTACATAAAAAAGAAAACATTAAATAAAAGACAAACATTAAAATTTATAAAACTTAAAAAGGAAAATATTATGACACATCCAAATAAAGCACTATTCGAATCAGGAAAATCTTTACCAATTATCCCTTCATGCGAGCATTTTGCGGGAAGTGAAAAACTAATTTTAAAAGCATTTGAAATGCAAAAAAAATTAGGTCCAGTATTTGATATCACTTGTGACTGCGAAGATGGAGCAGAAACAGGAAAAGAAGTAGAACATGCAAATATGATTGTAAGAGTTGTAAATTCTGAAGCAAATCCATATGGTATGGCGGGGACAAGAATTCATGATTTTTCTCATGCAGATTGGAGACAAGATGTTGATATTTTAGTAGCTGGTGCTGGAGAAAAGCTTGCTTATATTACTTTACCAAAATCAACTTGTTATGAAGATGTAAAAACTCAAGTTGAGTATATTCAAAAAGTAGCAAAAGAATCAGGCATCACTAAAGAAATACCTATTCATATTTTAATAGAGACTCATGGTGCATTAAATGATGTAGAAAAAATTGCTACTTTACCTTGGCTTCAAGTATTAGATTTTGGTTTAATGGATTTTGTTTCTGGTTATCAAGGAGCAATTCCAGCAAGTAATATGAGAAGTCCTGGGCAATTTACTCATAGATTAATAGCTGCAGCAAAAGCTAGAGTTTGTCAAGCAGCTATCCAAAATCATGTTATTCCTTGTCATAATGTTACACTTGATTTAAAAAATCCATATCAAACATTTAAAGATGCAGAAATTGCAAGAAATGAATTTGGATTTATGAGAATGTGGTCAATTTATCCAACACAAATTCAATCTATTGTAGATGCAATGAAACCAGACTTTACAGAATTACAAGCAGCGCAAAATATTTTATTGAAAGCTCAAGATGCTGAATGGGGACCAATTCAGTATGATGGAGAGCTTCATGATAGAGCTACATACAGATATTTTTGGGAACTTGTGCAAAGAGGTCACTTTTCTGGACAAAAATTACAAGAAGAAGTGACAAAAAGATTTTTTTCATAAACAAATATGTATAATATGCGTCACTTCGTAAGTGAAAGGAAATAATGTAAATGAAAATAATAAAAGAGCAAGATATAATAGATAGTATAGCAGGGGCCTGTCAATATATATCATATTATCATCCAGAAGATTTTGTAAAAGCAATGGTAGAAGCATATGAAAAAGAGGAATCACAAGCAGCAAAAAATGCGATAGCGCAGATTCTAATAAACTCAAAGATGTGTGCGATGGGGCACAGACCATTATGCCAAGATACAGGATCAGTAAATATATTTATCAAAGTGGGATTAAACGCAAAATTAGAATTAAGTAAAGAACTAGAAG
>NZ_PDKC01000049.1 GCF_004116495.1 Arcobacter sp. CECT 8985 | reverse complement strand
AAGATATCTTTTATAACTTTAGAAATGAGTTATTAAATTTTGAAAAAAATAGATTAAAAAATATGAAAAAAGAGTATTTTGATAAAAATGCAAAAACTTTTTTTATAAGATTAAACACAGATGATAATGCTTCATATAAAAGAATATATTATCAAAGTAAGTATTATATGATAATATCAAATTTTGAAGAATCAAAAAGAATGAATAATATTGAAGGTGTTATTCTTGATATTAAAAGACAAAATGGTAAAGATTATGTTTATATAGAAACTTCAGTATCTAAAGAGTTTTTAATAGGCAATTTAATTATTCTTTCAATAATTATATTAAACCTATTAATTTTTTGTTTCAATTTTATTATTTATCTTTTTGCTAAAAAGAAAAAAAGAATTATTTAGAATGTCTTGAAGACATTCTGATTTCTTTTCTTTTTATTGCATCATTGTATCTTCTTTTATCATCTTCTGTTACAAGTTCAATTTGTGGAACTTTCATAACATTTCCATCTTCATCAACTGCAACCATAGTAAAATAACATACATTTGTGTTTTTAATAGAATTATCTCTTGTATCTTCTGAAATAACTTTTATTCCTATTTCCATTGAAGTTCTTCCTGTATAGTTTACACTTGCATGAAAAGTAACAAGTGAACCAACTTTAATAGGATTTTTAAATAATACCATATCAACTGAAAGTGTTACAGCATGATATCCTGTATATTTTGATGCACAGGCATATGCTACTTGGTCAAGCATTTTTAAAATTTCTCCACCATGTACATTTTTTCCTGTAAAATTTGCTTTTTCTGGAGTCATAAGCATTGTCATTGTTAAAGATTTATCTCTTTTAACATTCGTTGTATTCATTATTAACCTTTGTTCTTATAAGTCTTTTTATTTATTATAAAATAAAAATATAGCATAAAAGTAGGATTTTTATTTCTTAAATAAAATTAGAATAAAAAGCTAAAAAAAGTAACAAAATATTATTTAATTAACTTTTATTTTGTAAGTTCTCTCTAAATTTTCTTCTTTTTAGAGCACCTTTATATCTTTGTTTTTCTTTTTTAGTAATTGGAATATATTTTGGAACTGGTTTTGGCTTCATATTCTCATCTACTGATATCATTGTAAAATAACACGTATTTGTATGAATTTTTTCTTTTGTTTTTACATCAGTTGAAATTACTTTTATTCCTATTTCCATTGAAGTAGTTCCTGTATAGTTTATTTTTGCTTTAAAAGTAACTAAAGAACCAACCTTAATTGGATTTTTGAATAGTACTAAATCAGAAGAAAGAGTTACAACATATGTTTTACAATATTGTGTAGCACATGCATATGCAACTTGATCCAAAAGTTTTAGTATCTCTCCACCATGAACATTTACTCCTGAGAAGTTTGCCATAGATGGAGTCATTAACATTGTAAGTTTAACTTTTGTTGGTAAATCTCTTTTTTCTTTTGCCATATAATATCCTTTATATCATTTCATTCATTTGCTCTTCTGTAAGTGTTTTTACACCTAAACTAACAGCTTTATCATATTTACTACCTGCATCTTCACCAAAAATTAGGTAATCTGTTTTTTTTGAAACACTTGAACTAACTTTTGCACCAAGTGCTTCTAGATTTTTCTTGATTATACCTCTACTTACGCTCATTGTTCCAGTTAATACAATAGTTTTGCCTTTAAAGTTATTTTCACTAATTTCAACTTTTTCTTCTATTGTTGGTTCAATAATATCTACTAATTTAGTTACTAATTCTTTATTTACTCTCATAAATTCTACAAAAGAATTTGCCATTTGCTCACCAATACCATCAAGGTTTATTAGTGAATCTAAATCAATATCTATTACATTTAATCCAAATTCTAAACAAATTTGTTTTGAAGCGACTTCTCCTATATGTTCAATTCCTAATGCATTTATAATTCTATATAAAGAAGTTCCTTTTGTATTTTTTATTGCAGATAATAAATTATTTATTCTTTTTTCTTTAAAGCCTTCTAAATCCTGTAAATCTTCATACTTTAATGAATACAAATCTAAAATATCAAATATTTTTTTCTTTTCTACTAATAGTTCCACTATTTTAATACCAAGACCATCAATATTCATACAATTCTTTGATGCAAAGTATATAATAGAATTTGTCACAATACTTGGGCAATCTAAATTTTGACATTTTATTAGTGTTCCTTCATCAAGAAGTTCACTGTTACATTTTGGACAGTTCGTTGGTCTTTTTACTTCTTTTTGTGTTCCATCTCTTCTTTCGTGAAATACTTTAGTAATTTTTGGAATAATATCACCACTTTTAATAATAATTACTTCATCATTTATTCTTAAATCTAACCTTGCAATTTCATCAAAATTATGCAAAGTGGCTCTTTCTACTGTACTTCCATCTATAAGTGTTGGTTCTACTGCTGCAACAGGAGTTATTACGCCTGTTCTCCCAACTTGAAGTATTATATTTTTTACTTTTGTAGTTTTTTCAACTGCTGGGAATTTATATGCACAAGACCATTTTGGAACTTTTACTGTATATCCTAATTCTTCTTGTGTTTCAATATCATCTATTTTTATTACCATACCATCAAGCATCATTTCAATACTATCTCTTGAATCAATTATTTTATGATAAAGATCTTCAATTTCTACTACACTTTTACAAACTTTTTGTAAGGGTGGTTTTACAAAACCTAAAGAGTAAATATATTGCATTAATTCACTATTTTTTTTTGCATTTATGCTATTTTGTCCAACTCCCCAAACATTAAAAAATAGTTTTCTTTTTGCTGTTATATTTGGGTCTAATTGTCTTAAACTTCCTGATGCTGCATTTCTTGGATTTGCAAATAATGCTTCATTATTTTCTAATCTTTGTTCATTGATTTTCTCAAAATCTTTTTTTCTAATTACAATTTCACCTCTGATTTCTATTAGAGATTTTTCTTCTATTTGAAGTGGAATAGAGTGAATTGTTTTTACATTATTTGTTACATCTTCACCTGTTGTTCCATCTCCTCTTGTAATTGCTTGTTTTAAAAATCCATTCT
Organism: Arcobacter sp. CECT 8985; assembly: GCF_004116495.1. GTDB lineage: Bacteria > Campylobacterota > Campylobacteria > Campylobacterales > Arcobacteraceae > Malaciobacter. The sequence continues at coordinate 9,474 of NZ_PDKC01000049.1, read as the reverse complement.
CATATATTAGATTTAAGCTTGCTCCATCAAATTTGGGTTCACAATAATACATCAGATTTTCATTTACTTTTTTAGCTCTAGTTATCCAATCTTCAAGTTCTTGAGTGTTAAAAACATCTTCTTGTGACCACATTCTACTTAGATGATTGGCTTTAGTAAAACCTTCAAGTACAACTCCACCAACTCTTTTATTTGGTGAATTTGGATTAGACTTGTTAGGATAAGTTTGTTCATATGCTAAACAAGCTCTTGCTAATTTGTCATACTCTTCATCTGTAGCAATTGGATTATCTTCTACATAGTATGCATGAGCCCAATTTATAAGTGTTTGTATATTTTTATCATATTCATTTTTAGTAAAAATTTCTGTCATTAAATATTCTTTCTTATATAAAATTTTAGACAAAGATTATATCAAAAAAATTTATACAACCTTTTGAAGTATATCAACTCTAAAAGGTTTTAATAATGTAATTTCATTTCCATTATTATAACTATCAAATTTATCTTTGATTTTTGATTTTAACTCATTTGTTATAGTAACTTCATTATAAGTTGCATTCATCTGTTTTTTTTCAAAATCATTAAAGTTTTCATAATAGACTTCAGTTTGAAAAAATATTTCTTTAAATAGTTTAAATTGATTTGATTCAACACTACTTTTAATAGCTTCAAAGGCTTTTTTTCTTACTTCTTCTTCATTATGAAACATAGCAACAAGTTCATTTTGTAAGCCTTGATGTAAAGGTTCACTTATATATGCAATACCATTTGGTTTAAGAACTCTTTTTATTTCTTCAAGTGCTTTATTCATTAATTCAACTGGTATATGATGAAAAGATTTGAACATAAAAACAATATCAATACTATTATCTTTTACATCAATATCTTCTGCTCCACAAAGTTTAAACTCAATATTCTTTTCATTTAGAGCTAAGTTTAATTCATGTTGGTGCTCATCAACTTCACAGGCAATTACTTTTCTATTTTCACCATTGTTTGCAATATTTCGAGTCATAACAGCTTTTCCACAGCCAAGTTCTAATATTGTTTTATTGTCTAAGTTTAGTGTTTCTATTAAATAATCTTCATTTAATGTTTGTTTAATATTCTTTTCAAGTAGTTTCATTCTCATCCTTTTTATAATAAATAAAGATTATACTAAATATTTATAATTAAATAATAAAAAAAATAATTTACATTTGATTTAAGCATTTTTCTAAAATATTTTAATTAATATATAACATATTAAAAGAGAGGATTGAAATGATTTTAGATTATAAAGAATTAGAAGATTTAAATAGATATAAAGTGATGTCAGATACTGTTGTTCCAAGACCGATTGCATGGATTGTAACTGAAGATGGTGGGGTAATAAATGCTGCACCTTTTTCATATTTTATTCCAATATCTAGTAATCCTGCAACTTTAATAGTTTCAATTGGGCAAAAAGAGCCAGGAGTTCCAAAAGATACTTTGGCAAATATACTAAAAACAAAAAAAGCAACAATATGCTTTGTAAATAAAGACAATATAGAAGAGGTAAAAAACTCTGCACTTGCATTAGAAAAAAATGAGAGTGAAATAGAAAAATTTGAAATTGATGTACAAAAAGTATTGGAAGATTATCCAGCAATGATTAGTTCTTCTCAAACAGCACTTTTTTGTGAATACTATGGTAAGGTAGATATTCCTGGAAAAACTACACCTTTGATATTAGAAATAAAAAAACAGTTTATTGAAGATGATAGAATTGATGAAAGATTTCATGTAAATGTTGATAATGTTGGAAGAAGTGGTGCTTATTTTAAAGCAATGGTTGATTTATAGTATAATAATGAGTGGGAAAAGCTATTAAAAGCTTTCCCATTCATTATCGTCTTTTTGTTCTACCATGATATTATTTTTTGGTTTTTGAATAATTTCTTCAGCAGGTTTTTCTTTTATAAATTTATCTTTTTTTGATGAACTTGCATTTTTCCCTCTAAATTCATTTTTATGAACATTTTGAACAATTTGAATTGCAATATTATTTGTTTCAATAGCAATTGAGTTAGTTTTATCTGCAACTGCTGCATTACCTTGAGTAACTTTATCTAATTGATTTACAGCTTCAGATATTTGAGTCATACCAATTGTTTGCTCTTTTGCTGCATTTGATACATCATCAATAAGATTATTTGTAATTTCAATTTTTTCTTCTAATGATGTAAAACCTTCAATCATTTTATTACTTGCAACTTTTCCATTATTAGCTTTTGTTGTTGCATTTTCAACTAAGTCTTTAATCTCTTTTGCTGCTTCAGCACTTCTATTTGCAAGATTTCTTACTTCTTGTGCAACAACTGCAAATCCTTTTCCTGATTCTCCTGCAGTTGCTGCTTCAACTGCTGCATTTAATGATAATATATTTGTTTGGAAAGCAATTTTATCAATTACTGAAATTGCTTCATTAATGTTATTTACTGTTGAATTAATTTCTTCCATAGCATTAACTGTATCATCAGCAAGTCTTTTACCTTCTTGTGCTGAAGATTTTGTCTCATTTGAAATGTTTAACATCTCTTGAGATTTTTCACTTGTTTGTTTAATATTTCCTGTAATCTCATCAATAGAAGCAGCAGTTTCTTCAAGAGAGGCAGCTTGTTCATTTGCATTGTTATTAAGGTTGTTAACATTATTAGTTAATTCATTTGCACTAGATTTAAGTAAAAGACCATCTTTTTGACTATCTTGAAGTAGTTGAGTCATCATGTTATTTAATTCAGCTAGTTCTTTACCAATAATTCCAGATTTTGAAGGATCTAAAACATCAACAAAGTTTCTTTTTGAGTATTTCCCAAGTGTTTCACTAATACTATTAATGTTTATACCTACAAGTTTTTCAAGATTATTAAGCATATCGTTAAATAAATCTTTTAATTCATTTAAAGAATCAGTAGAACATGCTTTTTGAATTTTTCTATCTAAGAACCCTTGACTAACTTTGTTAACAGTTTGTTTAACATCATCAATAAGAATATTTTCTTCTTCAATAGTTTTTTTAATTTTTTCAATATTAGCATTAATATCAGAGGCCATTCTTCCAAATTCATCATTAGATTTAATGTCAATATTATTAGTACTAGAAGTTTCTTTGTTTAAATATTTAAAGAAAGAGTCTAAACCTTCAGAAATAGAAGATAAATTAAATTTTAAAGCTTTAACACTAAGTAAAATAACACCAGCAATAATTAGTAAACCAATAATAGAAGCAATAATAGAGAAGTTTCTAATATAATTAGCACTAGCAAGATATTCATCTTCAGGAGCATTAACAAATACAGCCCAGTTGTTATCCGTATCATCAATATCAAAAGGTTTCATATAGTAATATGCTTTATGACCATTTCTTGATACTCTTGTAAAAGAAACATCTTTTAATTGATTTATTTTAGCAATCGCATCAACATATTTTTGTTCATTATTTGTAACATGAAGTAGATTTTTTGATACGATAGTTTTATCTGGATGACCTAAAATTATACCATCTTGGTTTATAACAAAAGTATATCCATTATCGTAAACTTTTGTAGTTTGCGCTAGATCAGAGAATATATCTAAAATTACTTCTCCTCCAATAGCACCAACAAACTCTTTGTTTTTATATAAAGGCATTGAAATAGTAATCATTAGAGTATTTTTACCATTTATTTTATAGTAAAAAGGTTTTGTAATATAAAGCTCATGACTCATCGCACCTTTTATAAATTCATTTGATTCATTGTACTTTGTACCTTTTTGAACTATAATTTGTCCATCAAGTTTAGTAACATATGGATTAAAAGCATTATCATCTGTATACCATTCATCAGGAATATTAGAATTGTCAGATTTTGGATTAAAAAGTAAATCAGATTTTTTTGTTGTTGCCCATAAACCAATAATCTCACCATTATTATCAAGTGTATATTTTAGTTTATCAACAAACTCTTTTTCATCAAGTTTTTTATTGTGATTAACAGCTGATTGTGTATCTGCATAAAAAGTATTGATTACATTGATTGCAGAGTTAATCTGTCCTTGAAACTTAGATGCAATTGCATCTGCTTTCTCTTGTACATATTTTTGAGCACTTTCTTGTGATGACTTAACTGATAAATTAGATATAAAAACTATAGTTATTACAAATGCAGCTATAGTTGTACCTAAAATTTTTATTAGTAGTTTATTTCCAAAACTTTTCATCAGAAATTATTCCTTAATTAAATTTTTTTAATTGTAAGATAAAATGATGTCAGAAAAGTGGCAAAAATATGAAGCTATAAAAAATTATTTAATTTTTGTAGTATTGACGAAGGGAAGAGGATTAAAAGCTCTCCCACTCGTCTTCATCGTTGTTTTGTTGAGATTTAAAAACCTGATTATTTTTTATAGGTTTTGTATTATTTTTAGGTGTTGAAGAAATAGTTTTATTTTTCTCTTCAAAAACCTCTCTATTATTTTCTTGTTTAGCTGTATTTGGAGTGTGGCTTTGAACATTACCTTTTCCATCAAAGTTATTTTTATCAACATTTTCAACAACTTTAAATGCAACTGCATTTGTTTCTTGTGCAATACTATTTGTTTTTTCAGCAATTGCGGCATTTTCTTGAGTAAATTTATCTAATTGACCAACTGCATCAGATATTTGAGTCATCCCAATACTTTGCTCTTTTGCTGCATTTGTTACATCATCAATTAATTTACTTGTACTTAAAATTTTATTTTCAAGTTGAGAAAAACCTTCAATCATTTTATTGCTAATCTCTTTACCATTATTTGTTTTTAAAGTAGCATTTTCAACTAAAGCTTTAATTTCTTTTGCTGCATCTGCACTTCTTGAAGCAAGATTTCGCACTTCAGCTGCAACTACTGCAAATCCTTTTCCAGCTTCTCCTGCTGTTGCTGCTTCTACAGCTGCATTAAGAGATAAAATATTTGTTTGAAATGCTATTTGATCAATTACTGTTATTGCTTCATTAATAGCAGTTACTTGCTCATTTATTTCATCCATAGATTTTACAGTTTCATTTGCAAATCCTTTACCTTGTGATGCTGAATCTCTTGTGTCATTTGAGATACTTAACATTTCTTGGGCTTTTTGACTTGTTTGTTCTATAGTACTTGTAATCTCATCAATTGCTGCAGCTGTTTCTTCTAACGAAGATGCCTGACTTGTAGCATTATTACTTAAAGTTTTAACGCTTGAAGTTAATTCTATTGAACTATTTTGCAGTGACATTCCATCTGCTTGGCTAGATTGAAGCATATTTGTAATCATTCTATTCATTTGGATAATTTCATTACCTATTTTTCCACATGATGAAGAATCAAGTTTTGCTGTAAAATCTCTTTTTGTATATGTTGCTAATGTATCAATAATTACATTTAAATCTTTTCCAATTAAACTTTCAAGATTTTTTAACATATCGTTTAATAGATTTTTTAATTCATTTAAAGAATCAGTATCTGTTTGTGCTGTAATTCTTTTTTCTAAATAACCTTTTCCAACTGTATTTACTATTACTTTTACTTCTTCAATTAAGTTACTGTCTTTATCAATACTTTCTTGTATCTTTTTAACATTTGTATTGATATTATACGCCATTACTCCAAATTCATCAGCAGATTTTATCTCTATATTTTTTGGATTTGTAGTCTCTTTATTTAAATATTTAAAGAATTCATCTAATCCAAAAGAAATAGAAGATAAATTTTTATTTAATTTTTTAATTGATAATATGATAATTCCAGCAATAATAATTAATGCTAAAATACCTGCAATAATTGAGAAGTTTCTGATAAAAATTGCATTTGATAAATACTCTTCTTTAGGTACAGAAACAAAAAAAGTCCAATTAGTATCAGTTTGTGCAATTGAAAAACTTTTTGAATAGTAATATGAAGTTTCTTCTGTTGTTGGAGAAACTTTTGAAAATATATAATTTTCACCATTTTTTGAAGCATCTAATGCTGCTTTGTAGTCTTGTTTATCATCAACAACATCATAAATTGACTTTCCTAATAATTTTTGATTTGGATGACCAATAATCATATCGTAACTATCTACAATAAAAGTATAACCATTTTCATAAACTTTTATTTTTTTAGTCATTTCTGAAAATGTATCTAATACTATATCTCCTCCAATAGTTCCTATATATTTCCCTTTATAATACATTGGTAAAGAAAGAGTGGCCATAAGAGTATCAACTCCATCAACTTTATAAAAATATGGTTTTGTAATGTAATCTTTTCCTGATTTCATTGGACCACCAACCCATGCATCATTTTCATTATATACTGCACCTGGTTGTATTTTGTATTTTCCATTTGATTTTGTTATATAAGGATTAAACTCTCCATTTTTATCATATAAAAGTTTATTTGAATTATCTTTTATAGTTTCAAATAATAATCCACTATCTTTTATTTTAAACCATAAACCAGATAAATTAGGGTTGTGGTCTAATACTCTTTTTAAGTACGATACTGTTTCTTTTTCATTGAGTTTAACATTGTTATTTAATGCTTCTTCAAATTTTGACTTAAGCATTCTAATAACAAGAAAAGATCTATTTATATCATTCTGTACATCAGATCCATATTTCTCAGCTGTTTTTTGAATAAAATTCGATGCTTCTTCTTGAGAACTATCATACGAATATTTTGATACAAAAAACATTGATAAACCAAATACTAAAATTATAGTACCTAAAACTTGGAAAAGAAGTTTATTTCCAAAACTTGAACTCTTTTTCATAGCCGTAACTCTCCCCTTAACTTAATTTATATACATTATATCATAATAAATTAATAAAAAGAAGAGTTAAAGTGTCATAAATTGTTTTTAATAGTTATTTTTTTAATTTTATTATTTTTTAGGATATGTCATTTCTTCTGGCTTAACATATTTATTAAATTCTTCTTCTGTTAATAAACCAAGTTTTAAAGCTTCTTCTTTTAATGTAGTACCATTTTTATGGGCAATTTTTGCTATTTTTGCTGCATTTTCATACCCAATATATGGATTAAGAGCGGTTACTAACATTAAAGAATCATTTAAATATTTGTTTATATTATTTAAATTTGGCGTGATTCCCACTGCACAATTGTTATTAAATGACACAATTGTATCGCTTAATAATCTAATAGATTGTAAAATATTATAAGCAATTACTGGTTTAAAGACATTTAATTCAAAATTTCCTTGGCTTGCACTTATACTTACCGTTGAATGATTACCCATAACTTGAACAGAAACCATTGTCATCGCTTCACATTGCGTTGGATTAACTTTTCCAGGCATTATTGAACTTCCTGGTTCATTTTCTGGAATATTTATTTCTCCTATTCCACATCTAGGTCCTGATGCTAACCATCTAATATCATTAGCAATTTTCATTAAGTTACTAGCAAGTGCATTTAAAGCACCACTTAAAAATACTTCTCCATCATGTGAAGTTAATGCATGAAACTTATTTGGATGTGAAACAAAATCAAAGTTAGTGTCAGTCTTTTCATTTAATACTTTACAAACCATATTTGAAAACTCTGGATGAGAATTTAATCCTGTACCAACTGCTGTTCCTCCAATTGCTAGTTCACAAATATACTTCATACTATCATTTAATTGATTTTCTGCTTTATTTAACATATCCACATATGCACTTAACTCTTGACCAAGTGTTAATGGAGTAGCATCTTGTAAATGAGTTCTTCCAATTTTTACTATATTTTTAAATTCATTTGATTTTTTTTCAAAAGTATTTTTCAAAAGTTTTATTGCAGGAAAAAGTTGTTTTTGAATTTCAAGAACAAAAGATATTCTCATTGCAGTAGGATATGTGTCATTTGAACTTTGACCTTTGTTAACATCATCATTTGGATGAACTAACTTCTTAACTCTAAAATCTTCACCTAAAATTTCTGTAGATCTATTCGCTATTACTTCATTCATATTCATATTTGATTGTGTTCCACTTCCTGTTTGCCAAACAACAAGGGGGAAGTTTCCTTCAAGTTTTCCTTGAATTACTTCTTCGCAAGCTTGGATAATTGCGTGTGTTTTATTATTATCTAGTCTTTTTAAATCATTATTTACAATTGCACAAGCTTTTTTTAAGTGAGCAAAACCAATTATCACTTCTTCAGGCATCTTTTCTGTACCAATAGGAAAGTTTTCTACACTTCTTTGTGTTTGTGCAGCCCAATATTTATTATCAGGAACTTGCATTTCTCCCATTGTATCTTTTTCAATTCTATAACCCATATTAATTCTCCTTAAGCTTTAAAAAGTTATTTTAAATATATTATGATAATTAATATCAAAAATCAATTAACTATTTGATATAATTTTGAACACTGTCCTAAATATAAGTCTTTACCACTTATATCATTTATTATATCTTGGTAACTATAAATATGTGCATTATACACATATATAAAAATTTCATCACCTTTTTTAAGATAATTATGTTTTCCAAATTCAGAATATGCTGTTGCACCTGCAGCAATAATTATTCCTTTTGCCTTTTTAGCATTTTTTAAAAATGGAGTTAGTTCTTCTAATGGACCACAATCTTCTTGTGTATTAAATTTATTTACCATCCAATCTTTTAATTGATTGAAAAAATAACTATATGATTTAACTGCTGAAACTGTTCCATAATCATGTAAAATTCCATCTCTTCTTAAAAATGAAGCAATATGAAATCTATTTAAAATTGATTCTTTTTTATCAAAACTATCAATTTTTATAAAATCTTGTGAAATTCCTTTTGTTTTTTCACCCCAGTTCTTTTTACAACTTAGTTTTTTACTATCATTAGTTCTAATTGAACAATCATTAAATGCTGCAAATCTTTTAGGAATAATGTCGACTATTTTTTCATTTTCATATTCAAAATCACAAATTAGTGCTACTTCTGCTTCTACTTGTAGGTTTTCATTTTCTCTACCATGTGTTAGAATTTCTTCATCACAAATAGGATATGTTCCTAAAAAACTATCATGATCTTTTATATAAAAAGGAAATAATCCTTTTGGAGCATTTTTATCTTCTGTTTGTATTACAGAAAATTCATCGGCTTCTCCTGCCTCACCTAGGTGATTTGCAAAGTTTCCTGCAACTGCAAATCCTAAATAATCTCTAAAATCCTCTTTTAACATTTGTATTCCTAATATAAATTTTAAAAACATATATTATATGCTTTTCTTCTAATATCTAAGCAGTAATAAAAAATTAGTTAAATTATTTAAAAAAAGTAGGGTAAAAAGTAAGTAATCACAAGGCTAAAAGCCTTTGTGATTAATTTATAAAGTTCTCCATTTAGCAGGTCCAGTAGTGTGAATAGAAGTACCTTCAGTATCAACAGCAACTGTAACAGGCATATCTTTTACCTCAAACTCATATATCGCTTCCATACCCATCTCTTCAAATGCTAATACTTT
>NZ_PDKC01000048.1 GCF_004116495.1 Arcobacter sp. CECT 8985 | reverse complement strand
CTGATAATACTGCACCTTTCAGGTGTGGAAACGTAGGTCTCTGCCAGCTCTTGAGTTTTGTTTTTACTTTTTACTAAGCCTTTATCTATAACAACTTTTCTCTTGTTATTGATATGGGCTTTTTTTTTATCTACCCCTTTCTTACCTCCTCTTTTCTTTATTACTTTTTTGTATTTATCTATATTTTTCGACACTTTTTAATTTGTATATTTTTTATAGTTTTATAAATTTTTATCATATTTTATACACATAATTAATTTATTTTTTTTTCATAATTAATATCTTTGTAAATTAAAAAATTTTAGGTTATAATTGGTTCAAATATGAAAAAGAGGAGACATAATGCCTAATATCTTAAGTGATTTAGTTGTTTTATATGTAGAAGATCAAAAAGATGCACAAAGTGAGTTAAAACATATTTTTGACAAAACTTTTAAAAAAACTATTGTTGCAAATAATGGTGAAGAGGGGCTAAAACTTTTTCTAAGTCATAAAAAGAGAAACTATAATATAGATGTTGTAGTCTCAGATATTACAATGCCTAAATTAAATGGTATTGATATGATTAAACAGATAAAAAAATATGATAATAATGTAAAGTTTGTTTTAACAACTGCATATACTGAGGTTGAATATTTACTTGATGCAATTGAGTTAGGAGTTACTGCATATATTGTAAAGCCTATTGATATAATGAAATTACTTGAAAAGATAGAATCAGCATATAAAGATAAAATTGATAATACTAAATTGAATAAAGTTATTTCAAAAATGAAAGAGCATAATATTAATAATATTGATGACTTTTTTTCTTTATTAAATGAAAAGCCAGAATCTAATAATGATAATATAGTATTAGCAGATGGTTTTAGATATAACAATAAAAATAAAGTACTTATAAAAGATGGGAAAACTATTACTTTAGTAAACCAAGAAATTTTATTATTAGAATACTTTATGAACAATCCTAATAGAGTATTAACTTATGAAGAGTTACTAGAAGCTATTAGTGTAAATACTACAAATACAAGTTTGAATAATTTAAGAACGGTAATTAAATCTTTAAGAAAGAAATCCTCTAAAGATCTAATAATAAATCTATCTGGTGTTGGATATAAAATGATACTAGAATAGTTTGAAAAAAGAGTCTTCTTTTCTCAAACTAAGAATATTCTTATATAATTTTTAAAAAAATCACATATAAAGTAATAATATACATTTAACATTATATAATTATATATATTAGTTTAGGAGGATTATCATGCCAAATAAAAAACAAATAGAAGAATTAAAAGAAATTTTATTGTTAAGAAAAGAGACTCTTTTAAAAAGTATCAGTAATAATAGAGATAATATTGATCTTTTAAAAGATCAAGATGTAAGAGAAGATTTAGAATCTGCAGAAATTGTATCTGGATCTTTTACTGAAGGTATGATAGTTAATCATCAAGGTAAAGAGTTAAAAGAGATTGAATTAGCTCTAATGAAGATGAATAATGGAACATATGGTATATGTGATATGTGTTCAGTACAAATTCCCATTGGTAGATTAAGAGCAAAGCCTTATGCAAAATATTGTACTGAATGTAGAACGGCATTTGAAAAAGAAGAGAGTAGAAATATTAAATGATACAAAGAGAATTTAACTTAGAAAAACAAATTGATTTTAGTTTTTCTCAAAATGAGTATGATTTTATTGTTAAAGAAATACCCATTGATTTTTCAAAAAAAGGGAATTTTTTAATTTTAAAAATAAAAAAAAGAAATTTATCAACTTGGGATATGATTGAAAGCATATCTAAATATTTAAGAATTGAATTAAATGAAATTGGATATGCAGGATTAAAAGATAAAAATGCAACAACAACACAATATATTTCTATTCCTAAAAAGTATGAAAAAGAATTAAAAAACATAAGAAGTAACAAGATTGAAATAAAAGAGATATTTTTACATGATAAAAAACTAAATATTGGTGATTTAAAAGCTAATAGATTTATTATTAATTTAAAAGATATTGATTTTATAAAATTAAATCAAATAGAAAAAATTGTTAAAAAAATTTCTAAGATTGGAATGCCCAATTATTTTGGTTTTCAAAGATTTGGAAAAGATTGGGAAAAAAATATTGAAAAAGCAAAAGAATTAATTAATGGTGATTTTCATATAAAAGATAGAAAATTAGAAAAGATGTTATTATCTGGATATCAAAGTCTATATTTTAATTCTTGGTTAGTTTATAGATTAAAATTAAATAAAAATGACTTTGAGTTATTAGATGGAGATATTTTTCATAATTTAGAAACAAATAAATATTTTACTTCTAAAAAAATCGATAACAATATAAAAAAAGATTTTGAAAATAAGAAAATTGTTCCGACAGGATTACTTCCAGGTAACAAAGTATTTAGGTCTATTTTACAATCAAGATTAATAGAGCAAAAGTTTGATAATAATGAAATATATGAAAAAGGGTATAGAAGAGATGCTTTGATTTTCCCTGAAATAAAAAATATTAATTATAAAAAAGAAGAAAAAATTTGTACTTTAGATTTTATTTTATCAAAAGGTTCTTATGCAACAGTATTTATAGAAAATATAGCAAATAAAAATTTTAATTTTTAATGCTATTTTCTATTTTTGATGACAGATCATCTATTATTTCATTAAATATAATATTTTCATTTACTACAAAACTGTATGGTTTATTACTACTATTTTTACTTAATCTATTGTATTTAAAAGTATCAATAAGCTTATTTTTTCTATATAATTCAAATTTTATATTTAAAATTGCGTAAGTATTATTATTTTCCACCTTATTATAAATTTTATAAATATGCGTATCTAACTGATAAGTTGCTTTTGATTTGTTAGGATAAATTAGAGTTGTTTTAAATAAGTTATTTTTATCAAATGCATTCATAATTTCTTGATGAATAATTGAGCTAGGCAAATCACTCCAGCAATTTTTTAAATACGCTTGTAATTTATACTCTTTTGTACTATAAAGCATATCTTTAGTATTAAAAATTGGATTAATTGTAGGTTTCTTTATAATAATACTATTATTAATTGTTTTATATTCATTTTGACTTTTATATTTTATTGTATATTTATTTAATGTATAAGTAGTTTGTTTGAAACTACAAGCATTAAATGAAAGTGCAATAAGTAACATTAAAATTAGATTTTTCATTTATTCTCCTGGACCTAGATTTTTTATTTGTTTTTTAAATATTATATCACTTGGGCTATCTGATAATTTTTCTACTAAATTTTGTGTTTTTGTAATTGTACTTTCTAAAGTATCTAATGTATTATTTAATTTAAAAAAACTATCTTTGGATATTGCTTTTATATCATATGTACCTTTTTTTATTTCATTTATTAATGATGTAGATAGTAGTTCGACTTTTAATGCTGCATTTTTTACTTCTGTTGCTGCATTTGACATATTCTCAAAAGAATCAGTTCCTTTTTTTGTAATCTTATTTATATTGTCTAATAGTATATTTAATGTTTTTTCTTTTTTTATAATAAAATTAGAGAATTTCTCTACATTTTGAGAACTTTTTTCCGTATTAGATAATATATTCGAAATTTTATTCAAATTCTTATTATTAAATAAAGTATTCATCTGTATTAATACTTTATTTATCTGTTTAGAAATATTCTCAGTTGAGTTTTCCAATGATGCAAAGACTGAAATTCTTGTTTTTATAACTTTTTCTCCTTGTTCATTTTCTTTTAAAAGTTCAGAATCTTTTGTTCCTCCCTTTAACTCAATATATTTTAATCCTGTTAAACCTAATGTTCCAAGTGTGGCATAGTTATTTTGTTTTATTGGGGTATCTTTATTTACGGTTATATCAATTTGTATTTGTTCAGAATTATTAGGATTAATTTTAATATCTTGAACATAACCAACTTCTACTCCTTTAAATTTTACTGGAGAGTCAACATTTAACCCAGATACAGATTCATTTATGTATATGACATATTTATCTGATTTTACATTTTCTAATCCAATTTTACCAAGCCAAAATGTAAATGCAAGAAGTAGTATCAAAAAGGAAATAACAAATATTCCTATTTTATAAAAATTAACTTTAGTATCCATTCTTTTCATCCTTTTTTATTGTAAGAAAATCATTTAAAAAAATATCATTTTTATTTAATGCAGTTGTAATATCCCCATTAAATACTATATTTGCATCATTTATTATAATAAATCTGTCCAAAGTATTTTTTATAGTTTTTAAATCATGGGTAATTATAATAATAGTAAGATTTAACATTTTTTTCAAATTTAAAATAAGTTCGTTAAATTGGTCAGCGCTAGAAGGATCAAGTCCACTTGTAGGTTCATCTAAAAATAGAACTTTAGGGTCAATTGCTATTGCTCTTGCTAATGCAACTCTTTTTTTCATCCCTCCACTTAATTCTGAAGGATAAAGATTAGCATGTTCTTCTTTTAATCCTACAAGTTTTAAATTTGTTAGTGCAACTTCTTGAATAAGTTCAATTGGTAAATTTGTATATTCTTTTAACATAACTTCAATATTTTCTAATACATTTAAAAAAGAGTATAGTGCTCCAAACTGAAAGAGGTAAGAGAAATTATTTTTTATTTCTAATGAATCTTTCATAGTAATATTTGAAATATTTTTATTTAAGAAAAATATTTCGCCTTCTTGAATTTCTTGTAGCATTACAATTTGTTTTATTAAAGTAGTTTTACCTGATCCACTTCCTCCTAAAACACCAAAAATTTCACCTTGATTTACTTGAAATGAAATTTTGTCATGAATAACTCTATTCCCAAATTTTGTAGTAAGATTATTAACTTTGATAATGCTCATTTACATACCACTTTCTGTTAAGATTACTGAGAAAATTGCATTTAATGCAATTACTGTAAAAATAGCATTTACTACACTAATTGTTGTATATTTTCCAATACTAATAGTATTGTTTTGTACTTGGAATCCTCTATAGCATCCAATAATTGCAATAACCATACCAAAAATTGATGATTTAATTATTCCTATTAAAAAGTGTTTTAACGCAACTTCTTGATACATTCTTGTAATAAATTCATAAAAAGTTATTTTTAAATCAAAAAAGGCTACTAACATTCCTGCAAAAATACCAATCATATCTGCAAAAAATACTAATAGAGGTAAAGATATAAATAGTGCAAATACTCTAGGTAGAGTTAAAAATATTGTAGGTTCAAAACCCATTGTTTTCATGGCATCAATCTCTTCAGTTATTTGCATTGCACCGATTTGTGCTGTATAAGAACTTGCCGTTCTACCTGCAATAACAATTGCAGTAAGTAATGGAGCTATTTCTCTAAACATTGAAATACCAACCATTTCAACAATATAAATATTTGCTCCAAATTTTTCTAATTGTACAGCACCTTGATAAGCAATTACTAAACCCACTAAAAACGAAGTTAATGCTACAATTGTAAGTGCACTTATTGCAGAACTTTCAATTGCTTTTAACATCTCTTTAAATCTTATTTTTTGTGGGTTTAAAAGAGAATAAAAAAAGAAAAAGATTAATTTTCCAAAGAAAAATAAAAATTGATTAAATTCGGTAATTCTTTCATAAGTAGATTTACCAATTTTTTCTATATAATTTAACTCTTTTCTTTTTTTTACTTTATCAATAGATGTATAATATTTTTTATAATATTCTATTTGTTTTAAAAACTTATCATTATTAATTAAAGTTGTATTTTTTAAAGATATAAGATATATTGTAGCAATAGAATCAATTTTTTCTAAATTTTGTAAGTCTAATTCTAATGAATTGTAATTGGTTTTTTTTATATATTTTGTTAAAGATATTAAGTTAGATTTATTTAAATTGCCATGTAAGCAAATTTTTAAAGTTTTATTATTTAAAGTTGGTTTGAATTCAAAACTTTGCAAACATTAACCTTTTTTATTTATATAATTATTCTATAATCTTTTAACTAAAATAAAAGATATAGAATAATATAAAAGAAGGGTAAAGTTTTATTTTACAGTGAAATATTCATTATTTATATAAAAAGTATTTCCTATTGATATTACTTTATCTTCTTCATCAAATGAAAAATCGTAGATTTTATCAGAATTAAAATCATTACTAATATTGATTAAATAACCTTGTGATTCAAGGGCATATAACGAATCTCCATATGCTAAAGCATATATTTTTGCATATTTATATTTTCTTCTATTTTGTACGTTTAGTGAAATATCTGTTTTAATTATTTGTCCATCAATAGTTGCAATATAAATATCATTATTATGTGAAATTATATCTCTAATACTATATTTTTTAAGGTTAACTGCACCTGCACCAACAGATACAACTTTATTCGAAGATGCTGCAATTAAACTATCATTTACAACATTTAAGAAAATTATATTATTAAACTTTCCATCTGCATCAACAACAATTGTTCTAATAACTTTATTTGTTCTTGCATTTACAACAATAACTTTACCATCTAAAGTAGGAAATAAAATTAGATTTCCCATAAAATATGGATTTGCAATTCTTGTGTCATTTGCAAGTGATTTAGAGTAGTACTCTTTCATCAATATTTTTTTAGCTTTTGTATCATATAAAGCAATTGAATTATCCATAAAAACTAAAGCCAAAATGTTATCTTTTAGTGTTGCTGCAACAACACCTGTTTTAAATGAAAATTCTTTATTATTTAAAAGAACTTTTCCTAAATAATTTGTTGAGATATAAGTGTCTTTACTCAAATTAATAAACTCAAAGCCTTCTGGAAGTTTAATTTTTGAAACACCTTTTTTTGTAATTACTTCACCATTTTCTAATGTAGCTCCATCTTTATTAAAAGATAAAATATCATCATCAAGTGAAGTTGTTGTTGCTTCATAATCACCTACAGTATCTTCTACTTCAAAATATTTTTTACTAGAACAACCAGTAAAAAGAAGTAGAGATGTTAAAAGTATTAAGAAATATTTCATTTATTTTCCTTATTATTTTGTAAGTAAATAGTGATTTAAAATTTTCACTAATTCATATACTTTTGATTCTTTTGGAATAAGTTTTAATGTTGCTTTAGCATCAGTATACTTACCACTTTTTGTTTCTAATAATGCTTTATTAAATAGTGCAAACTCTTTTAATAAAAAATCATCTTTCATTGATATATCATTAAGTTTTGATATATTTTTTTCTTTTAATGCTTTTTCATATTTAGATATTGCTCCAAAGAACATTACATCAACATCAGCATTTTTCCCAGCTTTTTTTGCTTTTAAGTATAAAGCAACTTCATAAAGTTTTTTATTTGTATCTTTTAATGTTTTTAAAGCATCTTTATTATTGAAGTCTTTAAGAACTTCTTCAAATGCAATATTTGCTTTTATCTTATTTTGACCATCAAAATAATTTTTTACATTTATACCAATAACTGCAACAATGATTACTATTAGAAGAGTAATTAGTAATATTTTGTATTTTTTGTAAAATCTTTCTAGCTTTACAAAACTTTCAAGAAATTTTTCTTCACTATCTAATTCATTTTTTACAAAATCAACATTCTCTTTTAAACTCATGAGTTTCCTTTTGAAAAATTAGTTAATATGGTACAAAAATTTTTATAAAATCTTACTTTTATGAAAAGTTCAATATAATACTACTCTTATACAAACAAACAAAAAGGTTGATAATGAAGAAATTCCTATTAGCTTCTTCAATTGCTCTTATATTCTCACAAGCTGCATTTTCACAAGAGCAAAAAGAAGAGTTACCAAAAAGTAGATTTGAATCATTAACAAAATTAACACAAGTTATTGGTACTGTTGAAAAGTATTATGTTGATGATTTAAAACTTCAGGAGATTGTAAACAAAGCAATCAAAGGTTTGATGGAAGAGTTAGATGCCCATTCAACTTTTTTAGATAAAAAATCTACAAAAGAGATGTCAATTCAAACAAATGGGGAGTTTGGAGGGTTAGGTATCACTGTTGGAATGCGTGATGGTGCATTAACAGTTATTTCACCAATTGATGGTACACCTGCAGATAAAGCGGGAGTTAAAGCAGAAGACATCATTCTTAAAATTGATAATAAATCAACATTAAATATGACATTAGAAGAAGCTGTTGGATTAATGAGAGGGAAACCAAAAACAAAAATTGATTTAACAGTTGTAAGAAAAGGTGAAAATAAACCTTTAAAAATTACTATTGTTAGAGATATTATCAAAATCGATTCAGTATTTGCAAAAACAATTAATAAAAATTTATTATATTTAAGAGTTACAAGTTTTGATAAAAATGTTGCAAGTGGATTAACTAAAGCATTAAATGAACATAAAAATACAAAAGGTATTATTTTAGATTTAAGAAATAATCCTGGAGGACTTTTAACACAAGCTATTGGAACAGTTGATCTTTTCGTAAATTCAGGTGTTATAGTATCTCAAAAAGGTAGAGATGCAACAGATGAAGAAAAATATTATGCAAAAAGTTCTACTACATTAACTGATGCTCCTATGGTAGTTTTAGTAAATGGAGGTTCAGCATCTGCTTCAGAAATTGTTAGTGGTGCATTACAAGATCATAAAAGAGCTGTACTTGTTGGTGAAAAAACTTTTGGTAAAGGTTCTGTTCAAGCAGTATTACCAATTGTAAAAGATAGAAGTGAAAATATTAAATTAACTATTGCAAAATACTATTTACCAAGTGGAAGAACTATTCAAGCAAAAGGTATTACTCCTGATGTTATTGCTTATCCAGGTAAAACTGTTTCAGGCAAAGACAATGAATTTCAAATAAAAGAAGCTGATTTGAAAAAGCATTTAAAGGGAGAATTAGACAAAGTATCTAAAGTAACTAAAAAAACTAAAGATGATAAAAAAACTAAAGATGATAAAAAAACTAAAGATGATAAAAAAGTTATTACAAAAGAGGATATTGCTAAAGATAATCAATTAAATTCAGCAATAAATATTTTAAAAAGTTTAATAATTATGAATAAATAATGGAGATATTATGACTATAGAAAAAATTATTTCGCTTGGTCTTTGGCCAGAAACAAAAAAAACTACTGATAAAAAAGGGATTAAAGAACTTGAGGATTTAGGTTATCATTTATTTTATATAGGTAAAAATGCTGATCTTTATACTTGTCCAGGCGAAGATGCAAAAGTACTATTAGTTAGAAGTGATAGATGTTCTGTATTTGATATTCCTTTAAATTTACAAATTGAAAAAAAAGGTATTTTACAAACTGCAATTTCTAATCATGGTGCAGAGTTTGCAAATAAAGAGGGAATAAGAACAGCAATTTTAAGTGAAAAAGTTGATCAAAATTTAGAAGTAGCTCCAAGATGTCAATTAATGGAACTATGTAAAGCTTTAGAAGCTGAAATTGATGGTGAAACAGTTCAATTTGAATTAATTTTTAGAAATTATTTAACAGGCTCACTTTTTGATGCTTGCCAAAATGGAAAAGATCCATATGGGTTAGAGTTACCATCAAATTTACAACAATGGCATAAATTTGAAACTCCAATTTTTACTCCTACAACAAAAGGTGTAAAAGATATTCCTTTACATTCATCGAAAGTAAGAGAAGTTTTTCCTGAAATTATTTCAAATTTAGAAAAACTATTTAAAAACTTTACATCTTATGCTAATGAAAATGGAATTATAGTAGTTGATACAAAATTTGAAGTATTTGTAAACTCTAAAGGTGAGTGGGTTCTTGGTGATGAAGTATTAACACCAGAAAGCTCAAGATTTATTTCTAAAGAAAATTTTGACAATGAAGATTATATTTCTATGGATAAACAAATTCTTAGAAATTTTGCAAAAGAAAATCATTGGAAAGAAAAAGCTAAAGATTTAAAACCTGGAGAAAAACTTGATGTTGAAGTTCCAAATTCTATAAAAAATAAAATATTAGAAGGTTACACTACTATTTTAAATAGATTAAAATAGTTTATAATAATAAATAGTATCTAAAACTGCTAAAGGTAGTTTTAGATATAATTGCAAAAAATTAATTGAAGGTAGTAAATGAAAGCAATTGTAAATGTAGCATTAAAACAAGGTGTTTTAGATGATCAAGGTAAAGCAACTCACCATGCTTTAGATACATTAGGATTCAAAGATATTGTTAAAGATGTAAGAATTGGTAAACAAATTATTTTAGAATTAGACTCAAAAGATCAAAAAGAGGCTAAGTCTGAAGTAGAAAATATGTGTGAAAAACTTCTTGCTAATACTGTAATTGAAGATTATAGTATCGAACTTATAGGTTAGTAATGATGAATGTAACAGTATTACAATTCCCAGGTACAAATTGTGAATATGATACAAAGTATGCTTTTGATAAATTAGGGTGTATTGTAACTATTCTTTGGCATAAAGAGACTAAATTACCAGAAAATACAGATTTATTAGTAATCCCTGGTGGATTTTCTTATGGTGATTATTTAAGAAGTGGTGCAATTGCAAGATTTGCAAATATCATGGATTCAGTTCAAGAATATGCTAAAAATGGTGGAAAAATACTAGGAATTTGTAATGGTTTTCAAATTCTTTTAGAAGCAGGACTATTACCTGGGGCTATGAAAAGAAATTCATCTTTAAATTTTATTTCAAAATATAATAATTTAAAAGTGATAAATAATGACAATGCATTTTTACAAAAACTAAATTTAGGTGAAGTTGTAAATATCCCAATTGCCCATCATGATGGAAACTACTTTATTGATGAAGATGGATTAAAACAGCTAGAAGAAAATAATCAAATACTTTTAAAATATTGTAATAAAGATGGTGAAATAGAAAATGTTAATGGTTCTGTTTCTCAAATTGCAGGTATTTGTAATAAAAATAAAAATGTATTTGGTTTAATGCCACATCCTGAAAGAGCAATCGAAAGTTTATTAGGTTGTGATGATGGTGTTAAAATGTTGCAAGGATTCTTAAAATAATTAAGAAAAGATAGTACTTACTATCTTTTCTTTGAATAAAGAGTAAATATGAAAATTTTATTACTACTAACAATGATTTTTCAATTGTGTTTTTCTAATATTGAGTTTACTAAAGAAGAAAAACCAGTTTTCCAAGAAGATACTTACAAACGATTAAATACTCAAAATGAAGATGAAACTTTTTCAAATACTTTAGATTATTTGAATGAAGAAGATGTAGAAAAAGTGCCTACTTCGAAGAACCTATATTTGTCATATATTGATTTTCCAAAAAATATTTATAAAAATCAAAGATTTGAAATTATTTTAAAAGCACTTATAACAACTGATGATTTTGATAGAATAGAAACAAGATTTGTTGATGCAAAAAATATGAATGTTTTAAATCCAAAAGAACCTTGGATGGCAGTTGATAAAAATAGTTTTGAAAATAGATATTTTTTTAAAGCATATGAAAAAGATTTTATATTACCAACTTTTCAAGTTTTATTATATAAAAATGATCAATTAGTTGATTTTGCATATTTAAAACCAAAAGAAATTAGATTTTCAAAATTAGCAAAAGGTGATAATACTTTTTCTAATGTAATTGCAAAAAGTTTAACAATAAATACACACAAAACAAAACAATATAATAATAAGCAATTATTAACAATTTTAGATATTGATGCAAAAGAATCAAATTTAGAAGATTTTTATTTAAAAGAGTTTTCAAAAGATCAAGGTATTTCTAGTATTGAAGATAATTATCCAAATCAACATATTTTATATTATGTTGTTGCTCCTATATATAAAAAGAGTCTAAAGTTTACATATTTTAATACTCAAATAAATAAATTTAAAACTATTTCGATTCCTTTAACTTTAGAAAATGAGTTAGTAAGTACACAAACAGATTTAAATCCTAATAATTCAAATTATGAGTTATATAAAAAAATTGCACTTTTAGTAGTTCTTTTAATTTTTATTATTTTATATATTTGGAAGAGAAAATATACATATTTAGTTATATCTTTAATCTTAATTGCATTAGCTATATTATATTTAATGCCTAACAAAAAAGTTGCATTAAAAGATGATACATTAGTTTATATTTTACCAACAAAAAAATCAACAGTTTTCTTTGAATTAAAACATCCTCATATAGCAGAAGTCTTAAATAAAAAAAGAGAATTTTTTAAAGTTATGTTTGATAATAATGGAAAGAAAATTATTGGATGGGTAAAGGAAAAGAACATTGGCGAGAATTAGAGCATTATTAGTTGTTATACAGTTTTCAATTACTGTAGCAATTACTATATTTTTCATGTATTCATTTAGAAAACATGCACATAAAGTTATAAAAATATGGATGAAATTCCAAGTATTCTTTTTGGGAATTAAAATAGAAGAAGTTGGTAAACTTGATGAAAGTTGTGATATGCTTCTTTTAAATCATCAAAGTATACTTGATATAATTGTAATGGAGTATATTCACTCTAGAAATTTAGCATGGGTTGCAAAAAAAGAGATTACTGATTTACCATTTTTTGGACATATTATAAAAGCTCCTAGAATGATATCTATTGATAGAGAAAATAAAGCAGGTTTAATAAAACTATTAAAAGAATCAAAGGATAGATTATCAAAAGGAAGACCAATTGCAATTTTCCCAGAAGGGACAAGAACAAATGGTAAAAAACTTTTAAAGTTTAAATCAGGAGCAAAAATAATTGCTAATAAGTTAAATTTAAGAATTCAACCAGCAGTTTTAGTAAATACAAAAAATATTCTAGATTCACAAAAATTGACTTGTAATCCAGGTATTGTCAAAATTATATATTTAAAGCCTGTACAAGCATCAAAAAACACTGATTGGTTTGAACAATTAGAGAATGATATGAGAAAAATAATAGAAAACGAAAGTAAGAATAATGAGTTTTAATTGGCAAACAATATTTGCAATTGGTTGTGGTGGTTTTTTAGGTGCAGTTGTAAGAGCTTATGCAATTCATATAGTTAATAAACATATTCCATTAGAGTTTCCCTTGGGAGTATTAGCTGTTAATGTTGTGGGTAGTTTTATAATGGGAATTATATTTGCAATATTTGCACACTTTACTTTAAGTGAACATTTAAAAGTTTTTTTAACTACAGGTTTTTTAGGGGCACTTACGACATATTCAACATTTGCAATTGAGACATATTTTTTATTTGAAACTTCATTAGTAATAGCAATTGCAAATATAGTTCTCAATGTTGTTGGAACTATACTTGCTGCAGCTTTGGGTTATAAATTATTACAGTTCTTTTTAGTTAATCACTATTAATTAATAAGAGTCTGTAAACTCTTTTATTTCCCTAACTTTTTTTACTACATTATCATATAAAGCGTCTGGCATATATGGTAGTAATGAAATAAGTTCATCAATTTTATCTTTATTTGTTTTATAAGTATAGATTTTTTCTACTTGTTCTGTCATTGCTTGTTCCCAATGACATAAATCTTCGATTCTATTTTTGATTAATTCTAATTCATTTTTAGATAGATCTTTTAAAATATATTTTAAATATCTATTTCTATTGTTAGAATTATCTTCAAATAGTTCTTGTTCTGCAACATTTAATGCTTCTGCTATATAAGGAATAAAATCAGCTTTTATTGATGATGTTCCATTTAAATATGCATATATTGATGAAACAGATGGCGCTTCACCTAATCTATTAACTTTAGGGTTCACTGCAAGTAATCTTGCAGCAAACTCTTTTTTCGTCATCTTCTTTTCTTTTAGTATTTGATTGATTCTTTCAAAAATCTCCATTTTAAACCTTTTTGTATTTTTATAAAGTGTCTTACAGCTAAACTTAATATAATATATCTAAGTAGAAATTTCATATAGTTTAATTGTAGAAATTAATTTCTATTTTAATCCTAAATTTTATTATATAATAAAAAAGTAAATAAAAATTTATTTTGATTAATTATTTATAAAATTAATTATATTAAATAATTATATAGAAATAAATTTTCATTATACGACAATATATCGACTTAAATACGACAAAATAAGCCTTTTTAAAAAATAATAGCATTTATATAGTAATAT
>NZ_PDKC01000047.1 GCF_004116495.1 Arcobacter sp. CECT 8985 | reverse complement strand
ACAGATTCAATAGCAAAAGAGATAGTATCAGATGCAAATGCGAAAGAGTTCTTAGGAAAAGATAGTGTAAAAGTTAAAGATATTGAAGTTCATGAGGACTCTTTTGACTCTTCTGCTTCAAAAGAAGCTAATAATGAAAAAGTAACTTCTTTAAAAAATGTTAAAAAAGAAAAAAATTCTACAATAATATCTGAAGATTTAGATAATGATGAATGGGAAAGCTTTTAAGCTTTTCCATAATAAAAATTAAAATTATTGTTTAAACTAAAATTTCATATAAAATGTTATTATATTAAAGTGTATAAACTTTATGGGGAGATATTATGTTTACTACAAAACAAGAAGTTATAGCAAATATAGAAGAAAATAAAGCACTCTTACAACAAATGAAATATAAAAAAACTTTAAAATTTTCAAAACCTTTATTAGATATGTTAAATAAGTTTCATATCTCTTTACAAAATGAACAAAAAGATATAAATGAAATAATTAATAAATATAATCAGTGGTATAAACAATTAGAGGTAAATACTCAACTAGAAAGAATCAAAATATATGAAAAAATGCAGGAAATGAAATAGTATTTATTTAAAATATTAATAAAAAGCAAAAATAAGAAAAAGTGTTGCTGAAAATTTTAATAATTATTAACAGCAACACAGCTTTTAAATTATATTGATAAAATATTAATTACTTAATTGATATATTTAGACTATCTTTTAAATCTAAATTTCCTTTTGTTTGAATTTCATTTAAAAGCTCTTGAATAGTTTTATTATTTGTTGATAATGTCACTTTAAGAGAATCATCTTTACCTCTGCCAAGAGCAGAAAATTTTTCATTTACATCTTTTAATAAGTCATGAATATATTCATTTGTTTTTTTATCTCTTATAAACATATTTATATTGTTTTCTATTTGTATAGTCATTTTATTAAGTGTATTTTTCCCATTATCTGAATTAAAAAAGTTTTTAATATCATCTTCTGAAAAGTCTTTAAAGTTACTATTAATCCCTAATCTTTTAAGTTTTCTTTCAAATCTTCTTTGTTTATATTTACTTTTTTGATTTGGAAGTTTTAAAAGAAAAGCTGCAAGTTCTGGAACAGAATAATCAAGAGTTTCTGCTTTTAATGAAAAAGCACTTATTTTTGTTGATAATAATGAATTAATTATTGTATATCTATTCGCATTTTTTATATCATCTTTTTTTAAATTAAGAACTGATTCAAATCCAAAAGATAAACCAAATCCATTTATATCACTTGTTGATGAAAGTACTGCATTATCATCAATAGAAATATAACTGCTTATATTTAGTCCATTATCTTCATAAAGATTTACAAGTTTTTCAAAAAAATCATAATCATTTTTACTAAAATCATTTTTAGCTTGTTGTTTTAACTTTTTTATAAAATCTTCATTATTATCATTAACACTAAATTTTAATCCTTTTATATTAAAAGTATAATTGTCATTTATATCCATAAGACCTTTTAAAACATCAATTGGTTCAGTAGATTTTATAGATGAAAA
This sequence comes from Arcobacter sp. CECT 8985, assembly GCF_004116495.1. Taxonomy (GTDB): domain Bacteria; phylum Campylobacterota; class Campylobacteria; order Campylobacterales; family Arcobacteraceae; genus Malaciobacter. Next base: position 12,747 of record NZ_PDKC01000047.1, on the reverse strand, counting down.
TTTATTTGCAGCTGCAATATTATCAATTTCTATACTCTTTGCAGTTAATATAATATCATTTGATTTTCTATAAGCTGATTTTCTATTAGTTATAACCATTTTTAAATTATCTATACCACATTCTGTTGTAAATATTCCATTACAAAAATAATCACCATCAATAGATTTAATAGAGTTATCTTTAGCTACTTCTTTTTGAACACCTTGCTCAAACTTACTCTTTGCAATACTATTCTTAGTATATATCCCACCAACAATAGCCACAACAGCTATTGCACTTATAATTAACTTTTTATTCAAATTGTTCCTTTTTGTGAATTTAATTTATAAAAAAGATATTACAATAAAAAGTATTGTTTAATGGTAAAATTGTAATAAAATAGTAGATTTTTATTGATTAAGAATAATGAAGTTGATTTGTATATTGGTGGAGATGTCCGGGATTGAACCGGAGTCTTAAAACATCTACTCATGACGTCTACATGCTTAGCAGGCTTGAAAAATTTCACTTATTAGCAACTCAAACCACAAGGCAACTAAAAAGCTAAGATTTGAAAATGTCCTTTAAAAGCTAAATCAACTCTTTTAAAGTAATCTATCTAGGGTGAACCCGCGAAAATCTACTTAGATAGAATCAGTAGTGCGAGTCTCCAAAGACTCAACCCGAAGGGAGTCTATAAGTTGTTAAACTTACGCAGCTTTTGCGTAAGCTGGAGCGTAATTAGTATTATTTGCGTCTAAAAAAAATGAGCCGCGTAACGGCATGCTCAGGCCGACATGCAATCAAGCCTCGATGCTCTAATCGAAACCAAATCATCCCCAATAAATAATTTGCAATTGTATTGGAAATAAACTTAAAAATAGCTATAAAAAGTACTAAAAATATGCCTAAATTCTATTATAATAGAATTATTTCTAATAAAATAATGATATAATGACTTTAAGATAAACGGAAGGAATGTGTATATGAAAAGTATGACAATTAAGGCTAAACTGTTATTTATAATTATTGTTACTATTATTCTTGTGGCAACAGTTATTACTGTGAAGTCTATTTATTCACTAAATAGCTTAACAAATGAAAATATTGAGGCATACAAAAAAAGTGCTTACGATAAAGAAAAAGAGAATTTGGCAAGTTATACAAAATTTGCTAAAAATATAGTAGAAAGCTACTATAAAAAATCAGATTTAGATGCTATAAAAAAAGAAGTTAAAGATAAACTTGTTGAAAAATCTGATTTTTTATTTAAAATTCTTGATAAACTTTATGAAGAGTTTCACGGTAAAGTTTCAACTCCTGAGTTAAAGAAAATTTTACTTGATGCAATTGCAGGTGCAAGATATGGTAAAAGTGGTTACTTCTTTGTTTATAATAAAGATGCTATTGTTTTAAAACATCCAATAAACCCTTCAAAAGAAGGTAAAAGATATCCAAAACCACATATTCTTAATTTTATAAAACTAGCAATAGACAATGGTCAAGGACTTGTTTCTTATGAACAAACAGTTCCAAATAAACCTCCAAGACAAAAAGTTGCTTATGTAAAATATTTTGAAAAATTTGGTTGGATTATTGGTACAGGTTCATATCTTGATGATATATCTGAATCTTTGAAGAAAAAAGCATTACAAGAGGTTTCACATTTAAGATTTGGAAATAATGGATATTTTTATATTTACAATTATGATGGTGTAAATTTAATGCATCCAGTAAAACCTCAATTAGTTGGTAAAAACCTTATAGATTTAAAAAGTAAAAAAGGTGTTTATTTTATAAAAGATTTAATTGCTGCTGCTAAAAAAGGTGGTGATAGTGTTAATTTTGATTTTCCAAAACCTGGAAGTGATACTCCAAGTGAAAAAATTGGTTATGCAACAGGTTTTGACCAATGGAATTGGATGATAGGAACTGGTGTATATGCAGACAAAATTGAAAATCACATTGCTAAAATGAGAGTAGAAGCAAAAGATAAAATTGAATCAATTATTATAAATATTATATTGATTTCAATAGTTATTTCTATATTAATTGCAGCTTTTGTAATCTTTTTTATTAATAAAGAGATCAATAAACCATTAAATACTTTCCAAGTTGGACTTTTAGATTTCTTTAAATACCTAAATAAAGAAAAATCAACTGTAAGTAAAATTGAAATTAATACAAAAGACGAAATCGGTCATATGGCAACAGTTGTAAATGAAAATGTTGAAAAGACAAATAAACTATTAGATCAAGATTATAAATTAATAGAGAATGTAAAACAGATTGTTTCTGAAGTTAATAATGGAAATATTACTCACAGACTTGAATCAAAAACTGAAAATCAAAGTTTAGAAGAACTTAAAAATAATCTAAACGAAATGCTTGATTCTATTTCAAATAAAGTAAATGATAATTTTGCACAAATTGATACAGCACTTATTGAGTTTGGTAATATGAATTTTGCACATAGAATTAATAATCCAAAAGGTGAAGTTGCACAAGCACTTAATTCATTGGCAGATACAATAAATGATATGTTAGTTCAAAATAAACATAGTGGAGTTAATTTAAGAAAGAACTCTCAAAGTTTATTAAATAGCGTAACTATTTTAAGTACAGCATCAAATGAATCTGCTTCAAGTTTAGAAGAAACAGCAGCGGCATTAGAAGAGATTACATCAAATGTAGTAAGTAATTCAGAGAATATTTCTAAAATGGTACAATTTGCAAATAATGTATCAAATTCTGCAAAATATGGTGAGCAACTTGCAAATAAAACAAGTGGTTCAATGGATAATATTAATGAGCAAACACAAGCAATTGCAGAAGCAATTACAGTAATTGATCAAATAGCATTTCAAACAAATATTTTATCACTAAATGCAGCAGTAGAAGCAGCAACAGCAGGTGAAGCAGGTAAAGGATTTGCGGTAGTTGCACAAGAAGTGAGAAATCTTGCAGCAAGAAGTGCAGAAGCAGCAAAAGAGATCAAAGAACTTGTAGAAAATGCAACTCTTGGAGCAAATGATGGTAAGTCAATTTCATCTGAGATGATAAAAGGTTATAATGAACTTAAATCTCATATTGATGAAACTTTAAGACTAATTAGCGATGTTGAAACTTCAAGTAAAGAGCAAAGAGCAGGTATCGAACAAATAAATGATACAATTAATGACTTAGATCAACAAACTCAAAAAAATGCAAGTGTTGCAAGTCAAACAAATGATATAGCAATTGAAACTGAAAAAATTGCTACTAAAATCTTAGAAGATGTTGAAGAAAAAAGATTTATTGAAAAATAAAAATTAATCTATCAACATAAATCAAAAGCACAAAATTTGTGCTTTTGATAAACTAAATATAAAAAAATTAAATCATAAAAAATTTTTTTCAAATTCAATTACAATTCAATAAAAAGAGTTTATAATTGCAAATTAAAAGGAGCGTCTTTATGGATAAAAAAGGTATTTTAATTATTGGTGCAGGTGGTGTAAGTCGTGTTGCAACAGTAAAATGTGCTATGAATATTGATACATTTGAAAAAATTACATTAGCTTCAAGAACAGTAAGTAAATGTGATGATATAGCAAAAGATATAAAAGAAAATCAAGGAGTAAGTATAGATACTGCTTGTGTTGATGCTGATGATGTACTTCAATTAGTTGAATTAATAAAAGATATTAATCCAAAGTTAGTATTAAATGTAGCATTGCCATATCAAGATTTGACTATTATGGACGCTTGTACACAATGTGGTGTTGATTATGTTGATACTGCAAATTATGAGCACCCAGACGAGGCTAAATTTGAGTATAAAGAACAATGGGCAAGAAATGAAAACTTTGAAAAAGCAGGAGTTAAAGCTTTATTGGGAAGTGGTTTTGATCCAGGAGTAACTGGAGTATTTTGTGCTTATGCTCAACAAAATCTTTTTGATGAAATAAATTATATTGATATTATGGATTGTAATGCTGGTGACCACGGTTATGCATTTGCAACAAATTTTAATCCAGAAATTAATTTAAGAGAAGTATCTGCAAACGGTAGATATTGGGAAGAGGGTAAATGGATAGAAACTAAACCTTTAGAGATTAGAGTTGAGCATGATTATCCTGAAGTTGGAGTTAAACCTTCATATCTTTTATATCATGAAGAGTTAGAAAGTTTATCTAAAAATATCAAAGGACTTAAAAGAATTAGATTTTTTATGACTTTTGGAGATAGCTATATTCAGCATATGAATTGCTTACAAAATGTTGGAATGTTAGGAATTGAACCAGTTGAACATCACGGTCAAAAAATTATTCCAATTGAATTTTTAAAAACTTTATTACCAGATCCTGCAAGTTTGGGACCAAGAACAGTTGGTAAAACAAATATTGGTTGTATCATTGAAGGTATAAAAGATGGTAAAAAGAAAAAAGTTTATATCTACAATGTTTGTGACCATCAAGAGTGTTATAAAGAGACTGGTGCACAAGCAGTTAGTTATACTACTGGAGTTCCAGCTATGATTGGTTCTAAAATGCTTTATAAAGGTATTTGGGATGGTAAAGGTGTATTTAATATAGAAGAGTTTGATGCAAAACCATTTATGGATGAGTTAATGACTCAAGGGTTACCTTGGAAAATTGTGGAACTTCCTACAAAATAATACTTAAAAAGCTAAATATTTAAAATATTTAGCTTTCTTTCTAATAAAAAACTCATAATAAAGATTTTACTTAACATATTTTGATATAATTTTGACATTTTTATAACTTATGATTACTTGCATTTCTTATTTATTTAGGTAATAATATGCTAAAAAAAATAGTAAGGAGTTGATATGCAAAAATATATTTGTGTGGTATGTGACTACATTTATGACCCTGCTGTCGGTGATCCAGATGAAGGAATTGAACCTGGAACACCTTTTGAAGAATTACCAGAGGATTGGCAATGTCCAGACTGTGGAGTAACTAAAGAGGATTTTGAACCCTTTGATGAAGACAACTAAAATTGTAAATAATATAAATGACTTGCCTAGTCCAAGTTTTGTGTGTGAAGAGAAACTGTTAGAACAAAATTTAAAATTACTTAAAAAGATTCAAGATGATGCAGATGTAAATATTCTTTTGGCATTAAAAGGTTTTGCACTTCATTCTACTTTTGATTTATGTAGAAAGTATTTAAAAGGGTGTTGTGCTTCTGGATTACATGAAGCAATTCTTGCTAAACAGATGTTTCAAAAAGAAGTTCATACTTATTCACCTGCTTTTAAAGAAGAAGAGTTTGACGAGATTGTAGATATTTCTAATCATGTTGTTTTTAACTCTTTTTCTCAATTAGAAAGATTACAACATAAAGCAATAGGTAAAACATCAATTGGTCTTAGAGTAAATCCAGAATATTCATCTGTTGATGTGGATTTATATAACCCATGTGGTACTTATTCAAGATTGGGTATTACAAGTAAAAATTTTAAAGAAGAAAAACTTGAAAATGTAGATGGGTTACATTTTCATGCATTATGCGAACAAAATGTGGATGCTTTAGAAGGTGCTCTTAAAAATTTTGAAGATAAGTTTGGTAAATATTTATCAAATATGAAATGGGTTAATTTTGGTGGAGGACATCATATTACAAGAAAAGATTATGATGTTCAAGGACTTATAAATCTTTTAAAAGATTTTAAATCAAGATACCCTCATTTAGAAGTATATTTAGAACCAGGCGAAGCAGTTGGATGGCAAACTGGGTACCTTGTGGCAACTGTATTAGATATTGTAGATAATGAAATGAAAATTGCCATCTTAGATACATCAGCAGAAGCTCATATGCCTGATACTTTGGCTATGCCTTATAGGCCAGATATTAGAAATAGTGCAATTGCAAATGAGAAAAAATTCACTTATAGATTAGGTGGGAATACTTGCTTAGCTGGTGATATTATCGGTGATTATTCATTTGATGAGCCATTGGAAATTGGCAATAAAATTATACTAGAAGATATGATTCATTATACAATGGTAAAAACAACAACATTTAATGGAATAAAGTTACCATCAATTGTTATAAAAAAAGACAATAACTGTTACCAAATTGTAAAAAACTTTGGGTATAATAATTACAAAGAAAGACTTTCTTAAAGGAAATATATTGTCATGTTAGAGGAAGAAACAGAAAATATAGAGAAAAAAAAAGATAAAACTGTTAAAAATAGTACTTCATTATCAAAGAGTTCTAAAGATGAAAAAGTACAAATATGGGTAAAAAAAGAGAAAGTTCAATATGAAAAAGAGTTACGTCTATTACAAATTGAACTTTTGAAGTTTCAAAACTATGTAAAAGAAAAAGGTCTAAAAGTTCTTTTGATTTTTGAAGGAAGAGATGCTGCTGGTAAAGGTGGGACAATAAAAAGAATTACTGAGCATTTAAATCCAAGGGGAGCAAGAGTTATAGCTTTAGAAAAGCCAAGTGATATTGAAAAAACACAATGGTATTTTCAAAGGTATACAAATTATTTACCTAGTGCTGGAGAAATTGTACTTTTTGATAGAAGTTGGTACAACAGAGCAGGTGTTGAACCAGTAATGGGCTTTTGTACAACAGAAGAGCATCATGAATTTTTAAAAGAGGTTCCAGAATTTGAACAAATGCTTGTCAAATCAGGAATAATACTTTTAAAATTTTATATTTCTGTATCAAAAAAAGAACAAGCAAGAAGATTTAAAAAAAGAGAAGTTGACCCTTTAAAACAATATAAGTTATCACCAGTTGATAAAGAATCTCAAAAATTATGGGATAAATATACTGTGGCAAAATTTTCTATGTTGATGGCATCAAATACTGATATGGCTCCATGGACTATAATAAGAAGTGATGATAAGAAAAAGGCGAGAATTAATTGTATTAAACATATTTTATCTTCTGTTGAATATCCTAATAAAACTAATATGAAGAATATTAAAGTTGATAAAAATATAGTAATTAGTGGAAAAAAAGAAATTGAATTAATGGAAAAAGAAAATAAATTTGCAAAGGCTGAATAACAATGAATTTAAGTGATTTTGAAAAAACAAATTATAGTGGATTATATGTTTCAAAGGTTGCTCACCCTACATTTGGAAAAAAATATATAGCTAGATTTCAACATGAAAGAAAAAGATATGTTAAGGTTTTGGGATATACAAAAAAAGACAACCTAACTAAAAAAAGTGCATTAAACTTAATGCAAAAATTTAAAGATTCTATTGTTATTGAAGATAAAAAAAGTAATATTGATATAAAAGAAGTTCCAACTGCAAAAGTAGAAAATCAAGATGAAGTAAATAAATTAAAATATGAAAATGATTTAATGAAAAGTATTTTGGGAGAATTTGCAGAGCATGATACAGATAATTTAAAAGATGGAATTCAAAAAATATATGATGCTGAAGAGTTAAAACAGTATCAAATTGAACTTATTAAATTACAAAACCATTTAGAAAATGAAAACAAAAGAATGATTATTCTTTTTGAAGGTAGAGATGCTTCAGGAAAAGGTGGTGCCATTAGACGAATCACTAGATATATGAATAATAAACACTATAGAATTGTTGCATTAGGTAAACCAACAGAAACTCAAAAAAATCAGTGGTTTTTACAAAGATATATTGAACATTTTCCAACTGGTGGAGAAATAGTTTTATTTGATAGAAGCTGGTACAATAGAGCAATGGTTGAACCTATTTTTGGATTTTGTACACAAGAAGAGTATGAGATTTTTATGGAAGATGTAGTTAATTTTGAACAAGATTTAGTAAGACAAGGAATGATACTTATTAAACTTTATTTTTCTGTATCTAAAGCTGAACAAAAAAGAAGATTTGATAGAAGAATAAATGATCCATTAAGACAATGGAAGTTCTCAGAAGTTGATATGCAAGCTCAAGATTTATGGGGAGAATTTTCAGAAAAAAAATATGAGATGTTAAGAAGAACAAATTCAAGAAGTGCACCTTGGCATATTGTTAGAAGTGATGATAAACATAAAGCAAGACTTGAAGCAGTTAAAATCATATTAAACTCTATTGATTATGATGGAAGAAATTATGCTTTAGATTTTCAGCCAAATGAAAAAGTAAATATCTCTGTTCAAAAAGAGTTAATGCAAATGAGAAAATCTCAAAATTATTAATATTTTAAACTGCCATGTTTTTCATGGCAGTCTAAACTCTTTTATAATGCCACTTTAAAAATAACAAAAAATAATTTTCATTTAATTTCAATACTATATAATTAATATATGAATTTTAAGGAATTATAAAATCTAATGAAAAAAATAGTCTTATTCTTTACTATATTAATACTTATATTAATTTATGTTCAAAGTGAAAAAAGAGATTTAAATTACTCTTTTTATAGTTGGAAAAATAGTTTTAATATAAAAAAACAAGAAGATAAATTATATATTAAAGTTTTAGATATTAACTATTCAAATAAATTAGAGATAATAAGTACTAGATTTAAAACTATTCCTAAAGATAAATTATCAATTCCAGTTATATACATTACAAATAAAGCTATGAAACTCTCTTTTTTAGATGAATTAGTAAATAAAGTCTATAAAAATTTGAAAGTATTACCTTTTAAATATAATGAAGTTCAATTTGATTGTGATTGGTCAATATCCACAAGAGCTAAGTATTTCTCATTTTTAAAAAAAATAAAAAATAAAATAGATAAAAAACTCAGTGCAACTATTAGATTGCATCAAGTGAAGTATTATAATAAGACTGGTGTTCCTCCTGTTGATTATGGTTTATTAATGTATTATAATATGTCTGATATTGCAAATTATGATACAAAAAATTCTATATTAGATAATTTTATTGCAAAGAAATATCACTTCAATTTTGAAAAATATCCATTAAGATTAAAACTCGCACTTCCTTTATATTCACAAGCAATTCAATTTCGTGATAAAAAAGCAATTGATATCTTTGAAGGTGTAAAAAAACAAGATTTTAGTAAGAATTTTAAAATAGTAAAAAGAAATTATTATAAAGTTGTTAAAAGTTTTTATTTTAAGGGAAGATATATTTATAAGGGTGATGTTTTTAGATTTGAAGATTCTAATTTGGATGATTTAAAAATTGCGCTAAACGATTTTTTTGATATTGCAAAGAATCCTTTTAAAGAAATAATTTTTTATACTATAAAGTATAAAAATAAATATAATTTGAAAAAATTATTAAAAGGGTAAATATTGTTAAAAATATTATTGTTTTTTATACTCTTTTATACTTCAAGTATTGCTTGTGGTGGAGGTTTTTGGCCAGAGGATTATCAGTTTAGATTTTTGCATAAAAGAAACTTTGAATTTGCAAATATTACAGGTGATTTGACAAGTAGTAGAGTCTATAATGATTTAATATATGATTATAATGATGAAATAAAAAAACAAAATATAAAAGAGTGGAGAGCTCAATTTGGTAATTCTTATTCTGAAAAAGAAATAGAAGATATTATTTATAAGAACAAAGAATTATCAAAAATAAAAAATCAACAGATAAGAGATTATATTGATTTTTTAGAGTATCAAAAACCATATATATCTTCAAATAGATGGTATTACCAAAAGTTTGGATATAAAGGTGTAAAACTTGATATGTCTAAACTTCCAGTTGTCATAGAAGAAGCTTTAAAAAGAGTAGAAAATGTAAATTCAAGATATTTAAAACTTAGATATTTTTTCTTAGCACTTAGATTAGCACATTATAATAATTTAGATAACACAATAGATATTTATAATAAGTACAAATATTTATTAAAAAATAGTCATAGTATCGCAAAAGAGTGGATACAAGGTCTTTATGCAGGAATACTAATCAAAAAAGGTGAAGTAGTAAAAGGTGTTTATGAATTTACTAAGTTATTTGGTGAAGATAAATATAATTGGCATTTGGCATATTATAATTTTAAATATATAAAAACAGATGAGCAATGGAATAAATTTTTATCAATGGCTAAAAATAAAGAAGATACTATAAAATTTTATACAATAAGAGCTTTAAATATAAAAGCAAATGTATTAGAAGAGTTGAAAAATATTACAAAAGTAGATAAAAACTCAAAGTTTTTTGATCTGCTTTTATTTAGAACACTTTTAAACTCTCAAGATTTCTTTGATATTCCTATGCCATTTTACTATGATTCAAAGGTAGTTAAAAATTATGAGCCATTCATCTCTTATTTGAAAAGTATAAAAAGAGATGATATGTATATGGTTGATTTGGCATTGGCTTATTTTAACTTTTATCAAAACAATCTTGACGTATCAAAAAAATATCTAAACAAAGCATATAAAGAAGTAAGTGGAGATGATATTCATGAACTAAATGCTTTAAAGTATATAATCTATCTAAATAGACTCACAAAAATAGATAAAAAAACAGAAAATGAAATTGGAACAAAGTTAGAAAAACTTATGTTGCAACCTTGTAATAAGAATTCACTTCATAAATATACATTTTATAAAATAAAAGATATTTATAAAAAACAAAATGATGAGTTAAAGTATTTTTTATCAAAAAATATAGATTATACAAATGTAAATGCAATTAATTTAAAAAAATACAATGAGTTAAAAGCTTTAGAAAATAAAAAAAATAAAACAAATTTAGAAGAGTATATGATTAATTACTTAATGAAAAATAAGTTTTTAAAAAAACAACTAAAATTAGCTTATATAAATATTCTTATGAATAATTTGCAATTTGATGAAGTTTTAAAAAGAATTGAAAAAAATAAAAAACAAAAAAAGCTTGATTTTAATATTTTTAATAATTATATAGTTGGAAATAATAGGGTTAAATCAAAGAAAAAATATACATATTATGAAACAATAAAAAAATTAATTGATATTAAAAGTAATCTACAAAAAAATCCAAATTCAACAATAGATAATTATCTTTATGCAACTGCACTTTATAATTTGAGTTATTGGGGAAATTCAAATATTTTAACTACCATATTTAGAAGTAATTATTATTTTAAAGAGAAAAAGAATGAATTAAAGAAGATTAATTTATCAATAAATCATTTTAAAAAAGCCTTAGAAACTGTGAAAAATAAAGAGTTTAAAGCTAAAATATTGTACGCACTTGCAAAAAGTGAATTAACTTTATATGATATAAATAATGCAAAAGTTATTGATACTGATAAAAAAGATTATGAAAAAATAAAAACAAATTTTATTTATAGAAAATATATAATAAATGAATATGCAAACTTTCTTGGTAATATTAAAGCTTACAAAATTAGCAAAACTAATTTTTCTTATGAAAAGTATATAGAAAATGGATATGGAAAGTTTCTTGATGAGTTAAAAGATAAATATTCAGATACTTCTTATTATAAACAGTTATTAAAAGAGTGTGGATTTATAACATATTACTTTGATACAGTTGATATTATGCAGTATGAACATAGTAAAAAATAAATGTAATTTAGAAAAATTATTAAAAGGATAAATATTGTTAAGAATATTGTTGTTATTTGTGTTTCTTTATACTTCAAGCATTGCTTGTGGTGGAGGTTTTTGGCCAGAAGATTATCAGTTTAGATTTTTGCATAAAAGAGATTTTGCATTTGCAAATATTACTGGTGATTTGACTAGTAGTAGGGTATATAATGACATAATATATGATTACAATAAAAAAATAAAAAAAAGAAACTTACAAGAGTGGTATAAAGAGTTTAAAGGTAATTATACAAAAAAGCAAATTGAAGACTTTATTTATAAAAATAAAAACTTAGCAATGATTAAAAATAAGCAAATAAGTGATTATATAAATTTTATAAATTATCAAAAACCTTATGTATCTTCATGGAAAAGTTATTATGCAAAGTTTGGATATGAAGGTAAAAAAATTGATTTAAGTAAAGTACCAAATATGGTAAATGAAGCACTTTTAAAAGTTGATAAAGTAAATTCTAAATATTTAAAATTAAGATATTTTTTTATTGCTTTAAGACTTGCACATTATAATAATTTAGACAATACCTTACAAATATATGAAAAATATAAATATTTATTAAAAAACTCAAATAGTATAGTAAAAGATTGGATACAAGGTCTTTATGCTGGTATTTTAATAAAAAATAACGATATAGTAAAAGGTGTGTATGAATTTACAAAACTTTTTGATGAAAATAGAGTTAATTGGCATTTAGCTTATTATAATTTTAAATATATAAAAACAGATAAACAGTGGAAAAAGCTTTTATCAATGGCTAAAAATAAAGAAGAGATTATAAAATTTTATACAATAAGAGCTTTAAATATAAAAGCAAATGTATTAGAAGAGATAAAAAATATTGCAAATGAAAATATTAATTCTAAATATTTTGATTTATTACTTTTTAGAGTATTATTAAATTCTCAAGAGTTTTTTGATATTCCAATGCCTTCATATTATGAAACAACAAAAAGATTTAAAAATTATAAACCATATATTAAATATTTAAAATCTGTAAAAAGAAAAAATATGTATATGGTTGATTTATCTTTGGCATATTTTAATTTTTATGAAAATGATTATACTCAATCAAAAAGATATTTGAAAAAAGCTTATAGTGAAGTTAGTGGAGATGATATTCATGAATTAAATGCTTTAAAATATATTATTTACTTAAATTCTCTTACAAAAATTGATGAAAAAGTAGAAAATGAAATTGGAACAAGACTAAATAAACTTATACTTCAACCTTGTAATAAAAATTCACTTCATAAA
>NZ_PDKC01000046.1 GCF_004116495.1 Arcobacter sp. CECT 8985 | reverse complement strand
CTACATAACATTAATAAAGTCTTTTTAAATGCTCAACATTTGATTTTACAACTAATTTTAAATGAAAATTTTAATGATTCGGATAAAATATATAACTATCTTTTATCAAATGGGTCTTTAAAAAAAGTTAAAAATGACAATAATAGTACTATTTCATACGATGATTTTTGTTTGAAATTAAAAGAATTTTCAAACTCAAAAAATTTGGATATTAATATAATAAATAATAATGAAAAAAATGAAAATGAAATTGACATAAAAAAAGAGATTCAAGATAGTGAGATTGTGGAGATAATTGACAATAATAAAAGAATTGATATTGAATTAATTGATGGAACAAAAGAAACACATAATCTTTCATTTTTAAAAAATTACTATTTAGTAGAAGAATTCAGTGGACGAAAATTTGATTTTATTGAAAAAAATCTATTTATGATTCCACACTCAAACGAAGGTAAAATTTACAATTTTGGAAATATTAAAAAACTATTAAAAAAATCAAAATTAATGCCAGATTATTCTCTTGTTTTACATGATAATTCAAATGATGATTCTAAAATTTATATTTATAGATATATAAATAAAGAATTATACTTTTTAGATAGCTTTAGTTCACTATTAATTGTAGATATTCTGGATTTGATAAATAACTCAATCAAAAATTTTTTAGAATTATATAATGTATATTTTGAAAAAGAAAATGAATTTATAAAATATGAAAACAATTAATAAGTAGATATTTTTTATTTACAAGCATTAACAAAATCATTAAATAGCTTTCTATGCTCTTTCATATAAAATAGATATTCAGGATGCCATTGTACAGCTAACATAAAAGGATAGTTTTTCTTTTCAATTGCTTGTACAAGTCCTTCATGTTTTGCAGTAACTTTTAAATCTTCCCCTACTTTGTTTATTGCTTGATTGTGAAGACTATTTGCTTTGATTTTGTCTTTTTTTATAATATCAAAAAGTTTACTTCTTTTTTTTATAAATATATCTTTTATAGGAAAAATTGAATTTTTATGTATTAAATACTCTTCAATATCTAAAACAGTTGGGAATAAATCACCATCAAAAAATATATTTAAAAGTTGTGCTCCACGACATATTCCAAATATAGGAATTTTTCTATTTACAGCACTTTTTATCATCTCTAGCTCAAAAGCATCTCTTTTCTTATCAAGTTTTGTATTATGAGCTTCTTTGTTACCACCATATAACAATGGATTTATATCACTTCCACCACTTAATAATAAGCCATCAATTTTATCTTTAGAACTATGATCATTTGGCCTTAAACTAACAGCTTTTGCATTTGATAAAAAAAGACTAAGCCTAATAAAAAATTCTGCAAACTTGTTCCCACTATTAGGTAAACATATTCCAATTATTGGTTTTTTATGCATTTGCTAACTTTCTCTTCCCATGCAGTAAAATTTACAAATTTCTCAAGGTGAAAAAGATATCTTTTACTAAGTTTTGTTAATAGTTTTGTATCATTTGCAACTCTTTCAACATATAACCATCTGTTCCATTCATCTGAGATTTTCCAATTTTCTTCTCCTACTAAAGAGTTAGATAATCTATAATGAAAAGCGGGCCTAGAATTTATTTTCTCTTTAGGTAAAGAGTCACGAACTCTTTTTTCATCAATAAATGCAAAAATTGGAAGCATATCTAATGATCTATTTCTTGTAGGATTATATTTTATATAATCATCAATAAACTCTTCAATAGTTGGTTTATAATTTTCTGATAAAATTTTTACAATATAATCTTCTTTAAATTTATCAATATAAGGTGTAATTTTTCTTGTAATATCAACTTTGGCATCTTTAGCAAGAAAACTTTCTAAAATAACATATGACCTTAAATATGAAAGAAGAGAATCAACATCTAAAGATATAGTTTCAATATTAATGTGTAAACCAAAAGCATTATATACTCTTTTTTTAGTACCATGTGCCCCTTCTTTATATAAATTATCACTCAAATTATCAATAATATCTATTTTATCAAGAGGAATGGGCGGAGTACTAACTTCAAAAGGAACTAAATCTTTTGAGATTCTTCCAACCATATTTTCTACTTTATCTATTTTTGTTTTGTCAACTTGCATTCCAATTTTTTGGAAGAAATCTGTAAAATTACTTTTTAGTTTCTGCTTTGTTAATAGTTCAAAGTCAAGTTCAGCTACAAACTTACCATATTCACTATCAAATGTATAAAAGAAATTATTAACCTTAGTCTCTTTTAAATTATAAGTCTTTT
This sequence comes from Arcobacter sp. CECT 8985, assembly GCF_004116495.1. Taxonomy (GTDB): domain Bacteria; phylum Campylobacterota; class Campylobacteria; order Campylobacterales; family Arcobacteraceae; genus Malaciobacter. The sequence continues at coordinate 13,085 of NZ_PDKC01000046.1, read as the reverse complement.
TTATCAATGAAACTATTCTTTTCATTTTGATATTAGAAAACTCAATTTCAAAACCAACTTTTCTTATTTCATCTTTATAGTTATTTATATTTGTGGGCATTAAAAAATTGCTCATTCGTAACCTTTAATAATTGGTTTAATTTGATAATTGGTTTAATTAAATTATAACAGCAACTTCTTAAATAAAAATTATTTCATAACTTAAAATATTATAAAAAAATCTCATATATTATTAAAAATCTTTAAAAAAAATCACTTTTTTTGTTAAAAAATGTTATTTTTTTTTAATCTTTCTATAAGTTTATTATGATAAATTTACAACATTGATGTAAACATTTTACATTATTTTTGTAAAATATTTACACAAATTATGAAAGGAATTAACAATGGGAACCCAAATTAAATTGAGTGAACCTAAAAAATCTGATGGCAAAGAAATCTTTAATTTAATCAACAGATGCAAACCGCTAGACGTAAATTCTGAATACTTATATCTATTACAATCTACTTATTTTAGTAAAACTTGTAGTGTTGCAAAAATAGATGATAAAGTTATTGGGTTTATCTCTGGTTATTTAGTGCCAAATGAAAATGATACACTTTTTATTTGGCAAGTAGCAGTTGATGAAACAGCAAGAGGAAAATCAGTAGCAAAAAATTTACTTTTAGAGATTTTAAATAGAGAGTGTAATAAACATATAAACTACATTCATACTACTATTTCTCCAAGTAACAAATCATCTCAAAGATTTTTTGAAAAATTTGCAACAAATTTCGAAACAAAAATTGAATCTTCAACTTTTTTAGAAATTGAAGATTTTAACAGCGCGCATGAAGAAGAGGTCTTATATAAAATTGGACCATTAAAAAAAGGAAAAAAATGAGAATATTTGAAAATTTAGAATCTGAAGTTAGAGGTTATATAAGAAGTTTCCCTACGATTTTTGAAAAATCAAAAGGAGCAATATTAACAAATGAGCAAGGTGAAGATTATATCGATTTTTTTGCTGGTGCAGGAACATTGAATTATGGTCATAATAATGAACACATTAGTCAAGCATTAATTGAATATATTCAAAAAGATGGGGTTGTTCATGGTCTAGATATGGCAACATCTGCAAAAAAAGAGTTTTTACAAACTTTCAATGATTTAATCTTAACACCTAGAAATCTAGATTACAAAGTTCAATTTACAGGCCCTACAGGAACAAACGCTGTTGAAACTGCACTAAAACTTGCTAAATTAGTAAAAGGTAGAAGTAATATTGTCTCATTTACAAATGGTTTTCACGGTTTAACGCAAGGTTCTTCCTCTGTTACTGGAAATAATGATTATAGAGATGAAGCATACATAAGTAGAACAAACACTACATTTATGCCTTATGATAATTATTTTGGTGATATGAATACAATGGCATACTTTAGAAAATTTCTAGAGGATAGTAGTAGTGGTTTAGATATACCAGCGGCTGTAATTGTAGAAACTATTCAAGGTGAAGGTGGAATAAACGTAGCTAGTAAAGAATGGTTACAAGAACTTGAATCTATTTGTAGAGAGTATGATATTTTACTAATAATAGATGATATTCAAGTTGGAAATGGAAGAAGTGGAGAATTTTTCTCATTTGAATTTGCTGGAATAACACCTGATATTGTAACAATTTCAAAATCAATTGGTGGTGGTTTACCAATGGCACTTGTGCTATTAAAACCAGACTTAGACCAATGGAAACCAGGTGAACATACAGGTACATTTAGAGGAAACAATCTTGCATTTGTTGCTGCAAAAGTAGCAATTAAACAATACTGGAATAATGATGATTTAAGTAATGCAGTTAAATATAAAGAGAAAATATTAAAAGATAGACTCCAAGAAATTGCTAATAAAGTAAAAGACGACTTAGAAATTGTAGTTAAAGGTAGAGGTCTTGCTTATGGTTTTGAAATAAAAGATGATAATTCGATTGCATCAGATATATCAAAAAAAGCATTTGAAGAAAATTTAATTGTAGAAACTTGTGGTAGTGAAGATCAAATAGTAAAATTTTTACCTCCACTTATAATTGATGAAGAGACTTTACTTGAAGGATTAAATAGATTTGAAAAAGCAGTGCACAAATTAATAGAAGAGAAAAAAGAAAAATTAACAGGAGAATTTTAATATGATAGTAAGAGATATAAATAAAGACATTATTGGTACAGAAAAAGAAGTTCATGCACAGCAAGGTCAATGGACAAGTAGAAGAATGTTATTAAAAGGTGATAACATGGGATTTTCTTTCCATGAAACAATCATCAAAGCAAATACAAAAACACATATCCACTATCAAAATCACCTTGAAGCTGTTTATTGTGTAGCTGGAAATGGAAAAATTGAAGATTTAAAAACTGGAATTGTTCATGAAATTTATGATGGTGTAATGTATGCATTAAATGAACATGATGATCACAATTTATATGGTGGATCAGAAGACATGAGATTAATTTGTGTATTTAATCCTCCAATTAAAGGTACAGAGAACCATGATGAAAATGGAGTTTATCCCCTAGAAGACTAAAGAGCACATAAACTTATATAAATACTACATAAAATAGAGGGGAAAAAATGAAAGTATGTAAATTTGGTGGAAGTTCAGTAAAGAACTCCACCCAAATAAAAAAGATAGTCGATATTGTAAAAAGAGATGATAAAAGGCAAGTTATAGTAGTTTCTGCACCTGGTAGAGATGAAAAATATGATGAAAAAATCACAGATCACTTACTAAATTTAGCAACACAAGGACAGCATTTTATTGAGCACAAAATTGATGTCAGTGTTGAAAATAGTTTTGAAGCAATTATCTCAAAATATGAGAAACTTTGCGATGATTTACAAGTTTCAAAAGATGAAATATTAAATAATTTAAAAAAAGATCTAACAGAATGTAAACTACAAGAAGAGAAAAAAATAGCATTTTTCTTATCAAGAGGTGAACATTATAATGCAAAAATAATTTGTAAATATATGAAAAAAGCAGGACTAAATATAAAACTTATGCTACCTGAAGATTTTGGATTTATTCTTTCAGAGTCATATACTGATGGAAAAGTATTAAAACAGACTTATTCAAATATCAGTAAACATTTTGATTTAAAAGAAAATGAAAAAGTAATTGTTCCTGGATTTTATGGAATAACAAAAAATAAAGAAATTGCAGTTATGAGTAGAGGTGGTTCAGACTTAACAGGAGGAGAATTAGCTTATGCAATTGATGCAGATATATATGAAAACTGGACAGATACAAATGGAGTATATGAAGTAGATCCAAGAGTAATACCCGAAGCTGATGTAATTCCAAGATTAACATTTAAAGAGTTAAGATTACTTAGTTCAAAAGGTTTTAATGTATTTCACTTTAATGCAATGTTAAATTGTAAAAAAAGTAAAATACCTATTAGAATTAGAAATACAAATAACCCTACAAATAAAGGTACAGTAATATTAAGTGAAAGAGTTCCAATGGAAAAACTTGTTGGAATTGCTAAACTTGATAATATGGCATCTATTCATATCCAAAAAGACATGTTAGGTGAAGAAGTAGGATTCACAGCAGAATTATTGAAGATTTTTGAAGAATTTGGAATAAATACTTATCATTATCCTACAGATAAGGATGATTTAGCTATATTAGTAGAACAAGAAGATTTAAAAGGAAATATCAATAACTTAAGAAGAGCTATAGACAAAAGATTAAGTCCAAATAATATTTTTATTACTTACTCCTTATCTGTAATTACTCTAGTTGGAATTGGTTTAAAAGAGGATTCTTTTACAATTGTAGACGCACTTACTGCATTGAAAGAGAATAATATTGCATTTGAAATGTTTGATATGAGTCCTTCTAAAATTTCATTTCACATTGGAGTTGCTCAAAATATCTCTGATATTGCATTAGAGACATTGTATGAAAAGTTATTGACAAAAGACAATTGTATTTGTTAATAAAGGAAAACTATAATGAAAAAACTGCTTCTACTTTTAGTGCCAATGATTTTAATGTCTACTCTTTTTGCCAAAGAGATAAATAAACCAGAAAACCAAAAAGTAAAAGAAAGATTAGATAAATTACAAAAACCTCTTTTTACTCCTTTTGTTGAAAATTATATTCTAAATGAATTAAAACAATTAAGAATAGATAATAAAAAGCTAAAAGTGGAGCTTTATAAAAAGTTAGCAGAAAAAGAAGTTGAGATTACATCAAATACAATAAGTTATGCAACCTCAACCATAAATAATATTTTTTATATTATAGCTGCAGCTTCATCACTACTTGTTATCATAGGTTTAAGTTCAATAAGAGACGTAAACCAAAAAATTAAAACAATAGTTGATGAAAAAGTATCAAAAGTAATTGATGATTATGAAAAAAGAATGAGCTTAATTGAAAAAGATTTAGATAAACGTTCTAAACAAGTTCTTCAAAACCAAAAAGAGATTGAAAAAACAAATATTATTCACTCTTTATGGATAAGAGCTGCCCAAGAAACAACACCAAGTGGTAAAATAGAAATATTTGATGAAATTTTAAAAATAAAACCATTAGATGCAGAAGCACTTACGTATAAAGCAGAAGCTGCATTAGAATTAGATGAAGCTAACTGGGCACTTCACCTTGCAAATCAAGCATTAAATATTGATGATGATTATCCAAATGCATTCTACCAAAAAGCAAAAGCAAACTCAGTATTAGGTTATAGTGATTTTGCAATAAATGACTTAGAAAAAGCACTTAAACTTAATGAACAATATATTGAAGAAATAGAGAATGAAGAAGAGTTTGATAGTTTAAATGACAATAAAAAATTCCTTGCGTTAATTAAGAAATTTAAACAGGATAGTGAAACTAATAATTAAACTTAAATTTAGTTTAACTTTAATTGATATACAATTTGTATATAGACAAAGGAGTTTATTATGGAAATTTCAAATAATGCATCTTCTTATGTAAATCAATACCAATCTAATAATACTCTAGAAAGAATAGCAACTGGACTAGAGATTAACAAAGCATCGGATAATGCTTCATCAATGGCAATTTCTGATAACTTAAGAACACAAGCAAGTGGTTATGTACAAGCTATTTCAAATACAAATAGTGCAATTGCTTCAACTCAAATTGCTGATAAAGCTATATCTGCACAATCTAATATTTTAGATAGTGTAAAAGAAAAACTTCTTCAAGCTTCAAGTGATACTACTTCACAAGAAGGTAGAGAAGCAATATTAAAAGATATACAAAAATCTCTACAAGGGTTTGATGCAGTAGCAAGTGCTACAACTTACAATGGTGAATCATTACTTCAAGCTTCAAGTGAAGATCAAAGTGCAAGCCAAGCACAAATATATCAAACAGGTACAAAAGAATCTGATACAACTCGTACACAAGAAGTACAAGCAAATACTTTAGGTGTTGGATTAAGTGATTTAACTTCTGAATTACCTTCTGATTTCACAGCATCACAAGCAAGAAGTTATTTAGAAAAAGTTGATAATGCAATTGGAACACTAAATGATTATCGAGGAGAATTAGGTTCAACTCAAAATCAATTAGTAAGTAATGGTAGAAATTTATTAACACAAGAATCACAAACTTCACAAGCAAGAGATGAATTATCTGTTGCAAATATTGCACAGAATATAAATGACTTTAGTAAACAGAATGTAATTTCTCAAGCTGGAGCATATACACAATCTCAATTTAATATTACACAACAATCTGTGTTAAGACTTTTAACATAACACTTGAATAAATCTTCAAGTGTTAGTTAAAAATCGATTGTTTTGTAAATTCTTATTCTTTTTTTAGGATTTTTTGTAACTTTTGAATACTCAATTCCTTCATATCTAAAGTAATTTTTATATCCAGTTATAACTCTTTTAGTTCCAGCTTCTTTATATTTAGTCTCACATTTAGTTCTATATTTAGTTTCATAATGATAACTATTTGAACCATTAGATCTAATTTCATTTGCAATTTTTCCACCAAGTAGCCCACCTACTATTTTTGCTGCAGTATTACCATTACCTTTACCAATTTGATTTCCTAATATTGCACCTGCAGTTACTCCCACAATTGTATCTAATCCAATTGAATTATTATCAGAATAGGAATTATCATCATATACTTTTACTTTATATCTTTGATCATAACACTCTTGAATTGGTTTACTAATTCTTACTTCTTTATATATTGGTTCACTGTGAGTTACTTTTGCAAATTCACTAGATGACAATGAATTTGCAAATACAATATTACAAATTAAAAATAGAAAAACAACGATTCTTTTCATAATAAATCCTTTAAATTAATACTATTTAATTGATGAAATATATTTTGATACAGCTTTAATATCTGCATCACTTAATCTTGCTACTTGACCTTTCATCACACCTTTCATTGCTTTCCCATAAGTTCCATTTTTATAACCATGTAAAGCATCTTCTATTTTTTTTGCATCCCAACCTTTTATTATTTGACTTTTTCCTAATGCTTTTTTTTCAGCATTTGAACCATGACAAGTTGCACATGCTTTAAATATACTCTCACCATTACTTGCTGCCATTAATGAAGTTGCTGATAAAAATGCAACTGTAGTTAAGATTTTTTTTGTAGTAGTCATTTTATACTCCTTTTTTTTATGTAAGAAGTATAAAATTTAATTGTGGATAGATTGTGAAAGTTTTAAACTATTTTAATTTTCCAAAAACTTTATATTTTTCCCAATAAGTATCAATTGCTTTTTTTAATTCTTTATCACTAAGTTTTGAAGCTTTTTTTATACCAAATCTTAAGATAAAAGCTTCTGGCATAACTGTACTATCTTTTGATGGCTTTTTCAAATAATCAATCATAGCTTTTTTTACAGCAGTTTCACTGCTATATTTTAATAAATATCTATAAAAGTATTTATCTATTGATACAGGCATTGTTTTATGACATGAAATACAATTTTTTTCATATACATTTGCAAATGAAAAACTAATAAATACAATAACAAAAAACACTATTCTTTCCATTTAACTTTCACCTTTGTACCTTTTTGTATTTTTGAATTATATTCTATTTTTAATTTATATTCTTTAGCTATCAAGGATACGATATTTAAGCCAATACCAAATCCCCCTACACTTTTATCAAAACGTTTATAACGAATAAATAGTTTGTCAATTTGTTTTTCACTCATACCTTTTCCACTATCTTCAATTATAAAAAAGTTATCTTCTAGTGTTATTTTTATAACGCCTTTAACTTTATTATATTTTATAGCATTGGATAAAAGATTATCTATTAGTTTTGATATTTTTTTCTTATCAATCTTAATAAAAACCTCATCTTTTAAATTTAAAATAAAATCAATTTTTCTTGCATTTGCTAATGTACTAAAATAATCTATTCTTTGCTCTAATAGTAAAGACAAATTAATATTTTCATTTTTTGATATAATCTTATTATTTAACGTTAGATATGTTAAATCCTCATAAATATTTGATATCGTTTTTGCTCCAATATCAATTCTATTTATTTTAGTTTTTAATTTTTCATCTAAATCATTTGACTTTATCATCTCTATATTTGTAACAATAGTACTTACAGGAGTATTTAACTCATGGGTAGTATCTTTAATAAACCTATCAAGCAAATACATTGATTCTCTCATTGGTTTAAGTACCATATTTAAAAGAAAATATCCAATAAAAAGCATAAATAAAAATACAACTGCATATATAAATAATAAACTTTTTTCTAAACTATCAAGCCAATCTTTATTTTCTGTAATTTCAATTATAATATATTTTGCACCAAGATAGTATGATTCTGGTTGAGTTATGTATTGTACTTGATTGTTTGTAAGGTAAATCACTTTATTAAATTTTATATTTTCTGATTTTAAAGTAGAAAAAATCTTTTTCTTTGAACTGTCATAAATAGCTGATCTATACCTTTCATCTCTAGGATAAAATTTATACTTATCAAAATTTATATGCAAATCTTTTAGTCTATATATAAAATCACTTGAATAATCTTGTAATTTTATTCTTTGTTTTTCAAGCATCAAGTCTTTTTTAAAAACATAAAATATATATCCAATAAAAATCAATATTATTAAACATAAAGATAAATATAGTAATGAAAATCTAATTAATGTCTTTTTTTCACTACGAATTAAATCTATATCCAAGTCGCTTAAGGCTAACAATTTTATCTTTTCCTATTATTTTTCTAAGATTTTTTATATATGTTCTCAATGATGTATCACTTGGTTCTTCTTCATAATCCCAAACATAAGAAAATATTCTTTCATGGTCTAATAATTCATTTGGATTTAATAAAAACAATTTCAATAGTTTTATCTCTTTATTCTTCAAAGGGATTATCTCTTCATCTTTTTTCAATACATAAGAAGACATATCAAATACTATGTTATCATCAATTTTTATAATATCTTCTTTATTTAAATACTCTCTTTTTAATATTGTATTAACTCTTAAAAATAGTTCTTTTAATGCAAAAGGTTTTCTTATATAATCATCACAACCACTATCAAAGCCCTCTTCTAATGAAGTCATAGAGTTTAATGATGTTATAAAAATAGCAGGTGTTTTATCTTGGTTTTCTCTTATTTGTTTTAATAATTCAAATCCATTTAATGAAGGTACATTAACATCTAAAAGAAGTAAATCATATTTTTTTTCATAAACTTTAATAAGTGCTTCTTCTCCATCATATGCACTATCAATACTAAAATTATTATCTTCAAAATATTCAATAATAGTATCACTTAAAGTAATATCATCTTCTAATAAAAGTAATTTTCTTTGCATAATTATTTATTTAATCTCTTTTTATTCTTTTTATACTCTTTTTTCTCTTTTTGACTCATTGTAGGAATTCTACTTTTTAACTCTTTATTAAAACTTCTTTGATCATTTTGTTTTACATAGCCCATTATAGCAATCAATTCTTGATTACTCATCTCTGAAAAATCTGTCTTTGCAAATATAGTCGAAAAAAGCATTAATAGTATAAATACACTTTTTATCATTTAATTCTCTCTTTTTTGTTTTAAAAAGTAATAATACCATAAAAATTGTAGAATAATTGTAAATCAATATAGTACATTTAATAACTTATATACTAAAATCAAATAAAAACAAAGAGAGAAAAATGTCTAAAAATATTCTTTTTATTACACTATTAACTTATCTTTTTATAGGTTGTGCAAGTGCACCAACTGAAGAAAAATGGACTTCATGGGTATATCCTGACAAAACACAAACAAAAAGAGTAATCAAAAATGGAGTATTTAACTCTCTTAAAGAGTGCAAAGATGCTTCAATAAAAAAAATATCAGCATTAAATCTTGAAAATAAAGCTGATTACAAGTGTGGATTAAACTGTAATTACAATAAAGATTTGAAAACAGATGTTTGTCAAAAAATGTCTAAATAATTTCATATGACTTTTTTATGACTAAATAATGAGTAAAAAAGTCACACTTGAAAAAATTTTTAAAATTTGTACACTTGAAAAAATTATTATATAAATTCAACTTTAAATATGCAAATATACCATATTTTAGGACTTCTTGAAAATAAAAAAATAAAAAAATCATTTATTATTGAATTTATTGCTAAATTAAAATTTATATATAAAAAGTTATTATTAGACAAGATTTAATAAGGGAAGAACACATGAATGCATTAAAACATATGAAAATTCTATACGTAAATGATAGAAATAGTGATGAGGAATATGGTGTTTCGGAATTAAAAGATTATTGCAATAATATTATTATTTCAAATAATAGTATCAATGCAATAGAAGTATATAAAGAAGAAAAACCTGAGATTGTGATTTACTCTATATCTTTTCCAAAGATAAAAGAAGAAGAGTTTATTAAACAAATTAAAAGCATTAATAAAGATGCTCAAGTAATAATAACTACAGAGCATATTGACAAGAAAAAACTTTACAATGCAATTAATTTTCATTTAATTAAGTACCTTGCATATCCATTTAATATGAATTCTTTACTTGATTCATTGAATGAGTGTATTAAAAGTATTGATTCACATACTTCAAACATCATAAAACTATCAGATAGTTTAACATATGACAAATTTAATAGAACATTACTAAAAAATAACGAGCTAATCTCTCTTTCTGAAAAAGAGACAAACTTTTTTGATATATTAGTAAAAAAAAGAGATAGAGCAATTAGTTATGAAGAATTTAATCAAATCATTTGGCATGGAGAAATGACAAAAGATGCATTAAGATCTATTGTAAAAGATTTAAGAAAGAAAATTGATAAAACAATTATCAAAAATGTATCAGGAATTGGGTATAGATTAGACATTTAGTCTAATCTATACTTTCTGGCTTTCCAAAATAAAAACCTTGAGAATAATCAATCCCCATATTTTTTATAATTTCATAAACCTCTTTAGAATGTACATACTCTGCAACTGTTTTAATCTTTAATTTTTTACTAAAAGTAACTATTAGTTCTGTTACAATTTTTGCATTTAAATCTTGGTTTATATATTTAATCATAGAACCATCTATTTTTATAATATCTACATTTAACTTCATCAAGTACTCAAAATTTGAATAACCTGTACCAAAATCATCAATTGCGATCTTACATCCATAACTTTTTATTTTTTCTATAAAGAAACTTATTTCATCATAATTTTCTATGCCCTCTTCTTCTACAATCTCAAAAATAACTCGTTGAGAGATTGTCTTGTATTTATTTAAACTTTGTTCAATTAATTCAACTGTTTGTTTATTTAATATATCTTCAATTGTAAGATTTACAGAAAACTCTACATCTTTATCACTAAAATATGAAAATGATTTTTTTATAATAATTTGTGTCAATCGATTATATAATTTAGCTTTTTTTGCAACATGTAAAAAATAAAATGGAGAAAAAATAGTACCTTCTTCATCCATTAATCTTACAAGACATTCATATTTTTCAATTTTATTATTTTTATTTGAAATAATTGGCTGTTTAAATACTACAATTCTATCATTTTCTATTGCACTTTTTAATTTTTTTGTCCAATTTATATTTTCAATTAGATTATTTTTTATTTCTCTATTTTCATCAAATACAATAATCTCTTTATTTTCTAATTTTGCATGATTTTTAGCCATTTCCGCATTAATAAAATAGTTTTTTTCAGAAGAAATACCTATACAAAAATCTGCATTAAGAGTATAATTTTCTATTTCAAAACTATACTCTTTTACAATTGATACAATTTTTTTACAAATTGTTTTAAAATAATCTAATGTACATTCTTTATTTGAAGATAAAATTGCATATTCATCTCCTTGAAGTTTATAAAAAGACAACTTCTCCTTTAAAACAAGTTCATTTAATTTTTTTGAAACTTCAATAAGAAACTTGTCCCCTATTTCAAAACCATAAAATTCATTTATCTGTCTAAATCTTTGTATATTAAATATTGCTAATATCAAATTCTCATCAAAATGCAAATCTTCAAGCAGTTTTTGTCTATTTGGAAGTCCAGTCAATGCATCAGTAGTTTGTAGTTTGATTCTTCTTTCTTTATTAATCAAATCAGTAATATCATATCTAATAGCTATGAATTCATTAATCTCACCATTAACATCTACAATTGGAACTATTGTTGATTTAACATAGTATGCACTACCATCTTTAGCTCTATTTTTTAATACACCTTTCCAAACTTTTTTTGATAAAATTGTTTTCCATAACTCTTTATAAATATCTTCTTTAGTATCAGGATGTTTTACTAAATTATGTTTTGCACCAAGTAACTCTTTTCTACTATATCCTGAAATTTTACAAAATTTTTCATTTGCAAAAGTTATAATACCCTTAGAGTCTGTTTTTGAAACAATTGCACTTACATCTACAGCTTTTTTGTATTCATTTAATAATGATAAATTTATTAGTACTTCTTTATTTTTAGTTTTAATCTCTTTTTCATTTTCTATTTTCGTTTTTATCATTTTATTTGCTTGTTTAGAAAGTTCTTTAAACTCATAAAAATTTACTTTTTTTGTATCAATAGTTTTACTATTTTTATTTGCACTTTTAAAAAACTCTACAAATACTTCAAAAGAGTTATCTAAATCTCTAAAAATTTTTCTTGTCGTAAAAATTATAAAATTAACAAAATTATAAAAATTGCAATTGAATAATACAATTTATGCCAAGCTTCAGCTTCTAGTTTATTTTTCTCTTCTTCTATTAAACTATACATTTTATCAAGCTGCACGCCAGAAGATATAATCCATTGCCAATTATCATATTTTTTTACATATGTAACTTTATCTGTAGCTTTATGATCACCTTGTGCTTTCCACTTATAAAAAATAAAAGCATCATTTTTATTTTTTACACTATTTAATATATTATTAAATACTTCTCTTTCTTCTTTTAATTTTATATTTTTATAATTTTTACCTTCATAGTCTTGTCTATATCTATTTGATAAAATTACTCCATTTTTATTCATAACAAATACATAACTATTTTTAAAATATGACATATTTTTTATTCTATCAAGAACATCTTCTTGTAATTGTTTTTTAATTCTTGATTTATAATCTGCAGTGACTATTATTAAATTTAAAGGTTCTATTACTTTTATATAACCTTTTTTGTCTTCTATTTTTTTGGAAATAGGAGAAAAAAACTTCCATTCATAAAAACTTTGTTTTTTCTTTTTTATAAATTTTAGCATTTTTTCAAAAGAGGAATCACCTTTTTTTCTTTCAGATTTTAATATTGTATAATTATCTTCATACTTTTTATTTATTCCATGAAAGATAGTCTTACCTGAAAAATCAAATAAAGAATAATAACCATATCCATCATTAAAAGTTATTCCTCTAAAACTATTTTTAATAATATCAATTATCTGTTTGTTACTTTTTTCATCTTTATATTTATTATAAAGATTTATTGCAATATTATAACCTTCATTTGCTCTATGTTTTAAATTTTTATTTATTACTTTTTCTTGAATTTTATAA
>NZ_PDKC01000045.1 GCF_004116495.1 Arcobacter sp. CECT 8985 | reverse complement strand
AACTCTCACTTATTCCTTTCGGCCTCAGCGAATTTGGACGGGAATTATAGTATCTTTTTTTACTTTTGTCAACACTTACACCTTAATATTAACTTAAATTTTTTAATTCTTTATACTCTCCCTCTTTCCCTTCTCTTTCTTTTGCCTTTTTTATTACTTTCCTCTACTTCTTATTACCTTTTTTTACTACTTTCTATTTCTTCATTTGTGGTATTTTTATTTTAAATTGTGCACCTTTATAAACTATTCCATTATAAAGATATCTTCTATTTTTTACAATCAATTTACCATTCATATGTTTTGAAACAATATCTTGAGTCATATATAGACCAATTCCTGTTCCTTGTGATTTATGTTTTGTAGTAAAATATGGTTCAAATACTCTATCAATTATATTTTCATCAATTCCACCGGCATTATCTTTTATAATTATATTTAAGTAATCATTTCTCATATAAATATTAATAAATATTAATTTTTCTTTTAAGTTATCATTTAACTCTAAAGCATCTTTTGCATTATTTAATATATTAATAATAACTTGTACTAATTCACTATCCAATCCAATTGCATACTTATTTTCTATATTTTTAATAATTTTAATTTTTAATGATTCAAATTTATATTTTATTATATTATAAGTCTTGCTATATAACTCTATTATATTAAATTCTACAATACTCTTATTTGGTTCATAAAAATTTCTAAAATCTTCAATAGTTTTAGATAAATGCTGCGCAGTCTCATTAATACTTTCCATTGATTCTAATAACTCTTCATCAGTTAAAATATCAGCATTTTTTTTAAGTTCTATTCCACTTGCAGTTGTAGATATAATTGATAATGGTTGTCTCCATTGATGTGCAATATTCTCTATCATTTCACCCATTGCTACCATTTTAACTTGTTGGGAAATTAATTTATCTTTTTCTCTACTATTTTCAACTTCAATTTTTATTCTTTTTTCTAAAGACTCATTTAGTTTTGTTAATTCTTTCGTCTTTTCATCTACTTTTTCTTTTAATACACTATTAACTTTATTTAGTAATCTTTGTCTATACATAATAATTGAAAATACAATTATAAAAAATAGTAATATTTTCATTATTAAAGAATAATCAAAACTTTTTTTATATAAAACAGATATCCATTTATTTAAAATTTGTTGCTTATCATAGTCATTTATATATCTAATTGACTTATTTAAAATATTTAATAAAAAATTATCACTTTTATCTATTGCAAAATATAAAGGTAAATTTTTATTTAATTTTCCAGATATTTTTAATTTTGTTAGATAATTACTTTGTATTTCTTCTGACATTCTAGTAATTGTATCAATTTGTGCATATAATTTATTTTTAACTACTTTATCAAGACCTTCTTTTAAATTTTTTGTTTTTTCAATATTTAATCTTGGATAATACTTTTTAATAAAACTTACAAAATGTTTATCACCTACAATACCTATTTTTTTATTTTTTAAAGAATTTATATTACTAATAAATGCTACATTCTCTTTTGTTGCAATAACAAGCGGTACATTTACATAATCATCTGTAAATAAAGCTTCTTTTTTTAATAATTTTGATTTATATATTGTTGGTAAAATATCACATCTTTTGTTTTTAAATTTTTCAAAAGATTTATCATAACTAGTTGAATTTATTATATTAAAATCTAAACCACTATTTTTTTCCAATAATTTAATTAGATCATTAAATATTAAGGAAATTTTTCCACCATTATTATTGGCTAATGAAATATTTGGATTTAAACAAATATTTATTTCTTTTCTATTTTTAATATATGATTTTTCACCTTTAGTAAATAAATTATACTTATTATTATAAATAAAACTTGAAACATTAATTTGTTTTTTTGTTAATCCCATAACATTATATAAATCATAAATTCTTTGTACTTTGTCTAATTTAATGTTTCCTAGTGTTTCATTGTTATAATAAGCAAGCTTTTTTAATTTTTTGGCTTCAAATATTAACTGCTCAAGTGTTAGATGTTGTTCATTATATTTATTATAAATTAATTTAGCAGTCTCTTGTATATGAGAAAAGGCATATTGCCAGCCTTTTAATGATGCATTTTTAAAATCGATTACCCGCTGTTCATGATTTTTAATCTCTTTGCTATTTGTAAATAAAAAATCACTATACATATCAAAACCATAATCTTTAGGATAAAATATATTATATTTAATTTTCATTTTATTTAGTAGATATGGGGATTTAGAAATATATGCAGATATTATGTCAGTTTTTTTATTCACTAAATCCATAATATTGTGAGTATGTTTTAAAAAAGTCATTTTACTATAATCAACATTTTTTGAAGTAATCATAGCTTTTATTGATACTTCAGAAGCATCATCTCGCGTTGTCATTATTCTTTTATTTTCAAAATCTTTAATTTTATTAATATTTGAATCTTTTAAAGATAATAATATTAAAGGAGAAGCTTGAAATAAAGCATATAAAGCAACAATATGTTTTCCATTACTTTTATCCAATAATAGAGTCTCTCTACCAACTCCAAAGTTTGATTTTCCTATATTAACTTCATTTGGAACATCTACTCCAAAATTGAATTTTTTAATGTTAACATCTAAACCTACATCTTCGTAAAAGCCCTTCTCTTTGGCGATATAATAACCTGCAAACTGGAATTGACTAAACCAAGATAATTGTAATGAAACTCTTTCTAAGTCTTTAGAAAATAGATTTGTTGAAAAAAAAGTATAGAATAATATGATTAAATTTATTTTGATTATAAATTGCAATTATCTGCCTTTTTAAATAATTGACAATAGTATATCTTTTTATGATTAAAAGTAAAATAAGAAAGTGGATGGGGTAGCAGGATTCGAACCTGCGAATGACGATACCAAAAACCGTTGCCTTACCACTTGGCGATACCCCAATAATTTGAATGGAGCTGGTGAAGGGACTCGAACCCCCGACCTGCTGATTACAAATCAGCTGCTCTAGCCAAGCTGAGCTACACCAGCATTCAAATTGGTGTCAAGAGAGAGACTTGAACTCTCGACCTCCGGCTTATGAGACCAGCGCTCTAGCCAGCTGAGCTACCTTGACATATTAAAATTTGAATTTATAATTGGTTGCGGAAGATGGATTTGAACCATCGACCTTCGGGTTATGAGCCCGACGAGCTACCTGACTGCTCTATTCCGCGATATGAAATGGAGCGGGAAACGAGACTCGAACTCGCGACAATCTGCTTGGAAGGCAGAAGCTCTAGCCAACTGAGCTATTCCCGCATAAACTAAAAATTTAAGTGGAGCGGGAAACGAGACTCGAACTCGCGACAATCTGCTTGGAAGGCAGAAGCTCTAGCCAACTGAGCTATTCCCGCATTAAACTTAAAATTATAAATATTAAAATTAAAATAATGGAGCGGGAAACGAGACTCGAACTCGCGACAATCTGCTTGGAAGGCAGAAGCTCTAGCCAACTGAGCTATTCCCGCAAATGGTGGGTCATGGAGGACTCGAACCTCCGACCACTCGGTTATGAGCCGAGTGCTCTAACCAGCTGAGCTAATGACCCTTTTCCATTATATGTTTAATTTTAATGTGGCGGACAGGGAGGGATTCGAACCCTCGGTACCGTTGCCAGTACGCTTCCTTAGCAGGGAAGTGGTTTCAGCCAGCTCACCCACCTATCCGTATGTTCAGTTTAAAACTCTTTGTCAAAAACTGGACGAGAATTATAATGCGTACTGACTTAAAAGATACTTAAAAAAAAAGTATTTGGAAATATTTTTGTAAATTCGGTAACTCTAAATATTATTAAGTATTTTATTTACTACTTCTTTTGGTTCAATTGATTTATATATTGGCCTACCAACAACTATAAAATCAACTATTTCTTCTTTTGCAAAATTTAAATCTGCAACTCTTTTTTGATCTTGACTATCTTCACCAAAAGGTCTAATTCCTGGACATAAAGTAATAAAATCATCAGAAGTACATGATTTTATGTCTTTACTTTCATGGGCAGAACATACAACACCATCAATTCCAGAATCATAAGCATCAATTGCAAATTTTCTAGCTTTAGTATCTATATCTTCATTATAAACTGCTCTAAAATTATCATTATCAAATGAAGTAAGTGCAGTTACTGCTAAAACTATTGGTCGATTTGGAACAGCTTTTATTCTCTGCATTACTGTTTTCATAGCAATTTGTCCAGCACTTGCATGAACATTAAACATATCAACAATCCCAAAATTAGCAATTTCAAATGCTGCATCTGCCATTGTATTTGGGATATCATAAAGTTTCAAATCTAAGAAGAGTTTAAAATTATTATTTATTGCTTTTAATTCTTCTAAAAACTCTTGACCATCTCTAATAAAACTTCTAAATCCAACTTTTAACCAAAGTTCATCATTAATATTAAGTTTATTTACTTCTTTTACTAATTGAATATTTTCTTTTGCAGTAGGCAAATCTAATGATATACAAAGTTTCAAAGCACTACCTTTTTACTTTATCTAATACACCATTTATAAATTTAGGTGCACTATCACTTGCTAATCTTTTAGAAAGTTCAATTGCCTCATTTATAATTATTGGTTTATCTAAATTTTCAAATAATATTTCATAAACAGCTAATCTTAAAATTGATTTTTCAACATTTCCAAGATCAGATAATAATCCTTGATTTAAATGCACTTGAATCTCTTCATCAATTTTTTCTAAATTATCTATTACGCCATTAAAAAGATTTAAAGCAAAATCTTTTTGCTTATTTCTAATTTTTCTATCTTCAAGAATCTCATCAACAAATTTTATGATTCCATCATTTCCTAGATCTACTGCATATAATAACCCAATTACAGATTCTCTTGCTTGCGTTCTAGTTGCCATTATTTTCCTAACTCACTATATAAATCTAACATTTCAATAATTGTTACCATTGCTTCTGAACCTTTATTCCCAACTTTCGAACCTGCTCTTTCTATTGCTTGTTCTATTGTATCAGTTGTTAAAACGCCATTTGATACAGGCTTTCCATATTTTAAAGTTACATTTGCAATGCCTTTAGTAGCTTCAGCTGAAATATAATCAAAATGAGGTGTTGCACCTCTAATTACTGCACCCACACAACATACAGCGTCATATTTTCCACTTTCTAATGCTTTTTCTAATGCAAATGGTATTTCAAATGCTCCTGGAACTAATAATAAATCTAAGTTATCTTCATTTCCACCATGTCTTAAAAATGCATCTTTTGCACCTTCTACTAATCTATCAGTAATGATATGATTAAATCTTCCATTAATAATAGCAACTTTTTCATCACCATTTAGTCTTAATTTACCTTCTATAACTTTCATTATTACTCCATTATTTAATAATATTAATTATTTAATTCATTTATTTTTGCGATTATATCTAAAAAATGATTAATTACAAAAAGCCTAAATATTTATTGCATCTTTTATTGCAAATATTTCATCAACTGTTTTATATAATTTACTAATTTCTAACATATTAGGTCCATCACTTTTAGCAATTGAAGGATCAAAATGAGTTTCAAAGAAAAATCCATCAACTCCAACACTAGCTGCAGCTCTTGCCATATAAGGAACAAAATCAGAGTTTCCACCTGTTGTTCCTCCAGAACTTGGAATTTGAACTGAATGTGTAGCATCAAAAATAACAGGGGCATACTCTCTCATCAAAATTAAATTTCTCATATCTACAACTAATGCTCCATATCCAAATGTATTTCCTCTTTCACAAAGCCAAACTCCATTATCTTTAGAAACTTGATAATTAATATCTTTTATACCTCTAGTTTCTAATACTTTTTGAACTGGGTGTTTCATTGAATCTGCTGCAAGGAACTGGCCTTTTTTAATATTTATTTTTGCATTAGTTTTTGCAGCTTCTACTAAAAGATCAGTTTGTCTACATAAAAAAGCAGGTATTTGTAAAATATCAACAACCTCAGCAGCAGGCTTTGCTTGATAAGATTCATGAATATCTGTAATAAGTTTGTATCCAAACTGTTTTTTTACTTCTTGAAAGATTTTTAATCCTTCATCCAATCCAGGACCTCTATAAGAGTGTAAACTAGTTCTATTGGCTTTGTCAAAAGATGCTTTAAAATAAAATTCAACTCTTTTATTTTCACTAAGTGGTTGCAATTTTTCTGCTATTTTCATAACTGTATCCCTATCTTCTAATACACATGGTCCTGTTAAAATAATCATTTAAATCCTTTAAAAATTGTTCTTTTTTCTTTTCCTGTTAAAGCATAATAAAATTCATATATATTTTGAGCAATATACTCTATATCATTTTTTGCATGTTTATCACATGCAAATAAAATTTTATCACCTATATGTAGTTTATAATCCCATTCTGGCAATAAAAAATCTTCATTATTTCTTACTAATAGTAAAGGAACTACATTATTAGTTTGTTCTTTATTATGTAATGATACACTAAATATATTTAGAGTTAACTCCTCTTTAGTTTTTAAATACCTTACAATTTCATATGCTTGTTCAGTATCTATTTCTAATTCAAATAATAATGGATTTTCATTTACTCTTTCAAATAATCTTCTTACAAGTTTTGCAGCCCATGGTTCATCATTATTTGCAATTTTTCTTATAAAAATATCAGATAATGGATTTATCAATGCATTTGTAGTTTTATTGATCAATATATTTGATGGTGTAAAAATATGATCAATATTTGCACTTTCAAAAATTGAAAAATCGTCCATTTCATTTTGTCTTGCAATAGTCATAATCTTTGGATTTAATTTTTTTGCTGTAGCTAAAATTGATAAATTTGTAGTATCATTTCCTGTTGCTGCAATTATTGCAATTGAATCTGTTATTCCTATTTGCAATAAAGTATCTTTATCATCTGCATCTGCATATGTAATCATAGCATCTTTGTCATCTTTTATAATAAGTTGCTTATTTTTATCAATTTCAATAAAATGAGCTTCAATATTGCTCATTTTCAATCGTTCATAAACAGTCTGACCCATTCTTCCAAAACCACAAAAGATATATTTTCCTTTAGGGAAAAGAGGTAAAGATGAATTTAAAGTATCAACTTTATATAACCATTTTTCAAGTTTTAACAAGTTTGGTGCATTAATTGCCATATTAATTTCATTTGAAATTATCAAAAATGGATTTGCTACAATTTCAACATTTAAATCTTTTAAATTCTCTGTATGATTTTCAGTTGTAGATTTTATAGCTAATTTAACATTTTTATTTAAAAGCTTTGAAGTTAATGCTATTCTTAAATTTAAACTATCATCTTCAAAAAGAGCAACTAAACCTTTACAATTTTGTTTTTTAATTCCTGCTTCTTCTAAAGAAGTTGAACTATGTGCATCAGCAACTAATAAAGGTACTGTAGGAGTAAAATTTTCTAAAAGTAAATCATTGCCTCGTTCTTCATTCTTTTCAATTACAACAGTTCTGATATCTTGATTTATTGCTCTTTTTATAATCTCACTTGTTATTTGATTATAGCCAAGTATAATAATAAATCTTTGTTTTATTCCTTTTATTTGCCTTCTAAATCTACTTTTTTCAATTTCTTGTAAAAAAAGTTTATCTTGAAGTAGCCTAACCAGTGATCCCACTCCATAAAACCAACCTATTACTGTAATATAAACAGACATACTTACCCAAATTCTTTGAGCATATGTAAATTCATATGGGCTTTCACCAAAACCTATAGTTGTTGCCATATAAGTTACAAAATAAAATGCATCAAAAATTGACATATGATATGGATGCCCACTTGCATCCTTACCTTCAATAATTAATAATCCAATAATTGCAATAGTGTATGCTGCAATAATAATTAAAAAAGGCATTCTCATTCTATATAGAATGATAAAAAGTGAACTATTTTTCACCTATAATCCCTTTTATCTTTTTGATTTAATTGTTTCACCAATATATAAAGTAACTGATGTAATATTAGCTAATAATGCTCCACCTGATAAAGATATAATCATTCCAACAATCTCTTTATCAAGACTATAAGCATATTGGGCAACTGTCCAAATTGTTGCTGCTGCAATTAATTGGATATCTGCAACTAATGATGTAGCTAATAGTACAGAACCCATTTGAGTTTTATCACCAAGTTTTAATGTTGTTGCAATAATATTAATAATAATTGCAGCAAACAATTCATATTTACTATGCATTTCTAAAGAATCCATATCTCCATAAAAAAAACCAAAATTAATTGTCATTGCCAATATAATAAAAAACCCTGCTATTACTTTATCTAAGTTCATGAAACTCGTCCTCTTTATCTTTACCTATATCAAGTCTTCTTTTAAATACTTTATCAATATTATCATGCACTTTCCCATCTTTATCTAGGAAAATCAATCTATGTCTGTTTAATTTATTTATATTACTTAATCCCATAACTGCTAAAAGACTTTTCACACCTTTTAATAAGTTATTATGGTAATCTCTTACGTATTTTGAGTGTTTATAAACAAAATATTTTTTTCTTTTACTTTTATTTTGAGTTGCTAATCCAACGGGACATTCATGACCATTTGTACCAGAACAATATCTTGCTCTAATACACCCCGCACTCATCATAAATCCTCTTGCAATTTGAATAAAATCTGCACCTAAAGACATCAAAATTATTACATCATCAGGAGTTAAAACTTTTCCACTTGCCACGATTTTTATTTTGTCTCTTACGTTATATTCTGTCAAAATTTTATCAACTAAATAAATTGAATCTCTTACATTAAGTCCTATTCTTTCCATCATTTCAATTGGGGCAGTTGCAGTTCCTCCACTTCCACCATCAATAGATATAAAATCAGGATAAGCGCTATTACCCTCTTTAATTCTTTTTTGAATCTCTTTTGCATATGGCTCAATATTTTCAATATCAGAAATTACTATTTTTACACCAACTGGTTTTTCAGATAATGATTGAAGCCTTCCAATAAAATCAAATAGTTCTTCAACACTATTTGCATAAGGAAATCTATTAGGTGAAAAAAGATCTTTATGAACTTCAACATTTCTATAATATGCAATTGCAGGACTAACTTTGTCTGCAACTAACTTTCCACCAGTTTGTTTTGCACCTTGAGCCATTTTAATCTCTGTCATTTTACAAAATCTCATTGTTTTTTGATATCTCTCAGGATCAAAATTACCTTCTTTATCCCTTGCTCCGTATAAGCCTGAACTCAATTGTAAAATTATATCAGGCATATCCTCAGGTACTTCACTTGGAAAATTTTCCAATGGAGCTTCCCAGTTGGGTCTATGAAATGTTTCAGTTTTTAAATCAAAAACGTAAGTTTCTGCTTCTGGATCTTTTTTAAAAACTAAACTTCTATATGCATCTGCTGCCATTGCACCATTAAAAAGTTTTTGAACAACTTTCTTTATAAGTCTTTGAAAAGTAGTACCATGAACTTCTTTCATATATTCAGGTTTATAATTTCGATGTGTTACAAAAAAGTTTGAAGTTAATCCACCTTCCCCTGAATTAATAGGGAATGCCCCCATAAATGCTCCACGAACAAAAGCTCTTGTACCTTCTGGAGATATTGATCCATCACTCATTGCACTTCTTCCAATGATAGATTTTGCATGATAAGGATATTTTCTATTTTCACCAAATGTTATTTCAAAATGAGGGTCAACTTCATTTTCATTTAAAACAATATTTGCATGTCTTAACATAAACTTTGGATTTGGTAAAGGTTGAGAAGGAGAAAAAGAAGCATAATTAGGAAGATCCCTTGCTGCTTTATAAACCCAATCAAGTTTATCTTTAGACTCATAAAATTTTTCATCCCCAAAATATTGTCTAAAGGGCTCCCTAAACTCTTCAAATACATATCTTAATCTACCTATTATTGGATAATTTACCAACAACTGATGATCTCTTTGAACATATTTATCATGAATATACCATGCAATAATCACAATTACAAAAAGCGCAATCATAATGTCAATTATTATTACAATGTCGTCCATACTAATCCTTTTTTAATGAAACTAAAAATCCACTTATTACTATTAAAAGTATACCTAAAATAATCCAAATATCAGGGAATGTATCACCAAGAATAATTCCTAAAATTATCGAAAATGCAATATTTGAATACGATATTGTACCAATAATTCCGGCTTTTGCACAAGAATATGCTTTTGTCATATAAATTTGTGCATATGTTGCAAATAATCCCAACATTACAATATAAATTATATCTTTTGTTCCTGGCATTTGAAATTTTGCTAACATAAAATCCAAATTTGCATTTGTATAAAATTGGCCAATTAGCATTAAAATTAAAGGACCAATTGTTCCTATTCCCATAAAGGATAGAACTATAGTTCTACCATCATAATATTTTCTTAACTCTCTAATTGAAGTATATGCCAAAGCAGCACCAACCCCACACAAAATACCTAACCAATCTGTTTTATCTAAATTACTTCCATCAAATTTTGTAATAAACAATATTCCAATAAAACCAACAAAAACACCAATCCAACCTTTAAATCCAAGTTTTTCTTTTACAAAAATATATGCAAAAATGGCAGTAAAAATTGTTGAAGTTCTAGAAAAAGTCATTGCTTCACCTAGTGGAATTTCTGATATGTTGTAAAAAAACATTAATAATGCTAAAAATCCAATTGTTCCTCTAAAAATTAATAAAAATGGTTTTCCACCTGCTTGTTCTAAAGGTTTTTTATAAATTGAATAAAGTATTATTGCTACGCCAAATACATTTCTAAAAAATACTACTTCAACCGAACTCATTGAATCACTAAGCTCTTTTGCACTAGCACCCATAAATGCAAATAACAATGAAGCTATTAACATATACTTTATTCCTGATGAGACATCTTCTTTCATTAACCATCCTAAGTAAAAAGCAAAATTCTAATAAGATTATGATTAAAATACCTTTATTATTTATACATATGTTTATATGCTAATCTTTTTAGTATTTATTTGCTAAAATATTCTCAAATATACAATTAATTAGATAAAACTTAGGAAAAGAATGAAATACTTAAAAATAACAGGAAAGACTAAACTACAAGGAGAAATTAAAATCTCTGGGGCAAAAAATGCTGCACTTCCACTTTTAGCTTCTACAATTTTGGCTAAAAATGATATTGAAATAGGCAATTTGCCAAATGTAGTAGATATAAATACATTATTAAAATTATTAGAAAAATTAGGTAGTTCATACTCTAAAGATAAGAATAGAATAAAAATTAACACTTCTACTATAAATAATACAAAAGCGACATATGATATTGTAAAAACAATGAGAGCATCAATTCTAGTTTTAGGACCTTTACTAGCAAGATTCGGACATTGTGAAGTTTCACTTCCTGGTGGTTGTGCAATAGGACAAAGACCCGTTGATTTACATCTTAAAGCTTTAGAACAAATGGGTGCAACAATAGAAATTAAAAAAGGATATATTCAAGCTACTTGTGAAAATGGCTTGAAAGGAACAAAAATTGTATTTGATAAAGTTACAGTAGGTGGAACTGAAAATATTATAATGGCTGCAACATTGGCAACAGGGAAAACAACAATAATTAATGCAGCAAAAGAGCCTGAAATAGTTCAATTATGTGAGGTTTTACAAAATGCAGGAGTTGAAATTACAGGAGTTGGTTCATCAAAAATTGAAATTGAAGGTACAGATGGAAAGTTACTTGATTTTAAAAACTTTGATATTATTCCAGATAGAATTGAAGCAGGAACATATTTGTGTGCAGCAGCAATTACAAATTCTAAAATTACAATACAAAATGTTATTCCTTTACATCTTGAAGCTGTAATATCAAAACTTGAAGAGATGAATTTTGAAATTATCCAAACAGAAGATTCTTTAACAATTTTGCCAACAGAAGAGATTAAACCTGTAAATATAATAACTTCTGAATATCCTGGTTTTCCTACTGATATGCAAGCTCAATTTATGGCTTTGGCAACACAAGCAAATGGTGCAAGTACAATCGATGAAAGGCTTTTTGAAAATAGATTTATGCATGTTAGTGAACTGTTAAGACTAGGTGCAGATATTCATCTAAATGGAAATATAGCAACAATAAATGGAAGTGGAAATAGTTTAAATGGTACAGATGTAATGGCAACAGATTTAAGAGCTTCATCTGCATTAGTTTTAGCAGCACTAGTTGCTCAAGGTGAAACAAATATTCATAGAATTTATCATTTAGATAGAGGATATGAAGATCTAGAAGGCAAATTAAACAAGATTGGTGTTAACATAAAAAGATTCGATGAATAGAAGGATTATTAACATGAAATTAGAAATATCACTTTTTAAATTTGATTATAAGTCAGATTATATACCATATTATAAAAAATATTTATTAAATATAAAAGAAGAAAGAAATTTATTGGATATTTTAAATACTATAAATATACAAGAAGAATTTCAATATGAAAAAGATGAGAATACTCAAGTAGTTATAAATAATTTAGTAATAGATTGCGATACAGCAATTGATGAAATTAAACAAAACTTTGGTAATGAATTAACAATTGAACCATTATCAAAAAGAAGAGCTATGACTGACTTAGTAATTAATGATGATGACTTTTATGATAGATTGGAACTATTTGATGCTTATATTAATGATGATGATAAGAGTTATTATAAAACATTAAAAAAATATTATTATGCATCAAATACATTAAATTTTGAAAAAAATTATATTGGGGATTCTTCTATCTTATTTGCAGACTACTTAATAAATAAATACAATAAAAATAAAAGTAATATTTTAAATATTATAAAAAGTTATCCAAAAGGCATAGAATACCACACAAGTTTAAATAATAGAATTTTTAATATAGATCATTCAATTGAAAATAAAATATTAAATTTAAAAAAAGAACTAAACTTATTAAAAAAAGAGTCCCAACAAAATTTCAAAGTTAATAAAAAAACCAATATTGATTTAAAAAATTTATCTGATTTACCTACGTTTATAAAAAATAGTTTTAATAATTTCAATATTGCATATTATGGAGAAAACAACAAATTTATAAAAGATTATTTAAATAAATTAGATTGTAAAATTATTGATCTTGAGTCAAAAGATTTTGATTTAAATAAAACATCTTTTCATAAAAATAAAGAATTGACTTTTAAAATTGCAGGTGAAATTATTCAAGAAGCTTATGATAAAGGAAGTGACTTTATCATTGTAAATGATATTAATGACTTTTTTATATTAGATTACAATAGAAAAGAGTTAAAAAAACAGATTAAAAGAGAAATTGATTTGCCAGTTTTGCATCTACATGAATTAAATTTACTAGTAGAAGATAAAATTGAAGAAGCTAGTTCTCTTTTAAAAAAACATTCAATTAATCCAAAGTTGGTTTAAAATGCATTTAGATTTAAATTTCATAATTTGTGGAATAATAATAATTTTATTTTTAATTCCTTTTTATATTTATAGAAAACAGGTTTATAAGTTATTTTCTAGAAATGGAGATTTTAATACTTTTATTAATGACGTAAAAATTCATTTAAAAGATACTTTTCCTAATATAAATTTTGAATATGACAAAATTATTGAAGCAACAAAAAATGAAAAAGATATAAGTAGAAGAGAAATATTAATAATTGAAGATTTAGTTTCTCAATATGTAGAATTTGATTATAAGCTTGACACTCAAAGTTCTATTGATAAAAATTTACTTTGGAAAAATTATGAAGAAGGTTGCATACCAACTAAAGATAAAAAACCAAATGATTGGCTAAAAAGGAAAGATTTAACTTATAGAAGAGATAATTGTAGATGCAAAAGATGTGGACTAAAAATAGAGTTAAATGACGCTTTTGCTACTTTAATCAGATCTATAGAAAATGGTGGAGGATATAATTTTGAAAATCTTATTACTCTTTGTTTTGATTGTAATAAAATTTGTTCAGAAGATAATGAGAATAAAAATCCTAAGCATCCTATAATTGAAGAGGATTTACTTAAAAAAGTTACATAACTAAATACCTAATAACTCTTTAACTCTTTGTTTATGTAGCTTTTTATATTTTAATTCTTTATCTTTTTTGTTTTTTATAATGGTTTTTGATATTAAATTATCTTCTAAACTCTTTAATTTTGACAATTCATTTCTTATATATGTCAAATCTTTTGATTTAGGTACAATATAAGGAGTAATTACAACAACTAAATTTTTTTCTATGTTTTTTTTATTTTTATATTTGAATAAATTACCTAAAATTGGTACACTTGAAAAAAATGGGATATTTTGATCTGTTTTTTCAGATCTGTTTTCTATTAATCCTCCTAAAATCACACTCTCTCCATTTTTTATAATTACGGAAGTATTAATCTGTTTTTTTGTCGTATCTGGCTGTTTATTTGTGGTACTATTTTGTATACCTTCTAAAATAGCATTTATATTTAATCTTACTTTATTTATATTTTCTGATACTCTTGGTTTCACATCTAATTTCAATCCTATATCAGTTCTCTCATAAGAGTATGAAGTATTTCCTCCTGTAGTAACAGTTGAATCTGTTTGTAAGGATATTGTTTCTCCAATATAAATAGAACTTTTCTTGTTATTAATACATAAAATTGAAGGTTCAGAAACTATTTTTAAAGCATAATTTTCTTGAAGTAAAGATAATGTAGCAGCAAGGGATAATGAAGATTTCAATGTTGGAATAGATAAACCAATACTTGACAAATCAAAATCATTTGGCACCTTAGAGTTTAAATTAGAAGCTAACGTATAAATTCCACTGTTATTTGTCTTACCTGAGAGTAATCCATATTTAAAACCAATTTCTTTTACTAAATTTCTATTTAGTTCTACAATTTTTGCTTTTAGATATATTTGAGTTTCATCTTTATCTAATTGGTGAATTAAATTATCTATTAAAACTATTTGTTTATTATTTCCTATTAATATAATTGAATTAGAATCAATATCTAATGAAGCAAATAAGTTTTTTATTTTGTTTTTTAAAAGATAATCATTTATTATCTTAATAATATTTTTGCCTTCACTATTTTTCAAGGATATTACTTTGGATAATTTTTTAGTATTATTTTTATCTATATCTTTTATATATCTATAAATATTTTTTAAATCATCACTTTTACCAATTAATGTGATTGAATTGTTTGTATTCATTTTTAAAAAATCGACTTTTTTCAAAAAATTGTTTTTACTATTTTTTAAACTTTCATATAGTTCATTTACATCAATATTTTTTAATACAATTGTTTTAGAATTTACAAAATTTTTTTGTTTCTTTATTATTTTGTAA
>NZ_PDKC01000044.1 GCF_004116495.1 Arcobacter sp. CECT 8985 | reverse complement strand
CCTTAATATCTGATTTTAATAAGACATTTTAATAAATATTTTATTTTAGTAATTATAAGTTTTTATAATTATTCTACTTTTTACAAAATGTATTAAATTAAAATATTTAAAATAAGATATACTTATAATTTAAATTTTATATATTTTATAAAGATATATAGTTTACCATTATACTATAATAAGGAAAGATTATGGCAAGACTTGTCGTTTTAGGGGGAGGTGTATCTGGGCACACCGCTGCAACATTTGCAGCAAAGTGGCTTGGTAAATCACATGAAGTTGTAGTTGTTACTCCAAATTCACAATGGAATTGGATACCATCAAATCTTTGGGTTGGGGTAGGAGAAATGGTCAAAGAAGATGTAGTTTTTGATTTGGCCCCTGTATATAAAAAAGCTGGTATTATATATAAGCAAGCAAAAGCATTATCTATTCATCCTGATGGAAAAACTGAAAATTTTAAACCTTATGTAACTATTGAATATACTAGTGAAGATAAAGCTTCACAAACAGAAGAACTTACTTATGATTATTTAATTAATGCAACTGGTCCAAAATTAAATTTTGCTGCAACTCCAGGATTAGATCCAGATGTTGATGGAAATACAGTCTCTGTTTGCACAGCAGATCACGCTGTTCATGCATACCATGAACTTGAAAAATGTATTGAAAAAATGGTAAAAGGTGAAAATCAAACTATTTTAGTAGGAACAGGACATGGGTTATGCACTTGTCAAGGTGCTGCTTTTGAATATATTTTCAATCTTGAACATATACTTAAAAAAAGAGGTATTAGAGAAAAGGCTAATTTAGTTTGGATATCAAATGAACAGACATTAGGTGACTTTGGAATGGGAGGAATGCATCTTCATAGAGGTGGATACCTAACTCATTCAAGAATATTTACAGAATCAATTTATGCAGAAAGAGGACTTAGTTGGATTACAGGTGCTCATGTAAATAAAATAGAAAAAGGTATAGCACATTATGAGCTATTAAATGGAGAATACCATTCTCAAGAATTTGATCTTGCTATGTTACTTCCACCATTTGCTGGAGTTGGTTTAAAAGCATATGATAAAGAAGGAAATGATATTACAGATATACTTTTTGCTCCAAATGGATTTTTAAAAGTTGATGCAGATTACACTTCAAAAGAGTATGATGATTGGAAAGCTAGTGATTGGCCAGAAACATTACAAAATCCAACTTACAAAAATATTTTTGCTGTTGGAATTGCCTTTGCACCGCCACACTCAATTTCAAAACCACAAAAATCACCAAATGGTACAATGATAACGCCAACACCACCAAGAACTGGAATGCCAAGTGGAATTATGGGCAAAGCAGTTGCTCACTCAATTTGCGATATGATTAATGGAAAATCAACTACTCCTACACATACAGCAAGTATGAGTAGTATGGGAGCAGCTTGTATTGCAAGTACGGGTAAAGGTTTCTTTACAGGAACAGCTGCAGCAATGACAGTTTATCCAGTAGTTCCAGACTATGAAAAATATCCAGAAACAGGAAGAGACCAAGACTCAACTTTTGGAGAAGTAGGAACAGCAGGACATTGGATTAAACATTTGTTGCACTATATGTTTATGTATAAAGCTCAGTTAAAACCGGGCTGGACTTTAATCCCAGAATAATAGGAGAAATATTATTATGAATAAAAATACGAAACCTTATGAACAAGCATATTATCCACCAAAACCAAGTAAATTTGTAAAATTTATGAGAACTTGTATCTTATGGCAAATTGTTAGGTTTACAGTAATTAATATTAAGATGATATTGGTTGTAAGAAAATCGCACTAAGTGAATAAAGAAGTTAAATCTTCTTTATTATTAATCTATTTTGAAGAGGTAAACCTCTTCGCTTTCTTACTTTTCAAGACCAAAAAGTAAGAAATGCAAAGACCCAAAGAGGTCTTCATGAGAGGAGAGTTTTATTTCTTAACTCAATGATTTAAGTTCAGCCTCTACTTTAACTAATTTCTCTTCAGCCTGTGCTAAACCTGCTTTATTTTCTTCAATTACATGAGAAGGAGCATTAGCTACAAATTTTTCATTTGATAACATTCCTGATAATTTTGATATCTCTTTTTCTAATTTCTCTTTTTGACGAGTTAGTTTATTAATAATAGGAGTCATATCAATTTCACCTGTTGGTAAATAAACTTCAAGATTATTAGAAACATCAGTTATTGAATTTTCTACTTTTGCATCAACAAACTCAATATTTTCACACTTACTAAGTTTTTCAATAAATGGTTTTGCTAAATCTTTATCAATATCTGTATCAAGTTTTATATATGCTTTTGATATTTTACTATTACCCATATCAATAACAACTTTTGCTCTTCTTATTGCAGTAATAGCTTCTTCAATGATAGCAAACATATTTTCTGCTTTTTCATCTTTTGGTAAATCTTTTGGATAATTCATAATCATAATAGAATCAGAATTTTCAAGTTCACTACCACTTAAATTTTGATATAAATATTCAGATATAAATGGCATAAATGGAGAAGTTAATTTTAGAGTCTCTTTAAATATTGCTCCAAGTTCTACAATTGAATCTTTACTAGCTTTTGAATACTCAATACCCCAGTCACAAAATTCATTCCAAACAAATCTATATAAACTTGCAGCAGCTTCATTAAATTTATAAGTATCAAGGTTTTCTCTTACTTCATCTACTGCTGTTGAAAGTTTAGAAAGCATATATTTACCAAGTGCCGTTTTAACTTCTATTTCATTTAATTCAGGGAAAGTCTTTACATTTAATTGTAAGAAATTAGCTGCATTATAAAATTTATTTGTAAAGTTTCTATATAATTCAAGATGTTTTTTACCAAGTTTAATATCTCTTCCTTGAACTGCTAAATAAGCAAGTGAAAATCTTACAATATCAGCACTAAACTCTTCAACCATATCTAATGGATCAATTACATTACCTTTAGATTTTGACATTTTTTGTCCATTTTCATCTCTTACAAGTGCATGCATATAGATATGTTTAAATGGTAACTCACCTTTAAAATGTTCACCCATCATCATCATTCTAGCAACCCAGAAAAACATGATATCAAAACCAGTAATTAATAAGCTATTTGGATAAAAATCTTTTAAATCTGTATCTTTAAATGTATCAGCCATTTTTCCATTATTACCCCAACCAAGTGGAGAAAATGACCACAATGCAGAACTAAACCAAGTATCTAATACATCTGGGTCTTGAGTATAATTTTTACTATTACAATGAGGACAAGCTTCTGGCTCATCTGCTTTGTCTGCCCATTCGTGATTACAATCATTACAAGTAAATACTGGGATTCTATGCCCCCACCATAATTGTCTTGAAATACACCAATCTCTTAACTCATCCATCCATGCTCTATATGAATTAATCCAATGACTTGGAAAGAATTTAGTCAAACCTGCATATGTTTTTTCAATACTTCCTTTTGCTACTTCTTTTTTAACAAACCATTGCTTAGAAACATAAGGTTCAACAATATTTTTACATCTATAACAATGCCCTACTTGATGAATATGCTCTTCAATTTTTACAATATAACCCTCATCTTTAAGTTTTTTAACAATTGGTTCTCTTGCTTCAAGTCTTTCTAAACCAGCGAATTCACCACAATATTCATTTAAAATACCTTTTTCATCAAAACATGTAATTGATTCTAAATTGTGTCTTTTACCAACTTCATAGTCATTTTGATCATGTGCAGGAGTTACTTTAACAACACCAGTTCCAAATTCCATATCAACATGTTCATCTGTAATTATTTTGATTTTTCTATTTGTTAAAGGAAGTAAAACTTCTTTTCCAACAATATTTTTATATCTTTGATCATCTGGGTGAACCATAATTGCAGTATCACCAAAATAAGTTTCAGGTCTTGTTGTAGCAACAGTAACATGTCCACTTCCATCTGCAAAATGGTAGTTCATATGATAAAAATTACCTTTTACTTCATCATGTTCAACTTCAATATCAGAAAGTGCCCCATCATGTGTACACCAATTTACCATATAATTATTTTGAACAATCATACCTTCATTATATAAATGAACAAAAGCTTCTTTAACTGCTTCTTTTAATCCATCATCCATAGTAAATCGTTCTCTTTTCCAAGCTGGAGTAACTCCAAGTTTTCTCATTTGATGAACGATATTTCCACCTGATTTTTCTTTTTGTTGCCATGCTCTTTCTAAGAACTTTTCTCTACCTAGTTCTTCTTTTGTAGTACCTTCTGCTAAAAGTTGTTTTTCTACTATATTTTGTGTAGCAATACCTGCATGGTCAGTTCCTGGTTGCCATAATGTTTTATACCCATCCATTCTTTTATATCTTGTAATAATATCTTGAAGGGTAAAAGTAAGGGCATGCCCAATATGTAAACTTCCTGTTACATTTGGAGGAGGCATCATAATTGCAAAGTTTTTATCTTTTTGTTGAATAGATTTATTCCCATCTACTTCAAAATAACCTCTATCTTCCCATATTTTATAAAATTTATCTTCGATTTTTGAGGGTTCGTACTTTTCACTCATAAAAATTCCTATCAATTTAATTCTACGCGATTATATCTATATTTTGCTTAGTAAGATATTTCATAAATTTAATCAATTTTTATAAGTTATTTTAGTATTTCATCCATATTTTCTACAATTGAACCATCAATTTTTCCTTTGCTAGCTTCAATTTTCATAATTTTTATTGCTTCACTATGGGAATATTTTTCTCTATAGACTTTTTTTTGAGTCAATGCATCATAAATATTAAGATTGATTAAAACCCTATCTTTTAAGCTAAGATCTTTCGCATCTAAAGAGTAAACATATCCACTTCCATCAAGTTTTTCTTGAACTTTTATTGCCCATTTTAATATATCATTAAAGCCCATTATATTTGACAAAACTTTTTTCGTATAATAAGGGTAAGTTCTAATTTTTTCATATTCATGAGTAGTTAAAGTCTGTTTTTTTTCTAATAATTCTTCTGAAAATACTAATTTTCCTAATCTACATAAACAAGCAGATATTTGTAAAGTGAGTTTATCTTTATGTTCAAATCCATAAAAATTAGATATTTTTTCAACATAATTAATTAATTTACTATTTGGATTTTCAAGTATTAAGAAAGTCTTTGTCATATTTAAAATATTTTCAAAATTAACTACAGTTGTATAATCATCAAGCAAATTATAAATAAATAATAATATATCATTTTCATCTTCTAAATCTAACCAAAAAGATGTTTTTTGAGAAACTTCTAAAAAAGTATCTACCAATTTCTCATCGAAAAGAGTATTTTTATTATTTACTAAAAACTCAATTGCTTTATTTTTTATCTTTGGATTAAATTCTGAAAAATCAAAATTTTCATTTAATTGTGAACAAAGTGCTATAATTTGAGAATTTAATGGTATTTCATTATCTTTTTTACCAAAAATTCCACTTCCATCAAAATGCTCTTTTTGATATAAAAGTATATCATTTTGCTTTGTTAAAAATTCAAACTCCTTTATATATTCATTTGAAAGTTCACACATTTGTTTATCATCATTACTTCTATAAAGTCCAATATTACTACATAAACAATATGAACATAAATCAGCTAGGTTTTTACTGTCAAAACCTAGCTTAATTGCCATATTTAAACTCATATATGTAACTCTTTTTAAATAACCTAAATTAGTATGTTTTTTATTTTTATTAATATAATCAAAAATAAAAGATGTAGCTAATAAAAAGTTATTTAAATTAAAAAGAATCTGTTTTTTTTTATCCATATATATTACTCTTCATCTAATTTTACAATTGCATTTACAGAAGGATCTGTCATATCTAAATCTAAATGTACACCATCTTTTACTTCAACTAATGTTACATTTAAACCTTTTTGTTTTGCAATATTATAAAAGTCTATAGTATTTTTTGGTTTAGAAATAGTATCTTTTGTACCATAAACAAGAGCAATTTTTGTATTTTTATCAATTTTATCTATTACGTCAATTGCTGAAATCAATCCTTTTGCATCTGTTTTTTTATGAATATCATAAACTCCACCAGCACATAAAAGATTATTTATGAGATTTGGATTTGTTCCTGTTAATGTTGCACCAATACTGCAACCTGCACTATGTCCTATATATGTAATAGTTTTTGCATTAAATTTAGTTTTAAAAGCATTAATTAACGAAGATAAAAAAGATAAGTACTCTTTTTTATAAACTAAGTTTTTTTCAGTTTTAGAACCGATTGATTTTAAATTATTCAAAGAAGATTTTGAATAACCAGGAAGTGCTACTGCAATTGTAGGAACATCTGTTTCAAAAGATAAGTTTTCAGCAAAGGGAGCATATCTTCCTAAAACATTTGTACCTTCATCCCATGTTCCATGAACAACAATATTAAGTTTATCTTTTTGTTCACCAGAATATTTTTTATAATTGATACATTCACCACCTGCAAAAATAAAATCATCACCCAACTTTGTACATTGAGATTTAGAAATATTTTGTGCATTAAGCCAACAAGCACTTAAAACTAGCCCTGAAATAAAAATCTTTTTTAACATATTATCTCCTTTTAATAAGCATTAATTCCTATGTATCCTGCAACTTTTCTTTCTATAATTTCTGCTATTCCTGCTTGTACAAATTCAACACCATCTAAAAAATCTTTTTCTTTCCAATGCATTGAATCCATTGTATTTTTACAACCAATAAATTCAACATCATATTGCATCAAAGATTTAATTCTTGTTTTAGTTGCTTTATCAAAATCTTTTCTTAATATTCTAAGACCTTTTCCATATGCAACAACAACCATATGTAAACTTTCAGCAGGATATTCTTTTTGAATATTATACATCGATCCAAGTGTTGCATTTACTTTTTTCAAATCTGCTGTGTGAATAGAAAAAATAACTTTTCTTGGATTATCAAATGTTGGAATAGGTTCTGAAAAATTACTTCTTGCAAAACAAAATACTCCCAACATTATAATTAATATGATTTTTTTCATTATGACTCCTTTATAGCTACATTCATTTGTTTTTTTACTATACCATTAGTCAATATTTTACAATATAAACCTCTATGCATGTTTAAAAGTTTAGGTAATTTTTTATCAAATTTACTTAAATGACTACAAACAGTACAAATTTGAGTAATTTCAATTTGTGTATTTTCAATATTAAAAATATCTCCAACTTTATAATTATGTGGATCAAAATCTACTAAAATATTTTCACCTAAACTTCCATATTTTAAATTTATACCTTGTCTTTTTGCAATTTCATAGGATTCTATACCAACAATAAGTACAGTTCTATCTAATTTTTTACCTGCAAATTTATCATGTTCAATTCCAAAATCTTTTATTAAATTTAAACTTTTAACTTCAGGTCTATAATCTAATGTTGTATCTTTTGTAGCACTAAAAGTACCTATAACTTTTCCAATAATATTATTCATTTACATTCTCATTTATAATTTCTAAAAAATCTTTTTTATTCCAACTACCAATTACACTATTAAGATATTTACCATTTTTATCTAATATAAAAAAACTAGGAGTTATTTTTTTGTAGTGCTTTTTTAAATTAAAGGGTAATTTTTCTTTAAATACATCCACTTTAACAAAAATATAATTTTTATCTATTGCATTTTGTACCTCTTTTAAAGAAAAAACATTTTTGTCCATTCTTTTACAATAAATACATTCTTGTGATTTAGCATACACAAGTATTTGCTTATTACTTAGTTTTGCTTTAGAGATAATTTTATTTTCGTTAATATTTGCAAAAGATAAACAGCAAGATAGCATTATTAAAATTAGTATTTTTTGTATCATATAGCCCACCTTTTCAAATTAATAAATCTTAAAAAAAAACTTATTACTTTGAAAAGCATAAAGCAATTAAATACTTTATACTTTTGTGCTTAATTAAACAATTCCTGGATTATTTTTAATTCCAACAATATCAGGAGTATCTACATTTAGATTTTTTATATGTTTAACATTTTTTAGATATTTTTCAACCGTTTCCCATACAGGTTCACCAGAAGATTTTGCATTAACTGTAGCCCAACCTGCAACTTTATAAAGTTTGTTTGGCTCAATTTTTTCACCTGTTCTTGTAAGAGTCATTGAAGAAATTCTTTTACCTATTTTTTCAATTGGATTAATTTTATATGAAATTCCACCTGTTCTTACCATATCTCCACCTTGTTGATAGAACGGATCAACATTAAATAGATTATCAGCAACATCTTCTAAAACAAGTTTAATATCACTACCTTTCATATTTCTAACATAAGTTTCAGGATAAGTCATTGCAGTTTGAGTCATCAAATCATCAAATGTAATTACTTGTCCAGGCATAACAGATGTTCCCCATCTAAAACCAGGAGAAAATGCAATCTCTGCATCTTTAATTTCAAGAAGAGCATCACAAATAATTTGATCCCAAGAACCATTAAAATTACCTCTTCTAAATAAAGTTATATCAGTTGTAGCAATTTGTCTATTTAAGTCTTTTGCATAAGGTTTTCTTACACCTTCAATATACTCTTTCATTTTTTTATCTTCAGGAATTAAATCAGAGAAGATTGGTAATAGAGTAAATTTAAAGTCTTTTATTTTTCCATTTTGAATATCAAGATCAAGTACATTTAAGAACTTACCATTTGATCCTGCATTACATACATATGTAACACCTTCTGCATTCTTAACTGGTACTGCTTCAGGAATTCCATCATGTGTGTGACCACCCATAATAAAGTCAACTCCAGTAACAACATTTGCCATTTTTTTATCTGTATCAAAACCATTATGAGAAAGTACAATAATAGCATCGGGTTTTTCAGTCTCTTTGATGTTATTAACAACATCTTGCATATTTTCATCATTGATAGAAAAACTCCAATCAGGAATAAATCTACCAGGATTAGCAATTGTAGTATAAGGGAATGCTTGACCAATAATAGCTACTCTTGCTTTACCCATTTTTTTAATAGTATATGGTTTAAAAGCATAACCTTCATCCATATCATATGCTTGTTTTGCAATTTCTGTCTCTTCAAATAAGGCATCTTCTTTTACTTTTACATTTTGAGCTAAAAATTCTGCATTTAAAAGTTTTACATTTTCTAAAACTTCTTTTGCTTTATAAGTAAATTCCCAGTGACCAACAGCAACATCAACACCAAGTAAATTCATAGCACCAACCATATCTTTACCTCTTGTCCATAATGCAGTTGCACTACCTTGCCAAGTATCCCCACCATCTAATAGTAAAGTTTTGTCATCACCAAAAGTGTTTTTTAAGTAATCAACAACAGTTTTTATTTGTGCATATCCACCTGTTTTACCCATAGCTTTTGCATGTTTTTCAAAATCTACACAAGTATATGCATACTCTAGTCTTTTGTTGTTTTTTATTCCATAATAATCTAAAAATTTTTCTCCTACAATATGTGGAGGTTTACCGTAATTTTCATGAAAACCTAAATTTACACTTGGCTCTCTAAAATATAATGGTATTAACTGAGCATGAGAGTCAGTCATATGCAATAAACGAGCATTACCAAATGGCTTAAGTTTATAATAATCACTTAATTTATTAGTATTAGTCATTCTTGTATGAGAATTTGCAAATACTGGGGCAGCACCAAGTACTGCCATCATATATATAAATTCTCTTCTACTTAATTTACTCATATAAAATATCCTTAATTTTTTGCTGCACTACCTGCAACTGTATATCCTAAAGACGTCCACGCTTGCATTCCACCTCTATAATATTTTATTTTATCAACAGGATAACCTAAAGTAAGAAGTGAATATTTTGCATTTTTAATCATTCCAGGAGTTTGTCCACACCAATATCCATTACAATATAATACAAGTGTTTTTGCATTTGAAAAATCCAAAGAACCATCATCTTTATAAACAACACCCATATAATCTTCTAATGCATCAATTGCATCATATTTATCATTAAAATTTGTATATGGAACATTTTTAGCACCTGGAATTCTTAATTTTGCATACCATCCTGGTGTACGTGTGTCTATAATTGCAATATTTGAATCTTTTTGGGCTTTTTTCATATAATCAATAAATTCTAACTCTCCAATTGTTTCAACACCTTTTGCTAATACAATTGGTTGAGGAACACCTCTTGCTGTAATATTGTATAAATCAGATATTTTATTTTTCATATCCTGATTTCTTTGAAGAGTAAAAGTTTTTCCATTTAATGTAATATCAAGAGATTTTACACCTGGAATAATAGGAACAAAATTATTACTATCTTCAGCATTTAAAGATGTAAAAGCTAATGCACCAACAATTACTGTTTTTATAAATTTATTTACCATACTCATATTAAACCCTTTCATAAATAAAAGACAAAAAATGTCTTTTATAAATTAAATAAGTATTAATTAATATTTATACCCATCACCAGGAACGGCTAATCTCCAAGTAGTTTTTGCATCTTTTTCTTGTGTTAATGCAGCAATTGCAAATTTACAAGCTCTTTGTGCAGCAAAATCTATTGGTAAAACAGTTTTAGAAATTTTTCCTTTGAAATCTTTTGGATTTACCTCTTTAGCACCAGTTTTAATACCTTCTTCTACGGCTTCAATTAATTGACTATTATTTACACCAAGTCTTCTAAACTCAACGCCTCTTTCAATAGCAATTTTATTATATTCTTTTGCTGTTTGTATTACTTTTTCTAGTCCATTTAATTTTACATCACAAACTTTTTTTTCATCAAGTTTTTGTGCACTTTGAAATGAAGGAGAATTTGAACTCACACAAGCACTAAAAGTAATGGCTGTAACTGCAATTAGTGATAAATTTATTAACTTATTCATAATTTTCTCCTTTTATTTTCTTACGTCTGGACCATCAACTGGCATTCCATTTGACATATATGCCATGAAATATAATAATTCATGCATTTGTTTACTGTCAACTTTTGGTGGAACTTGACCTTGATCTTTGATACAACCTGCAATTCTTCTTTCTAATGTACCTAAAGAACCCCATTTCAATCTATAAACTGGGAAATGAGTAGTTTGTCCTAATAATGGAGAAAGTTTTTCATTTCTAACTCTTTCACCTGCTCCTTGAACATGGCAAGTTGCACATGACATTTTTAAATATCCTCTTTGAGTATAGTAATATTCTTTTCCTCTTGCATAAGCTTCTTGTGCTTCTTTATTAGGAATTTTAACATCCACTTTTTTCTCAGCATCTGCAGATGAAGAAGCAAGGAAAGCTTCAAATTTAGCCATTTTTCCTTTTTTTGCATTCCATTTTTTTTCACCATTATCAACTAAACATTGATTAATAGCAGTTGTCAAAGAAATAACTTTTTTCTTTTCTAAATCATAATATGGATATGTTCCAGCAACTGTTGGATCAGGAAAACATGTAGCTAAAGATTTACCATTTGCAAATTTTTTAGTATAAAGAGCTTC
Organism: Arcobacter sp. CECT 8985; assembly: GCF_004116495.1. GTDB lineage: Bacteria > Campylobacterota > Campylobacteria > Campylobacterales > Arcobacteraceae > Malaciobacter. The sequence continues at coordinate 4,781 of NZ_PDKC01000044.1, read as the reverse complement.
ACCTTCTTCAATTTTGTCTTCATAAGGAGGAAACTCTTTAATTGCTTCATATTGTTCTCTTGCATCTTTTGCATATGCATAACTTCCAATTGCAAAATCCATATGTTTTAATCCCTTATCATAATCATTTTTCAACTCATCATCAGTTGAGTAAGGGAAAAATCTATTTTTTTCTTTATAAGGATTTGCAAATTTTGCTTCAAAATATTTAACTAATTCATTCTTATCTTTTTGTGCTTGTTTATCAAATTCACTTGCATTTAATGTAATTAATGCAAGTGAAAGAAATGATACAACTTTTAATAGTTTCATTAACATACTATCTCCTTGTTTTAGTTATACAATTACTATCTAATCTTAGCGTTACTAACTACTTTAGTACCTTTTAAATCTACCCAAGTGATTGTGATTTTGTCACCTTTTTGTGCACCTGTAAATGCAAACTTAATATAAGGATCTTTTGATAAGAATTGAGAAGTAGATACTTCAAAAACTACTTTACCATTAACTTCAGCAACAAAATAAGTAATAAAATTTGCTTCTTTTTTTGCTCTTTCTGCTTCAACATAACTTAACATTGGGTGTTTTGATAGTGTTTTAACTCTAACAACACCATTTCTTAATTTTGCTTTGATTCTTGTTTTTGCCATTATTTATCCTTCAATATATCTTTTAAAAATTAGTTGTAGATTGAGCTAAATCAACCACCACATCCACCAATAGTTACTTTTACTAATTTAGAAACTTTATATAATTTTCCATCTGCTTGTGCAATTACTGTAACTGTTCCAGTTTTAGCAAGTTTAATTCTAAGTGCATAATCAATTACTGCATTATCAGGAATACTGTACACTGCTACTGCACTCTCTGGATTCGCATCTTGGAAAACTGCTATTTTAGTTGCTTTTAATTCACTTTCAAAAGATACAGGAACAACAGCACCATTTTCAGCTATATCTGGAGCTTTTAATTTAATTTTACTTGCACCATCAACTGTAGATGTTGAACCAAATACTTCTTTTACTGCTGCATCAACTTTTTTTGCTTTCCAAATGTTTGGTTTTGTTTCTCTAAAATTAACAGCATTTAACTTATTTGGAGCTACTGCTACACCAAATGCTAATAACCCTAATCCTAAAAATTCTCTTCTGTTTAACATTTTATATCCTTACTATTAATTTATTGTTTTTAAATAAGCAATAAGTGCTTTAATTTGATGATCACTTAACCATCCATTTTTACCAAAAGCTGGCATTTGTGAAATTGGATTTGTTGTATATGGATTATAAATCTTCTCATACAACGCCTCATCTGGCCATGATGACAAATATTGTAATTTTGGCCCCATACTTCCTGGACCATTTATTTCCTTACCATTTGCTGCATGACAGGCAAGGCAATTCCCTAAATTTTTAGTATTAAAAATTTTTTCACCCTCTTTTACTAACTGCATGTTTTCTGATGCTAGCGAACTAACCGAAAACAACCCACAAGTAAGACTTGCAAGTAAAATTGATTTAGCTAATTTCATGACAAATACTCTCCTTTCTTTTATTTACTAGATTCTACCATATAATCTACAGTTTTCTTAATATCTTCATCTGAAATATCAGGATGTCCACCTTTTGGTGGCATTGCATTAATTCCATTTAAAGCATTATGATAAACTTTTTTCATTCCTTGTTTAACTACTTTTGCCCATGCATCTTTATCACCAAGAACTGGAGCACCGATTGCTTTATTCCCATGACACATTTTACAATTTGCTTCATATATAGTTTTACCTACACTTGAAGTTTCAGAGTCTTTAGCCTTTGGTAAATCTCTTTTTGTAGACAATGGTTGATTTGCATCTTCTGATAAATCATGTTTAATTCTTAAAACTAAATCACTAACTTTACCTTTAATACAATCTTTCATACATCTAGTACCTATACCATAATTTTTTGCATCTGCAAGAAACTTAGTAATGTTTTTTACACCTTGTTTTGGATCATTAGGTGTATCAACATTTGGATAAAAACCATTTTCATTTGGCATTTTAATTTTAGAAAAATTTGCTTTATTTAAAATAAAATCATAATCTAATTCTTTTCCATCAATTTTAATATTATTAACAGATAATAAATAAGCCACTAATGCATATGTTTCACTATTAGATAGTGTTTTGGGATTTGTAAATGGCATTGAGTCTTTAATATACCAAAAAAGTGTACTTGCATATGGCCAATATGTACCAATTGTTTTAAATGGCCCAGTAGGATTTGGATTCATATCTGCTGGATCTAATCTTTGAAGTTTCAATGAACTTATAGATCCACCTGATAGTGTTGGATAACCTTTTCCACCTGCACCAAAATCACCATGACAGCTAGCACATTTTTCATCATAAAGTTCTTCTCCAAATTCTACACTTCCTTGTGCAATTATTGGCTTTTTATCTTTTCCAATTATTGGTTTTCCACTTTTTGTATCATATTTAGGAAGTCCTTCCCCATCAGGTCTTACATCAACATTCCATGCATTGATTTCATCTTGTGTAGCTTTTCTACCAAAATTAAAATCTTTATTTTTATAATCAATAACATGATATTGAGTATACATACCATTTTTTACTGGATATTTTTTCCCACCATCAACTGCTGTGTTTTCATTTGCATATAACATTCCTGAAATTGCAAATACACATAAAAGTGACTTTAGAAGAGTACTAGGCTTTTTTGTGTTTTCTAATTTGTACATTATTACACTCCCCTTTTTTTGTAATTTCCCAAGTTACAATTGCATTTCTATGATAAACTGATTCAACACCAACTTTTGAAGTCTCTTGATCAATTGTTGGTTGAGTATGATTATTATCATCAGTAGCTCTACTTGAAAGGAATAAAGGCTTTCCTTCCCATCTCATCATATAACTAAATCTAGTCCATGATTTTGGTAAAACTAAGCCTTTTAAATTTGCTTCTATCCAATTATCTCCACCATCTAAAGAGATATCAACGTGTTTAATAGTACCTGTTCCAGACCATGCAAGCCCTTCAACTTCTACTAAATCGCCTTTTTTAAGATGTGTCCATGGCTTTTCAGGACATGGAGATGTAATTACTGAATTAACCTCATTTGCCCAAAAATATTGAATTGCTTTACCAGATTTTTGTAACATTGTATATTTTGAAGTCTCTTCTTTAGAGTGCCATGGCTTATCAGAAAATTCCAATCTTCTTAACCATTTAGTATTTAAATTTCCTTCCCAACCAGGAACAATAAGTCTTACAGGATAACCTTGTTCAGGTCTTAATGCTTCACCATTTTGAGCCCATGCAACCATGATGTCATCAAGAGCTTTTTCAACAGGAATTGTTCTTGGATTACTTGCATCATCACTACCTTCAGCTAACATCCAAACAGCATCTTTTTCTAAACCAATATCTTCTAAAATAGTTTTAAGCATAACTCCTGTCCATTGTGCTGAACTCATCATACCTTTCATAAATTGTAAACTATTAAATTGTGGACCTCTCCATTCTGGACTTCCATTAGCTGGACATTCAATAAAATGGATTCTTGTTTCACTTGGATATTTTTTCAATTCTTCTAAAGTTAAAACGATTGGCTTTTTAACTTTACCATGTATCATTAATCGCCATTCATTTGGATTTACCTGAGCAGTCCCTCCATGATTTCTAGTAAAAAATAGACCATTTGGTGTAATTATACCTTCAGATTCATGTATTGGGCACATAGAGATTGAAGCATACGAATCACCTGATGATAAAAGGTCATGTGTTCTTCTTATATTATTATGTTCATAAGCAGAAGGTATTCCATACAAATTTTTGTCAACTGGATCACCTAATTTTGTTCCCCAAGGAGCCTCTTGCATTATCTCTTTTTCATTTGCACTCAATAAAGTTGGAGATATAGCTGAAGTACCTAGAGCACCTACAGAATAGAATAAACTCTTTTTAAAAAAATCTCTTCTTGAAAGATTTTTTTCAGATTTATCATTCAACTTAACTTTTACAAGCTTATTGTCTTTCATTTTAGAACCTCCCTAAATGATACAACTTATTATCAATAAATATAGCTAAAATTAATGTATTAAGCTAATACATTTATTAATTTTTCTTATTTTAATAAAATTGTAGTAGAAAATAGTAGCATTTGCATAGCACTGTATATAAATACTTTTGTGATTTTTTTTTAAAAATAATGTATATTAATAAAATTTTATAATCAACAGATTAAATATTTTTTTTTAAATATTTTTTTTATTTTTAAAGTCATATTTTTATTTTTCTTTAAATTTTTATTATTAAGAATTTGAAAACTACTTAAATAAATGTTTACTTTTTACACTAATTTTATAAATTTATTTATAGTTTTAACTATAAATTACAGTTTTTTTATAATTATTTGTTACAATAAAGTTCCATAAATAAATTTAACTAGAAAAAGTATTAATCAGTGAAAAGAATTCTAAAAAATAAAACTCTTTTTTTTATTACCTCAGTTGCCATAATTACACTTATATTTCTTTGCTTTATCTACTTTATACTAATGGGTAATTATATAAAAATTGAGAAAAATCAAAATTATAAACATATTCAAATTTTTATCAATAATTTAGAAAATAAAATAAATACTGACAAAAAAATTACAGATTTAATTGAAAAAGATATGACTAATATTATAAATAAACACGAAATAACAAATTTTATGGAAAATATGGATATTTCTATTCTTATCACTTATCTTAAAAATAACATAAATTATAAGAC
>NZ_PDKC01000043.1 GCF_004116495.1 Arcobacter sp. CECT 8985 | reverse complement strand
GATTAAATTAGTATAGATTAAAAGATAAGAGAATTTAGTTAAATTTGTTATAATATTATAATAAAAAGGGGTAAAAATGCAAGTAAAAAATTTATTTGATAATATAAAAATTGATAAAAAAGCAGAACAGTTTATCTCTTTACTTGATACAAAAAATATAAAAATTGAAAAAATAGTATCAAATGGTCAAAAAAGCCCAAAAGATTTTTGGTATGACCAAGAAGAGCATGAGTTTATTTTACTTTTACAAGGAAGTGCAGTATTGGAGTTTGAACATGAAGAAGTAGAACTAAATCAAGGTGATTTTTTAAATATTGATTCTCACAGAAAGCATAGGGTAAAATACACAAATGAAAAACAACCAACAATTTGGTTAGCAATATTTTATTAAGGGATATTTTGAAAATAGCAATTATTGGTGGTGGTGCTGCAGGAGTTATTGCAGCAATTACTGCAAAAAGATTAAACAAAAAACTTCATGTTGATATATTTGATATAAATAAAGCAATAGGTAAAAAAATATTAGCATCGGGTAATGGAAGATGTAATATTTCAAATACTAAAATAACACAAGAAAATTATTTTGGTGAAAATCCAAGCTTTATAAATCAAGCTTTAAAAGAGTTTGATTTTAAAGCTTTTGAGAATTTTTGCAAATCAATTGGCTTGATATTAGATATAAAAGATAGTTGTAAAGTTTATCCTTTATCAAATGAGGCAAAGTCTGTTGTGACATTATTAGAAAATGAGTTAGATAGATTAGAAATAAATCAAATATTACAAACAAAAATTGTAGATATTCAAAAATTAGATGAAAAGTTTAATTTAATATCAGTAGAAAACAAAGAGTTTAACGGATATGATAGAGTTTTAATAAGTAGTGGATTGCAAGCAGCTCCTCAATTAAATTCAACAGAAGATGGTATTGATATAGCTACAAAATTTAATCATACTTTTAATCCTACATATCCTTCTTTAGTAGGATTACATACTCAATTTGATTATAAGAATAAACTACAAGGAGTAAAAAAAGAAGCCACTGTAACTTTATATATAGATAAACAAAAAGATAAACAGATTACAGGTGATGTTCTTTTTACTAAATATGGAGTTTCTGGTTTTGCAATTTTAGATATTTCTCAATATGCAGTTTATCCTTTGAGTCTATATCAAGATGTAACAATATCCATAAATTTATTTCCAACTTTAACAAGAAATGAACTTCTTGGAATTTTGCAAACGTTATTTAAAACTTTAGCTAAAAGCGATGCTGTTGAAGCGTTAACAGGAATAATACCAATAAAACTTGCAGTTGTGCTATTACAGATGAATAATATAGATATAAATGCAAAAGCAGATAGTATAAATGCAAAACAACAAAGAGCAATTATAAATACACTTACAAATTTAAGATTAAAAATTGAAGATACTCAAGGATTTAAACATGCTGAAGCAAGTGGTGGTGGAATCAGAACAGATGAAGTTGATAATAAAACTTATGAAAGTAAACTTTGTAAAAATTTATTTTTTGCAGGAGAAGTTTTAGATATTGTAGGAAATAGAGGTGGTTTTAACTTACATTTTGCATGGGCGAGTGGTTTTTTAGCAGGAAAAAATTTAGCTAAATTATAATTAAATTGTAAAATAAGTTATAAAAAGGTCATATTTTATCTGCAACACAGATGCAATTTAGTATAATTCGCAAAAAATTTTAGGATGAGAAATGGCTAAGGCATTAAATGAGAAGCAAGTAGAGGAAATTAAAACTTTATTATTGGCTAATAAACAGAAGATTGAAACAGCTTTAAGAAAGATTGATGAGGATCATGAATCTTTAAGTACTATGGATCTGAAAGATGAAGGTGATTTTGCAGCAGCAAGTAGAGATTATTCAAATGATATTCATATTAAAAAGCAGCAAAAAAAAGAGTTAGAGTTAATTGAACATGCTCTAAAAAAGATTGAAAAAGGTGAATATACTGGTCTTTGCGAAATGTGTGATAGTGAAATCACTATTAAAAGATTGAGAGTAAAACCTCACGCAAGATATTGTATAGATTGTAGAACTTTTATAGATAATGAAAAAAAAGAGAATTAATCTTAAATAATTATTTATAAGTATGTTTTTCCTAGTTTTTATATTACTTCTATATAATAATAAAACTAGATAAGATAAGGGAAAAATCATGGATATTGAAAAAGAAAATTTTAAAATTACAAAAGAACCAATAACTGATAGTCAAAAAAAATTAGTACAACAAGATTATAATACAAATGTGGCATTTTATGTACATTTAAGTGAGTATAACAATAGTGTAAGAGAAGAGCTAATTAGAAGAGTTGAAGAGGTTTTTTTCTTTGCAAAAGGTGTTGATTGGAAATTTGATAGCTTTGGTATAGAAAAAGCGGGTTCAAGAGGTACAAATATATTAGGTTATTTTATTTTTAGAGCAACTAATGCAAAAAAATTACAAGATTTTTTTATTCAAGAGTTTAAAGATTATAAAAATGCTTTAAAAATCACATGCTCAATTGCAAAATATGAAAAAGTGGAAGAGCAGTTTTTTGAAATTGGAGTAGAGTAAATAAGTAAAGAGATTCTCTTTACTTATTTTTGAAATTTTTTATTATAAAAAAGGCGACACTAGATATTAATGCAATACTTATTCCAATAGGCATAAAAGTATTTATAGGAATCATTAAAACAAGTGATGAAATGATTGCTCCAAACCCAAACTGAAAAACTCCAATAACAGATGATGCTACACCTGCATTTTTGGAAAAATGTTCCATTGCAAGTGCCATACAGTTACCAAAAACAAAAGCCATCATACTCATGTAAGTAGCAATTAAAATCATAACAGGAATTAACGAAAGATTATCTGCAAAAATAGCAAAAATAATTGCAGCTAAAATTTGTATTAAAATTGCAGTTTTGATAATTGTTATGGCATTAAAATATTTAAGCATATAGATATTTACTCTGATCATTGAAACTAATACTATAAAGTTAAAACCAAAGAAAAATGGGAAAAGATCAGTTGATATATGAAATTGTTCAATATATATAAATGATGATTTTGAAATTAATACAAAAAATCCAGAAAAACCAAGTGCTAAAGTAAGCATAGCTTTTCTTGCCATTTTATTTTTTAGTACAATTTTATATGATTCAATTATATTTTGTTTAGTATATGTAAATGTCTCTTTTAAATCTCTAAATACCATAAATGCTGTAATTAAAGAGTAAACACATAAAAATATAAATACATATCTCCAAGAATAAAAATGTATTATAAAAGATCCAATTGCAGGAGCTGCAAGAGGAGCAATACTTCTTACTGTTCCTATTAGTGAAAATATCTTTGCAGCTTCTTTACCATGAAACATATCTCTTACTATTGCATTTGCATTTACAACTACAAAACCTCCAAAAAATGCTTCTAAAAATCTAAAAATCCATAATTGATAAATTGATGTGCTTAGGATAATTAGAAAACTAAAAAAACCAAATCCTAAAAGACCAATAATTGAAGATTTTCGTCGTCCAATTCTATCTGAAACTGTTCCTCCAAAAATTTGTCCAATTGAAAAGCCAATTAAAAAAATAGATAATGTTAACTCAATTTTCTCAATGTTAACATGAAAATCTTTTGCAATATTTGGTATAGAAGGAATATACGTATCAATGGCAATTGGAGCAACTGAAGAAAGTACTGCTAATAATATTATTAGATATATATGGTTTATTGATTTTCTCAAAAAACCTCCTTAAGTGTTTAATTTGTTTAATATTTTAAAAAGAGTATCAATATCTTTATCTTCCAATTTATTAGCCAAATTATTTCTAAACTCTTTTACTAATAAATCTGTTTTTTCTAATACTTCATATGCTTTAGAAGTAATATTTATAAATTTTACTCTTTTATCATCTTTATTCTCTTCTTTTTTTATAAACCCCTTTTTTTCTAGAGAGTTTAACGCACGAGAAATTGTTGTTTTGTCTTTTTTTAGAATTGATGTAATTTTTGATTGGGTTATATTTTTATCCTCTTTAATAATCTCTAAAGTAAGTCTTTGTTCAAGCCCTATATTATATTTTTTTAGCAAATTATTTAAATCTTGATTAATTTTGTTTGCTGTTTGATTTATTTTGAATCCAATAGAATTATTTAGTTCTTTTGACATATCAATCCTTTAATTGAATATAGTTGCATATACAATTTTTTTATATGATTAAAATTTATATTAGAAATTGCTTTTATTTTTTACAATATCTAATATATCCAAAGGTTTTTTTACAATAAAATCTGCATTATATTCTTTTAACTCTTCTTCATCTCTAAATCCCCATAATACACCAATAGATTTCATATTAGCATTACTTGCAGTTTGCATATCAACTTTTGTATCACCTACAAAAAAGATATCCTCACAATTAATATTAAATTTATTTGCAATTAATAATGCACCTTCTGGGTGGGGCTTTTTAGGTATATCTTCTTTTTGTCCATGAACTTCAACTATATTATAATTCCCAAAAAGTTTTTTTATATAACCAATTGTAAATTTGTGAGGTTTATTTGATAATACTGCAATTTTAAAATCTAATTTTTGAAGTTCATCTAAAAGTTCATATATTCCTTCATAAGGCTTTGTATTTGTATGAATTGCAGAGTCATAAACTTCTTTAAATCGTTTAATGACATCTTCTTTTAGCTCTTTTGAGGGATTTTTTAATACATTATCAACAAGAAAGTCAACTCCTCCTCCAAGAAAATAGTTATATTTATCTATTTCATATGTATTAAGTTGAAACTCTTCTAATACTTCATTCATACATAATGCAATATCTAAAACAGAATCAATTAATGTGCCATCCAAATCAAATATTATTGCTTTTTTACTCATAATTCTATTACCTCATTACTTAGTTCATTTATATCATTTTTTTGTATTGGAAATTTTTTTATTAAAGTATCTGAACAAGTAGTGATTGCTTTTAAATAACCTTTTGAAAACTCATTTGCTTTTACATCTTTTACAAATTCATTTATAATCTCTTGCCAATATTGATTATCTATTTTTTTTCTTATTTGTTCATCTGTAATAATTTCAACATATTTCTCTTCTATTGAGACATAAAACATAATTCCTTGTCTTGTTTGAGTATTTTTTATTCCTAAATTTTCAAACTCTTTTTTTGCTTTTTGTGATGCTTTTTTATGTTTATATTTTTTAGAAATAAAATTTAAACAAAGATCATCAAATTTATAAAAAAGTGAAAAAACAAGAGCAAATACTAAAATTTGCAATTGAAAAAATAGATTTATATTATTTGTAAAAAATAGGGAAATAAAAGATATAATTGTAGTAAAAGCTACAGTTACTAACAATCCTTCATATTTATAAAATGATGATTTTTTAGCAATAACTGCAACAAGTTCTACTGAGCTACTTTTTTCAAGTTTTTCTATTTCTTGAGAAATTAATTTTTTTTCGTTTTCATTTATATACATTACCAACTCCCACTGGCTCCACCGCCACCAAAACTTCCGCCTCCACCACTAAAGCTTGAGCCACCACTAAAACTACTAAAGCTAGATGAACTACCATACGATGAACTTGAGTTATTCCATGAACTACTACTTGAATCGCTATTTTTCAATTTTATAAAAAAGAATATAGTTGAAATAATAAAAGTAATAAAAAATGCAATAAGATTTTGAGTTACTGTAAGTATTATCAATGAAAGTAAAAAGCCATATAACAAAGAAAAACCAATAACTCTTACAATTTTTGGCATAAATACTAATATTAAAATTATTAAAAATCCGAAAAAACCATCGGGTATTTTTGAAAGATAATATTTAAATGAATAGAAAAAATAATCAAAAGTACTAAAATCGCTTTTTGAAGTAGATTTGTATTCACCATTTATAGATTTTATAATTGAATTTGTTCCTTTTAAGATACCTTTGTAGTAGTTACCTTTTTTAAATTCAGGTTTAATAGTATATTCAATTATTTCATGTGAAATCTTATCTGTTAATGCACCTTCTAAGCCATATCCAACTTCAATTCTTAATTTTCTATCTTTAACAGATACTATTAATAATACACCATTATTTTTATCTTTTTGTCCTATTTTCCAATATCTTCCTAATTGGTAACCATAATCTGCTATGTCATAACCTTTTAAGCTATTTAAAGTAACAACTACTATTTGGTTAGATGTTTTATCTTCTTGTTTTTTTAAAATTGCACTTAGATTATTTTTCTGTGAAGATGTTAATAATTTTGCATTATCAACTACTCTTCCTGAAAGTTCTGGGAAATCAGGTTGTGCAAATAATGTTAAATTTAAAATAAAAAAAGATATTAAAAAAAGCGTTAATTTTTTCATTTTAAAATTTTACTTTTGGAGCATTTTGTTCACTTGGAGATGCACTAAATGTCTCTTTTACTTTTGCTTCTGGATACATGATTGCAGCAACAATTTTCCCAGGATATGTTCTTAATTCAGTATTATAAGTTCTAACTGCTTGAATATAATCTCTTCTTGCAACACTAATTCTATTTTCTGTACCTTCAAGTTGTGATTGTAAAGCTAAAAAGTTTTTATTTGCTTTTAAATCAGGATATTTTTCTACAACAACCATAAGTCTAGAAAGTGCAGAACTTAGGCTGCTTTGTGCTTTTTGAAATTTTTGGAATTGTTCAGGATTTGATAACATTTCATTTGATAAATTTATTTTTCCTACATTTGCTCTTGCTTTTGTAACTTCTTCTAAAGTTGATTTCTCATGACTTGCATAACCTTTTACAGTGGCTACTAAATTTGGGATTAAATCAGCTCTTCTTTTATATTGATTTTGTACTTGTGACCAAGATGCTTTAACACTTTCATCTAATTGTGGAATTACATTTATATTTGAAGCAATAAGAATAAAAAATGCCAATAAAATCACACCAATTGTTATAAAAATTGATTTCATTTTAAACCTTTATTTTTTTTAAATTATGATATAGTATTGAAATTTTAATTAATAAAGTATGAATATTTATAATTAAGGAATAAAATGAATAGTTGGAAAGAAGTTCTAGCTGAAGAAGAGAGTAAAAGTTATTATAAAAAACTAAAAAAAGAAATAGATGAAAGATATAAAACTAAAACAATTTTTCCTTCATATGAAAATATATTTAAAGCATTTTATCTTACAAAATTACAAGATTTAAAAGTTGTTATTTTAGGACAAGACCCTTATCATGGTATGGGACAAGCGCAAGGCTTGGCTTTTTCTACACCCAAACAGATAAAAAACCCACCTTCAATGGTCAATATTTTGAAAGAAATTAACAGCGATTTACAGAAAGAATCATTATGTAAAGATGGAGACTTAACTTCATGGGCAAATCAAGGAGTTTTACTTTTAAATACAATATTAACGGTTGAAGAATCGAAGCCTAAATCACATCACAAATTGGGCTGGGAAATTTTTACAGATAATATTATTAAATATATTAATGAAAATTGCCAAGATGTTATTTTTTTATTATGGGGATCACCTGCTATTGAAAAATCAAAATTAATTGATGAAAATAAACATTATATTTTAACTGCACCACATCCAAGTCCTTTATCTGCATATAGAGGATTTTTTGGTTGTAAACATTTTAGTCGAACTAATGAAATTTTAAAATCTTTAAATAAATCGACAATTAATTGGTAAAATAATGGAAAACTGGCAATTAAAACAGACTTCAAATATAAATAGAATATTAAGAGTAAAACAAAACTTAGGCAAAATAGATACTATCTCAAAAAAGAATCTATTAGTTATAAAACATAATTATTTTATTGCAGATGATATTATGTTTCCAGATGCTGCGTGTTTAGCATTTTTTACAAGTTTTGAACAAAATCATCTTAAATATTTAGAACAACAGAACAAGATTTTATTAGTTGCAGTAGATATTTTTGAAGGAGAAATGAAATTCTACATCTACTGCGAGGATACACAAACTTGCATTTATGATTGTATATCATATTTAAAATCAAATAGTTTGTATCCTATTGAGTTTGAGATATATAATCAAGACAACTTTAAAACATATGATAAATTACTTGCTGTTTAACTCTTCAAGGAATTTTGCATAGTTTCTTGTATGTATTCTATGTATTTGTAAATATATATATACAACAATAATAACATTTAAATGTATTAAAGTTTTATCAATAGGTGAAAAGTAAAATAATAAAGCTGCTATTGTTACTAGAATAGGAAATACAAGTTTTACAAAAGCATCAACTTTTACTTGTTTTTGTTGATATACTTTTAAATTTTCTTTAATAAAAGTTTTATCCTGTGCTGTTAGTCTTGAGACGTCTTTTCTTCTATCAATCTCTTTTAATTTATCAAGTTTTTGTTTATATTTAAAAAACTTAATAAAAATAGCAATGACAACTATTATAGATACTACAGATGATATAGTTTCAAGTGGAAATTGTACTTCACTCATAATTATCCTTTTAATTAATATATATATGATACTTTATTTTCGCTAAATTATAAAATAATAAAGTATAATAAGAGTTTTAAAAAGGATTAATTATAGATTTAATATATATAATATTTATTAGCTTGATGATGATACCAGTAACATATTACACATTAGAACTTGTATTTTCTAAAACTATTTATCAAAAAAATAAAAGGAAACCACCTAAAGATAAAAAAAAGACTCTTTAAGATAATTTAATATATTATTATATTATAATTAATAAAATTATTTTATAGGAGAAGTGTATGAAAAAAATATTTTTAGGATTGGTTATATCTTGTGTTATGCTTTTTGCATCTATTGATTTTAATAAAGCATCAAAACAAGAATTAATGAGTATTAAAGGTATAGGACAAAAAAAAGCGGAATCTATAATTAATTATAGAAAAACAAATAAAATAAAAACAGTTGATGATTTAGAGAAAATCAAGGGTTTTGGAAAGACTTTAGTTAAAAAAATCAAAGCTTCAACAAAATCATAATAAAAAAATAGTTTACAAAAGCATCTTTGCTTTTGTAAAATTTTTAAAAACTTGTGATAAAATTGTATATAAAAAATTGCAAGGAAAAACTTGAAAATATCTGTTAATTCAAAATGTGTATGTGGAAGTGATAAAAAGTATAAAAAATGCTGTAAAGAGTTCCATGATGGCAAATTACCTAAAAATGCATTGGATTTAATGCGTTCAAGATTTAGTGCATATGCAGTAGGCAATGCAGACTATATTATTCAAACTACTCATAAAGACAATATTGAATTTACTCACAATAGACAAACTTGGTTAAATGACATAAATAATTTTTGTGAGTATACTGATTTTAATAAATTAACAATTATAGAACATACTGAAATACAAAATGAAAGCTTTGTAACATTTAAAGCTAAACTTACTCAAAATGGATTAGATGCCTCTTTTACTGAGAAAAGTAGGTTTTTAAAAGTTGAGGGGAAATGGTATTATATTGATGGAGTTTTTTTATAAAGGATACAAATGAAAATACTTTTAGCACCTGCAGAGACTAAAAATAGTGGAGGTAAAGAAGCTTCTTTTAATAAAGGAAATTTTTTTCTAGAAGAACTATTTAGTAAAAGAGAAGAAGTTTTTAATAAATATGAAGAATTTATAAGCAAGTTGTCTATTGAAGAATTATCTAAATGGTTTGGATTAAAGAAATTAGATGAAGTTGAAAAGTATAAACATAGTTTAAAAAATAAACCAACGATGAAAGCTATTCAAAGATATAATGGTGTTGCTTTTGATGCAATAGAATATAATAGTTTGAACTCAAAAGAACAAAACTATATAGATAATAATGTAATTTTATTTTCAAATTTATTTGGACCTATAAAAGCTGATGATTTAATTCCTGATTACAAATATAAACAAGGGGCTAAACTTCCTAATATTAATGTAGAAAAGTTTTATCAAGATAATTTCACAGAAAGTTTAGACAACTATTTAGGTGATGAAATAATTGATTTAAGAGCAGGGTATTATGAAAAGTTTTATAAGATAAAAAAAGCAAATGTTTTAACATTTAAATTTATAAAAGATGGAAAAGTAGTAAGTCATTGGGCAAAGCATTATAGAGGTGCACTTCTTAAACATCTTGCAGTTAATAATATAGAAACAATTGCTCAATTCATGGCTACAAATATAAAAGGTTTAAAATTAATAGAGATACAAGAGAAAAAAAATATTAAATTATTGATTATGGAAATAGAGTAAATCTCTATTTTCTTTTAGCAATTGATAAAAAAGCAAAAAAAGCAAAAATACTACAATATAAAAATAAATTCTCACCATATAAGTAACCAGCAATTAAAGAACCTAAAAATCCTCCTAATCCATATGCTACACCAAACATAAACTGTTGAGCAAGTTTTTTATTGTCATATAGCGAATATAGATACATTAATACTGAACTGTGAAATAATGCAAATGAAAAAGCATGTATTCCTTGAGAAATATAAGTCATGAAAAGGGAGTCAGGGAAAAGATATAAAAGTAACCACCTAAAAGATGTTATTAAAAGACAAAACTTTATAATCCCTACTAGATTTCTTTTTAAAAAAGGTGCTTGATAATATAGCATTGCTATTTCACAAAGTACTCCAAATGTCCAAAGATAGGATACTGTTTTTAAATCAATACCATGAGAAGTCTCATATATAGTAAAGAAATTATAAAATCCACCAAAACTAATTTGCATAAAAAATAGACTTAACCAAAAGGTCCAATGTTTCATAAAAGAGAAACTATTTTTATCATTTGATTGATTTTTTTCATGGGCTGTATCATATCTTAGTAATGATAGTGCAAAAGATACTGTTAAAATATTTACTACTACATAAAAATGAATTGCAATTATTGGTTCATGCAAAACTCTTGCAAGAATAAGTGTAACTAACATAAAACCAATGGAACCAAAAAGTCTAGATTTTCCATATTTATCTTTTCCCAAATCTTTTACTGAGATAACTTCCAAATAAGGCAATATCATACTTAAGCAGGCACCTAAAATTGCATTATTTAACATAAGTAAGTAAAAATTATTTATTGTTAAATATAATAAAAAGGAACAAACAACTGATCCAAATAGGGCAGTTTTAAAAACATTTTGATTTAATGTAATATGTTTTAAAAATAAGAATGGAGTAACAAATTTCATCAATGGAGCTAGTGCAAAAATCACACCAATTTGTAGTTCTGTGTAACCTAAATCATTTAATACTTTAGGTAAGAATATAACATAAATCCCAACTGCTGCAAAATAGAAAAAATAAAATGCAGATAATCTAAAAAATAGCATTATTCTTCAATTAAAATTGTTCTTGACATATAATCTTGAAATGTTTTTTTATCTTTATTTATATAAGGAATTAGTAGTAAAAAAAATGTAGCCATTGAAAACAATGTAGCAATATATCTAATAAGTGCTTGAATTATATTAATTCTTTGTTTTTTTAAATTTACAATTTTTAAACTATAAGCTTTCATTCCAGGAGTTTGTTGTTTAACATACCAAAAGAATGTAATTATAATTAATAGTGTGCTAAGTATATAGCTCCAACCTTGAATTCTATTTTGTGCGAATTCATCTCCACTTCCAAACACAAGATATATAATAATATAAACAATTGGTGTTGCTATTAAAAAAGTATCTGTAATAAAAGCTTTGAATCTGGCAAAAAGAGATGCACAAGAAGATTTATACTCTTCTTGATTTTTTGATAAAGATTCTTTTTTTACTCTATTTTTTTTTACATCTCTCCATTTTGCCATGAACTAGTTTCCTCTACTTCCTGGCTTGTATGCTTCACTTCCCTCTTTACACATTGGACAATCTTCTGGAGCATACATCTCAAATGTAAAATCATCTAATGCAAAAAGTGGTTTATCAAGTGGTAATTTACAATTATCTTTTGGTTCTAAGTCACTTCCTACTCTTGAACAAAATCCTCTATTTGCTAATGCAGCATATGCAAGGATATTACCACCATCTTTTTCTATTTGTTTTGCAGCTTCAAGAGCACTTCCACCAGTTGTAATAATATCTTCACAAATGATATAGTTTTCACC
Organism: Arcobacter sp. CECT 8985; assembly: GCF_004116495.1. GTDB lineage: Bacteria > Campylobacterota > Campylobacteria > Campylobacterales > Arcobacteraceae > Malaciobacter. The sequence goes on along the minus strand of NZ_PDKC01000043.1, from coordinate 4,547 downwards.
TTCTTTTACTTCAAAACCTCTTCTAATTGTCATTTCTCCATCAACTCTTTCTGCAAAAATAAATCTTACATCAAGAGCAGTTGCTAAAGCAAAACCTGCGATTAATCCACCAAGTGCGGGTGAACAAACTGCATCAACTTTAAGACCACTATTTTTAATCTGTTTTGCTAATTCTTCAGCTAAAAGTTTTGCAGTTTTAGGATCTTCTAAAACTTTTGCAGATTGTAAATAGAATTTTGAGTGATTACCACTACTTAATTTAAAATGACCTTCTAGTAAAGCACTAGCATCTTTATATATTTGTTCTACATTCATAAAATTATACCGTTAAGATTTCTTGTTCTTTTGTTTTGAAAGTATCATCAGCTTTTGAAACATATGAATCTGTAATTTTTTGAACTTCGTCTAATGCTTTTTTATTTTCATCATCAGTAATTTCTTTATCTTTATGTAAAACTTTTATTCTATCATTAGAATGTTTTCTTACATTTCTGATTGCAACTTTTGCATTATCAGTCATTGTTTTAGCATGTTTTGCAGCTTCTTTTCTTTGATCAACAGTCATAGGAGGGAAGAATAATTTAACTGCTTCCCCATCATTATTTGGGTTTACACCAATATTTGCTTCATTTATAGCTTTTTCTATATCACTTACAAGTTGTTTTTCCCATGGTGAAATTACAATTGTTGTTGCGTCAGGTGCAAGAACAGATGCAACTTGATTTAATTCTGTAGGTGTACCATAATAATCAATTTTAATCCCATCTAAAATTGATGTAGAAACTTTTCCTGTTCTTAAAGTCTTGTAGTCTCTTTTTAAAGAATCAATAGATTTTTCCATATTTTCTTTTGTCTCTGTATAGATTTCTTCTAACATTATTTCTCCTTATTTTTTATCTTGAATTATTATTTTATTGGCAATTGTAAAGTAATCAGTACTTAATATTACTCTAGATCTAGATTTCTTAAGTTTTAGGTTAAGATTTACATCAATTATACCATTATTAACTTTTATATCCTGCCAACCATACCCTGTAATATAAAGTTTTATTTGCTTTATTTTAGGACTAACTTTAGCCTTTACTTTTTTTAGTATACCATTTTGAGGATATTCTTTTGGTTCAATCCATTGGGCATCTAATGTTTTATATTTCAGTTTTTGCTCTAAATTTACTTTTCCAACTAATGCAATTCTATTGATATCATAAACATCTGTTTTTTTTGTAATTGTTCCAGTATTTTGATTTAATATATATTTAAAATTAAAAGATTTTATAACTTTCTTAACTTTTTCGTTATATTCACCATATGGATATGCATATGATTTTGGTTTGAATCCAAGTTTTTCTTCAAAAATCTCAAAAGATTTTTTTGTATCTTTTCTTACATTTTCTAATGAGATTTGAGTAAGGTGAGGATGTGAATAAGAATGAAGTCCTATTTCTCCATATTTTGAAGCATCTTTAATCTCATCCCAAGTCATAAAATCACCATAACCTTTTTGAGTTGCTTTTACATAAACATATAAAGAAAATGGATAATTGTACTCTTTAAATAATGGTAATCCATTTTTATAAAAACTTTTGTATGAATCATCAATTGTTAAAGCAACCCAATTATCAGGGACACTCTTGTTTTGTTTAATCTTTTCTACAATTTGTGATAATTTTACAACTTTATAATTATTCTTTTTAAAATAGTCAAATTCTTTTTTTAACTCTTTTAAAGTCGTATTAGTACTTGAGTGTTTTGTATCTCCAAACCTATGATATACAAATACATGAGCATTAGCACTCAAGTAATAATAAGAGATAAAAAGAAGTAGTATATATTTCATACTTCTACTTCTTTTTTATTATTTTGTTTGTGGAACGCTAGGTGCAGTTGGTGCAGCTGGAGCGTTTTTTTGTGTATTTTCATCTGGTTTATTTGGAATTAATCTGTCGATTTTTACTGTATCTACAGCACTTTTTGTTTTGTCTTGATTGTACATATATCCAAGAACTAATGTGTTAATAACAAAAAGTAGTCCTAACGCCATAGTAGCTTTTGATAAAAAGTTACCTGGTCCTTTAGCACCAAATAAAGAATCATTACTTCCACTGTATGCTCCAAGTCCAATACTTGAACTTTTTTGAAGTAAGATTGTTATTGTTAATATAATAGCTAATACAAATTGAACTATTAAAAGTGTAGAGGTCATATTTGTTGTCCTTTTTTAAAAATGCTGTATATTTTATCTAAAACTTATTAAGAAATAGCTAAAATAATCCTTAAGTACAATTAACACTTTATTAAAAAAGAGATAAATCTAACAAATGTCTGTAAAAAATGAATTTACAAAACACGCAGAAGATTATAATAACAATAATATAATACAGCAAATCATAGCAAAAGCACTAGTTCGTGAGACTAATAGTAAACCAAAAACAATTTTAGAGTTAGGTTGTGGTTCAGGACAAGTTTATAAAAATATAAATTGGGATATTGATAAATATTATGCAGTTGATTTTTCAGAATCTATGTGTAAACTTCATCCAAAAAATGAAAAAATTGAAATAAACTGTTTTGATTTTGATTCTGAAGAGTTTTTTGAATTTTTAAAAAATAAATATTTTGATTTAATTTTTTCTTCATCTGCTATGCAGTGGTCAAAAGATTTGTCAAAATTAGTTGAGAACTTGAAATTAAGTTGTGATGGAATTAATGCAGTTCTTTTTACTTCAAATACATTTAAAACAATCCAAAAAATAACAAATAAAAAATCTCCTATTCTTACAAAAGAAAAAATTAAAGAAGCCTTCTTAAATAGCTTTGATTGTGAATTTGAAGTATATAATTATAATCTAGAATTTGAAGATAAAAAAGTTATGTTTGATTATATTAAAAACTCTGGAGTAAGTGGAGGTAATTCTTTATCTTTTAAAAATGCTAAGAAGTTATATAAAGAGTATAAATTAAATTATTTAGAGTTTGAAGTTATATTTGTTAAAACAATTTCTAAGTCATAAAGTTCATATCTAATATCTTTAAAGTTTTCACTATTAGTTGCAGAAATTAGTTTAGTAAACTCTTCTAATACTCTTGAACTCTCTTGAGCTCTTTTAAAATTTGCTATTAAAATTGAATATAAATCTTCTCTAGTTTGTTCACTTTTAGTAGATTTTTTTAATACATCATTTTTTATATCCCTAGAAGATAATAAATCATTATATAAATCAATTCTACATTTGTGTCTTAGTTGTTTAAGTCTGGAAGCATTTTGTTTGTCATTGTATATGTATCTAAAGATATCTTCTATTACTCTAATACCTTCTCTTAATCTATTTAAATTAGCATCAATAAGTCGTAAGTGATTTTTTGTCATTAGCTGTATTATAAAAAGTGATATTAACTCCTTTGTAAGGAGTTAATATTTAGTCATCACTATTCATTATCCCTAAAATTTGTAATAATGATACAAATAAGTTGAAGAAGTCTAAATAAAGAGATAAAGCCGCTTCAACTGGTGAATCATATCCACCTCTAATAATTTGTTGTGTATCAAAAAGGATAAACACTGAAAATAGTAAAGCACCAGCACTTGCAATAACTAATTGGAACATTGATGATTGAATGAAAATATTTGAAATACCTGCAACAATCATAATAATCAATGCAATAAATAAAAATTTACCAATTGAAGAGAAATCTCTTTTTGTTGTCATTGCAAACATTGAAATCCCACCAAATGCTACAGCTGTCATCAAGAATGCTTGACCAACAATTGATGCACCGCTAGGCATAGCAAATATTGCTGTTAATAAAGGAGCAATAGTAAGTCCTGTAATAAATGTAAAAGCAAATAATACAGCAAGATTTACACCTGGAGTATTTTTTACTTTTGGGATTACAAAGAAAATTAACCCCAATTCAACAGCGAATAATACCCACATTAATGGACCTGCTAAATAAGCAACAATATCTAATCCAATATATGCACCTGCAGTAGCTGCTAAAAGTGATCCTGCAAATAATTGATATGTAGCTTTTAAAAAGCTCATAAGTTCAACTCTTGAAGAGTCATGTGCTGTATGATTATGAGATTGTTCTAAATAATCTCTATTATACATTTTAAATCCTTTTTTTTATTCTTATATATAGTGATGTAATTCTAGTATGTTTTTATTAATCTATTCTTTAAACATATCATTACTATCACACTAATAAAATAATACATAATTAACATAAATGAATTATTAACGAACATATTAACATATATAATATGATAAAAATTAGTTACTGCTAGTATATAAAATAGACAAAACTCAAAAAAACCAAACAAAAAAAATATCAAAAAGAAAAAGAGAGAAAACGAAAAGCAAAAGAAGGCAATAAAAAGCAGATAAAAGTAATAAAAAAGGCATAAGAAAGAGAAGGGAAAGAGGGAGAGTATAAAGAATTAAAAAATTTAAGTTAATATTAAGGTGTAAGTGTTGACAAAAGTAAAAAAAGATACTATAATTCCCGTCCAAATTCGCTGAGGCCGAAAGGAATAAGTGAGAGTT
>NZ_PDKC01000042.1 GCF_004116495.1 Arcobacter sp. CECT 8985 | reverse complement strand
AGTATATATTATAAGATTATTAAAAAATAATTAAAATTTAGAAAATTAAGGGAAGAAAATATGAAAAATAAATTTTCAATAAAAGGTAAGTTATTAGCTTTTACAATTGTAGTTGTTTTTATTGTTGCTATTGCAATCTCTACAAAATCTATATATGAGATCAATGATTTAGCAAATAACAATATTTCAGATTATAAAAAAAGAGCTTATAAAGCTGCAGAAAGAGAATTGAAATCTTTCACAGAACTAGCCTTAAGTGTTATTAATACTCAATATAGTAAGTTTTCACAACTAGATACAAAAGATCAAACACAAGCTTTAGAAAAAAAATTAAAACAAGAAGCATTAAATGAAATATCAAAATTAAGATATGCAAAAAGTGGATATTTTTATGTTTATGATTATGAAGGTACCGTTTTATCTTTAGGTGTTAAACCCAGTTTAGTAGGTAAAAATTTAATAAATCTGAAAAGTAAAAATGGTGTTTATCAAATTAAAGAGTTAATTAAAGCTGCGAAAAATGGTGGTGGATTAGTTGTTTTTGATTATCAAAAACCAGGAAGCACTAAATCTTATGATAAACTTGGTTATGCAATGAGTTTTGAGCCATGGAATTGGATGGTAGGAACAGGTGCATATACTGATGAGATTGATGCAAATATTGAATTGATGAAAAAAGATGCAAAAGATAGAATTGATTCAACAATTATTGGTATTGTTTTTATTTCTTTAATAGTAATTGTATTAATTTCTATATTAGTAATATTTTTTATTAATAGTCAAATATCAAAGCCTTTAAGTATTTTTCAAACTGGATTATTAGACTTTTTTAAATATTTAAATAAAGAAAAAGACTCAGTTGAAAAAATTTCTTTAAATACAAATGATGAAATTGGTCATATGGCTAATCTTATAAATACAAATATTGAACAAACAAATAAACTTATAGAAGATGATAATAAGTTAATAGAAAATGTAAAACAAATTGTTTCTGAAGTTAATTCTGGATATGTAAAAAATAGAGTTGAAGCTAAGACAAAAAATAAAAGTTTAGAAGAATTAAAATTAAGTTTAAATAATATGCTTCAGTCTATTTCAAATAATGTTAATGACAATTTTGATGAAGTGGAAAAAGCACTTAAAGAGTTTCAAAATATGAATTTTACTTATAGATTACATAATCCAACAGGACAAGTTGCAAATGCATTAAACTTATTAGCCGATACAATTAATGATATGTTAGTTCAAAATAAAAAAAATGGTATAAATTTAAGAGAAAACTCGCATAATTTATTAAATACAGTTACTGTTTTAAGTACAGCATCAAATGAATCAGCTTCAAGTTTAGAAGAAACAGCAGCAGCATTAGAGGAGATAACTTCAAATGTAGTAAGCAATTCTGAGAATATTTCAAAAATGGTTCAAGTAGCAAATAAAGTATCTTCTTCAGTTGATTTAGGTGAAAAACTAGCAACTAAAACAAGTGGTTCTATGGATAATATAAATGAACAAACACAAGCAATTGCAGAAGCAATAACAGTAATAGATCAAATAGCATTCCAAACAAATATCTTAAGTTTAAATGCAGCAGTAGAAGCAGCAACAGCAGGAGAAGCAGGAAAAGGGTTTGCAGTAGTTGCAGCAGAAGTACGAAATCTTGCAAGTAGAAGTGCAGAAGCTGCAAAAGAGATAAAAGAACTAGTAGAAAGTGCAACTCTTGGAGCAAATGAGGGTAAATCAATTTCATCTGAAATGATTACAGGATTTAATGAGCTTAAATCACATATTGGCGAAACATTAAGATTAATAAGTGATGTTGAAAGTTCAAGTAAAGAGCAAAGAGAAGGAATTGAACAAATAAATGATACAATTAATGACTTAGACCAACAAACTCAAAAAAATGCAAGTGTTGCAAGTCAAACAAATGATATAGCAATTGAAACTGAAAAAATTGCTACAACAATCTTAAAAGATGTAGAAGAGAAAAAATTTATTGAATAATACTTTTTTAATTTTTAAAGAATTTATGTAATTACTTTTATATTAAAAATGGAAGAACTTTAAAAGTTCTTCCATTCTTCATCGTTTTCTTTTTTTATTGGTTTATCTCGATTTTCTATACTATGTTCTTTTTTGTCAAATTTCTTGGCTTTTACTTCATCTTTACCAATAAATTGTTTTTCATCAGCTTTTTTCACAATTAATTTTGCAATATCATCAGTTATACTAGCAACATCATTAGTTTGCGAAGCAACCATAGCATTTTTTTGCGTTTGTTGGTCTAATTGATTTACTGCATCGTTAATTTGTTCAATACCTAATAATTGTTCATTAGAAGCATTTTTAATATCTGAAATTAATTCTGTAGTTTTGAAAATATTTTCATTTAATACTTTATATCCTTCAATCATTGAAGTTGCAATATTTTTCCCAGAATTTGCTTTTAGTGTTGCATTTTCTACAATACTTTTAATCTCTTTTGCAGCTTGGGCACTTCTACTTGCAAGATTTCGTACTTCTGCTGCAACTACTGCAAACCCTTTTCCTGCTTCTCCTGCTGTTGCTGCTTCTACTGCTGCATTTAAACTTAAGATATTTGTTTGGAATGCTATTTGATCTATTACTGTTATTGCTTCATTTATAGAATTAACTTGTTGATTTATATCATCCATTGCAACTGTTGTTTCATTTGCAAGTTCTGCACCTTTTGTAGCAGAAATATTTACTTGGTCCGAAAAACTTGACATTTTAGTAATATTTTCTGTGTTATTTCTAATGTTACTTGTTATTTCTTCTAATGCTGCAGCTGTTTCTTCTAAACTTGAAGCAGCTTCTGTTGAACTGTCATTTAATTTATCAACATTTGCTAATAATGTATTTGAACTTTCATCAAGTGTTAATCCATTCATTTTATTTTCAACTAACATTGAAGTTGTAGCACTACCTAAGTCATTTACCCCACTTGCTAATTTTAATAGATGTTGTTTTAACTTATCTGTAGAAATTTTATTTAAATAATTATAGTTACTATATTCTGATAAAATTTTTAATATATTATCAATATTAGTTTCTAAATTATCAGCCATTTTATTTAACACTTCTTTTAATTGTGTTAATGCTGGATTATTTACATTTGTTTTTAATCTTTGCGATAAATCGCCTTGTTCAAATTCACTTAAGACTAAAATAGCTTCATTTATAAGAGCTTTGTCTTTTTCTACATTTTCTTTTGTTCTTTCAATATTTTTATTTACAACATCTGCCATTTGTCCAAATTCATCTTTACTTTTTATTTGGATATTATCTGTTGTTTCTTGTTCTTTATTTAAGTATGAAAAGAATGAAATTAATCCTTTTTTAAATAAATTAAGTTTTTTTGTAATATCAGAAATAATCATAAATGCTAAAAACAAAATTAAAAATAATGATATAGTAATAGTTACTATTGTTATAATTTTACTATTGTTATAAATTGTTGATGCTTTATCATTCTCAGCTTTTGCAATATCTAGTTGCAACTGAATAAGTTGTGCAATTTTATCACCAATTGGATCAATTTTTTGATATAACTCATTAATAGTTATTTCAGAAATAAGAGCATTGTCTTTTTGTCTACAGGCTTCTTTTATTTTATCAGATATTTTAGTTCCAACAGCCATTAGTTTATGAACACTTTTTGATAACTTTTCTTCTTTTGGTGTCAATTTTGTGGATGTATATTTGTCCCAATTTTTTCTTATTTCACTTTCTGCTTTATCAATGTTTTGAATACATTTATCATAAGTATAGTTACCATTTCTAGTCTGATGTGTAGTATCAACAATTTTAACAGCATATTCATCTGCAACAATTTTTAGTTGTTTTAATGGAACAACTCTATCATTATAAACTGTCTCAAGTCCAGCATTTACTTTTTTAAGTTGTACTACTGACATGATTCCAAGTGCCAATAATGATAATATTGACACTATTATCAATACTGACAATTTTAGTTTTGTAGAATAATTATTCATTTTATCTCCCAATTTTAAACAATTGTAACAGAAATATAATTAAAATATAACTTTTTCATGTGAAAATATAATTTATAAAATTTTTATTTAATATTAAATTTATAATAATAGTGTCAATAAATCTTTAAAAAATATTAAACTTTGTAATTATAACTTATAAAATAACTATTTAATTATTTTTTTATACACTATAATGACATTATTTTATAAAGTAGAAATTTTTTAGGTTTGAATAAGTATTTTTTTTGATATTTTAATTATTGATGACTTTAAATAGGAAATAATTCTAAAATGAGAAAATATTAATAAAAAGAAATTTTAATATTTAACTCATAACTTAAGTGTCGAAAAAATTTAAATTAATTAAATTTTTCTATTATTTTCTGTTCTAGTTCTTGTATTGTTTGAATTGCATCTTCTTTATGGTCTGAAAATCCCCAATTTACTAGAACAGAATCAACGCCAGCTTTTTGTGCAGCCATAGTATCCTTATGACTATCTCCAATCATTTGAGCATTAATATTTAAAATATTATGTCTATTAAGTATTTTTTCAATCATTTCTGGATGTGGCTTAGGATTTTTAACATTATCATATCCCAAAATTGTAGGGAAATAGTTTGCAATACCTACATGTTCAAGCATTTTTCTTGCATAAGTTGAATTTGAGTTAGTTGCAACTGCAAGTGTAAAGTCTTTTTTCAAATCTTTAATTAATAATTCTATTCCATCATATAATTCTAGATCATTTATGCAGTGTTTATTATAATATTCTTCAAATAGCATAATCTGTTCATTTGTAAAATCTGGTGTGCCATAAAAGAACTCTGCTGAATTTATTTTTGGGTTATTTACATTTTCTAGTATAAATTTTGAATCAAGTTTTTTTAATCCAATATTTTCTCTTACATAGTTTATTGTATTTGTAATGGCGTTTGAACTATTAACTAGTGTACCATCCATATCAAACATAATTAATCTCATCTTCTCTCTTTAATTCTATTTTTTTGTAATATTATAATATTTTCACAAAAAAAGAAGTTTAAGAAATGTAATTAACATTTAGTTAACACTTCAATAGTATAATTTTACTATATCAAGCGATACACAATTTTTTATATATCAAGTCAGCCTCACTTTGCATAAAGCGAAGTGAGGCTTTTTTTATGCAATAAGTTTTATTGTGATAAAATCTTTTTTTAAAGAAAATATTAGGTAATGATTATAATGGAAACAATAAGTATAGTATCAATAATTGCAATAGCTTTTTTAGGTTCATTTGGTCACTGTATTGGAATGTGTGGGGGGATTGTAGTCGCATATTCAAGTACAAAAGTGAAAAGTGGATGGAGTAAACAACTTCAAGCAATATCTCATGTTTTGTACTCTTTAGGAAGAGTAACAACATATGTAATTTTAGGATTTATTTTTGGATTTTTAGGAAGTGTTGTTACTTTTAACAAAACAACAAGTGGAATTTTACTTATTGTAATAGGAATATTAATGGTTTTAATAGGATTATCTTTAAGTGGTAAAATAAAATTCTTGACAAATTTAGAGCATTCTGTATCAAAATCACCTTTATATCAAAGAACATTTAAAGTATTAATTAGTTCAAATTCTTTGATGAGTTTTTATCTTTTAGGAATGCTAAATGGATTACTTCCATGTGGTTTTGTATATGTTTTTGCAATAACTGCAGCAAGTACAGGAAGTGCTTTACTAGGAGGTTTTGTAATGCTTCTATTTGGACTAAGTACACTTCCAGCAATGTTCTCATTAGGTTTTTTTATATCTATTTTTAAACAAACATCATTAAGAAATATAATGATAAAAATAGCAGCATTAGTAGTTATTGCTTTTGGTATTTATATAGCGTATAGAGGTTATAAGTTTATGTTTGATCCAAGTATGTCTGCTCTTGGTGCTCATATTTAGAATATAAAAGCATATTACTTTTATATTCTAATTATTCAATGTTTTTCCTGTTCTAAGTGCATAAGCCCAATCTTCTCGTTTATTCTCTTGAGCTTTTTTAGCAGCTTTTTCAAAATCATAAGCAACTCTTACATGTTCTATACTGTATCTTGTATCTTTTATTTTTAAAATACAGTATGAAGCATTTGGAGTGTTGTTTTCAATTTTATGATGAACTGGATTTTCGCTTTTAAAAGCTTGAAGCCCAACTGCACCAGGATTTATTATTAGTTGTCCTGTATTTATTTTTTGAACTCTAGGAAGATGAGAGTTCCCACAAAAGATAAAAGGTGCTTTTATATTATCTGTAAGTTCTAAAATCTTTTCATCATCTCTAATTTTTATTTCACCACTAGAAACATCTTCTAACAAATATTGGCTATCATCAAAATATGTGCCATTAATCATATAATAAGTTCCACCTATGATTTTTTCAAATTGTAAATCTTGTATCCAATATAACGCTTCATCTTTTAAATCTTGATATGCATATGCTAAAGTATGATTATTTTCAAGTTGAGATATTGAAGCTTCTAAAATTTGTCTATCTTCTTTTCCACAAATATTTACAAACTTATTTTGTCTTATTAAATCATATGTTGCTCTTGGCTCAATAGGTCCATAAAACATATTCCCTAAATTTAGAACAACTTCAATATTTCTTAATTTTATATCTTTTAAAACCTCTTGAAGTGCATAAACATTTGATTGAATATCTGAAATAATAGCTATTTGCATATGCTGTATCCTTTTATTTTAATTTACCATCAAGTTCATATTTATTTAAATATCCTCTTGGTGTTAAAACTTTTCCATTTTTCGTAAGTTTTGAATTTGAATTACAAATTATAATCAAAGTTGACATAGAAACAGCTGGATGTTCAATGTCTTGATCAATTAAATCTTGTGCAGTAGTAATTGTAATTTTTTCTTTTTCAACTCTTCCTACATTAGATGCAATAATTGCAATTCTATTTTGATATCCTTCTTCTAAAGCTTTTAAGAAATTTTGATATGGTTTGATTCTTTTCTTAGATTTAGGATTATATATTCCTAATATAAAATCACAATCAAGTGCTGCTTTTACTCTTTTATCAATTAAATTTATATCTGTTAATCTATCAGATAATGAGATAATAGAAAAATCTTGAGATACAGGAGCTCCTGCTTTACTTGCTGCTGCTAAAAATGAAGTAACTCCAGGTAGTGAAATAAGTTCTACCTCATCCCAAAGGTCTCTTTCATCCATTAATTCAACAATTAAAGTTGCCATTCCATATACATTTACATCACCATTTGAGATGATACAAGTTGTTTTGCCCTTTGTTGCATATTCAATTGCTTGAGAGCATCTTTCTATTTCGTGTGTCATTCCTGATGTAAAAAGTTCTTTTCCTTCAATTAACTCTTTTAACTCTCTTGCATACTTACTATAAGAAACTACAACTTCACACTCATTTAGTGCATTTTTTGCTTCTGGTGTGATATATGAAGTACCACCTGCACCTGAACTAACTATATATAATCTTTTTGCCATATTATACTGCTCCTGCTATTGTTATTTTTTTATCAAATACTTCTTTTTTGATTATTAATTCTTTATATTTTGAACATAAAATTGCAGATGGTTCTGCAACACCTTTTAGATTAAAAAACTTTGTTGCTTGTGAAGGAGAAAAATCACCTTGTAAGGTATTTATTTCTTCTTCATTATAGAATTTAATATCTAATTCATATTTTGTAGCAAACTCTAAAAGTCCTTTTTCATCACTTTTTGCCTCAAATGAAGCAATATTTTTAATTTGTTCTTTTTTTAGATTGTATTTATCTAAAAACCAAAAAAAAGCTTTTTCAATATCTTCAAAACTTGTATTTCTATTACAACCCATTCCTAAAAATACTTTTGGTTTAAGAGTTAAGTTACTATCACTAAATGGAGTTATATTTACACATAAATCACTTGTTTGTTCTGTCACTAATTTTAGATTTTTTTTAGGAGTAATTTTTTCAAAAATATTCTCATATGTTTTTACTTCAACTTGCTTTTTATTTAAAAGTGAATTTGAAATTTTTGCTAAACATTTTAAATTTTCTATTTCCAAACCATTTTTCTTTGCAAACATATCAAATGCAAATGTTTTAGTTTGGTCAGTTGCAGTTGATACAAAGTTAATACATCCTTCAATTCTTGAAGAGATTAAATCACTTAATTCATTGGCTCCTCCAATATGACCACTTAAAAGAGGAATAATTTTACTTAAATCCATACTCATTACAATAATTGCTGGATCTGTTGCTTTACTTTCAAGTAGAGGTGCTATTTTTCTTACTACTATTCCCATTGCTAAAATACAAATAATTGCATCATATTTTTTCCAACCATCTTTTAAAACTGAATCAATCTTTTCATAAGTTATAAGATTATCAAGATTATGATCTAAATCTTTTTTGCCATACACATCTACATTGAAATCATCTAAATATTCAAGTAGTTTGCAAGCACTATTTAAACTTGGTTGGTTTATTGAAACTACTGCTATATTTAATTTACTCATTTATTCGCCTTTAACTCTTTTTGTAGTGGTTTTACATATAAGTGTGATTCTTGCGTCTCTTTTTGATTTAAAAAATCACCTAACAAAATTAGTGCAACACCTCTAATATGAGAAACTTGATTTTCTATATCACTAATTGTTCCTTTGTATATTGCTTCTTCTTCCCATGTAGCTTTTTCAACTACCCAACAAGGAGTATTGGCCGAATATCCCATTTCTAGTGCTTTTTTCTTTAGCTTTTTTAAAAGTAAAATTGAAAGATAAAATACTAATGATGAGTTTTTACAAGCAAGAATATTTTCTAACTTTTCAGGATTTGGAGTTTTCCCTTCTATTCTTGTTAAAATCATAGTTTGAGAAACTCCAGGAATTGTATATTCAATTCCTAAACTTGCTGCTGCTCCAAAAGCTGCTGTAATTCCTGGAATTACTTCATAATCAATATTTTGCTTTTGTAAAAACTCAATTTGTTTAGCAATTGTTGAATAAATAGAAGGATCTCCTGTATGAACTCTTGCTACAATTTTATCTTTATATTTTTCTAAAAAAGCAAATATTTCAGGATATTTCATACCTTGAGAATCTTCTATAATAGCATCTTCTTTACACCAAGAAAGAACTTCTTTTGGTACTAATGAACCTGTAAAAAGTACTGCATCAGCTTTTTGAAGTATTTTTTGTGCTTTTACTGTTACTAAGTCTGGATCCCCACATCCAGCTCCTATAAAATATATCATTATTCCTCATCCTCTTTATTAGGTTTATTTATTTTTATTTGAAAAAGTTGTCTTTCAGGTTCTACTAAATCAAGTTTACCTTTGTAAGTTGTAAGTGAAATTGAGTGTATTTCGTACTCAATTTTTGCTTCATTTAAAACTGTAAGCATTAAATTTAGATGTTTTAGAGTAATTGCATTAATTAACATAATTCCATTTTCATCTAATATCTCAAATAGCTTTGGAAGTTGTTTTATAACTTCAACTCCACCTCCACCTACAAATATTCTTTGAGGAGTTTCTTCTAAAGTAGTAAAATAATCTTGTGCTTCACCTTCAAATAGTTTAGTCTCTATTACATGGTGATTTTTTAAATTCTGTTTTATAAATTCTATTCTTGTCTCATTTTTTTCAAATAGAGTTGTTTTTACTTTATATCTTTTAAAAGCCTCAATTGCACAACTTCCACTTCCTGCACCAATATCCCAAAGTAATTGGTTTGCTTCTAAATCTAGATTTTGTAAGGTAAGTTGTCTTTTGTACTTTTTAGTAATCATCCCTCTTTGTGTTTCAAATTCAATATCTTCACTTATAATATTTCTTTGTTCAAATTCCTTTTTGATTAAAAGTACAAAAGGAGACGTTAAATCAAATACCTTTTCATCAAAATTTAATAAATCTATTCCTATTATTTGTTCATCTTTGAATCCAAGTTTATAACCAAGTGTTGTTTTTATAGAATCTTTTTCAAAAAAAGATAATGCTTTTTTTAATCTTGAAATAGTATATTTATCACAAACTACAAAAGTATATTTATTTTGCAAGAAGTTTTGTAAATCAAAATCATCTCTTCCATGTAAAGATATAGTATCAACTTCAAGCTCACTAATAAATAGTTTTTCTAATAAATAAGTTTTACAAGAAGTATTATTTATCATTTTAACACTATCTTTAGGTAAATTTTTAGCAATAATTGTTCCTGCACTGAAAAATAAAGGTGAACCTGTTACTACATATAATATATTTTCTTTGTCATAATTATCTAATAAATACTGCTTTGCATCTTTATATTTTAATTTCAGTATATTTTTTGCTTCTTCTTTAAAGTTTGGATCACAAATAATTTTATCAAACTTTGAAATATCAAAATTCAAATTTGAAAAGTTATAATCTCCCATCCCATTTCCTGCTATTGTTACCATCCTAAAACCTCTTTTTGCTCTAATATAATGGCTTTTATATTTGAATTGTTAAACCATTTTTTTATTTGTTCATTTGCTCTTTTTGTAATCATTTCATAAAAAGCATCTAATAATCCTACTTTCTCAAGTTCTTGAGAAATTCCTTTTACTGTAAGTGTAGCTTCAATATCAACTTCATAGTTTAAATTATCTTTTATATCTAATTGAAGTTGTGTAAAATCAATAACTCCAAATCTATTATGAGTATTTTTAAATCCTTGATATAATTTTGTCATTTTTCCTATACCACAAAGGAAAATAACCTCTTTTGCTTTTAATTCTGTTGCAAGTTTAAAAGAATCATAAACAAAGTTTCCTATTTCAACTATTCCTTCTTCATTAGATTTCTCACAAGCTACTTTAAATGCAGAGTTTCCAAGTGTAAAATAAATTGGATTATAACCATTTTGAATAGCAAATTCTATTTCTATTTTCACTGAATCAATATAAGCTGAACTTGAAACTGGTTTGACTATACCTGTTGTTCCAAGAATAGATATACCTTCTAAAACTCCAACTTTAGAGTTTGCAGTCTGTTTTGCTATTTCTTGTCCATTTGTTACACTAATACAGCATTTCAAATGAAAGTTTTCAAGATTTTTTGTTTTTATTTCAAAATACTCTTTTATTGCATTTAATGGTGTTGGATTAACAGCTGGGTAGGGTGGTTTTATTTTTAAACCTTTTTTTGTAACTACACCAACGCCAATACCTGCATAAATTTCTAAACTATTTGAACCACACTCAAAAATATGTGGCAGTTGAAATGTTGGATTTAATAAAAAGTTATCTTTTGAAAAGTCTAAATTTACAACAATCTCACAGCCTTTAGTTACATCCAAATCATCATTGTCAATTTTATTTGTTTTGCAAATTGCAGATTCGTAAGTTGCCAAAACTGTATCTAAACAACTTCTAAATGATGCAACAGTGTGTGTACCTGTTGTGTATCCTTTTCTTAATACTTTTTTTTCCATTATTTATAAAAACTTGGATCACTCATTGGTACTGGTTTGAACTCTTCAAGGGAGTCTATACTTACATTATCTCTTAATGCGATAAAAAGTCTTTTCCATTTCTCTTTATCATATTTGTGAACATTTTTAAGCCAAACTCCATTATTCTCAGAGTTTCCATTTACTTTTGTGTTTTCATAGATGTTAGCAACACTTCTAAATCTACATGCACCAAAACAACCTGTTCTTACAACTTTTATTCTACTTTCACCTTTTGATAAATCAACTTCTTTAATAGCTTCTCTTAAAGTTGCAGCAATATCTTTATCTTTATGCGCTTTTCCACATCTTTCATCTGTACATATAAAAAGTTGTGTTTTTAAATGCATAATTGGTTTATTTGCATCAAAATGTTTTGGTTTGCAAGTAAAACCTTCAGCTACTTCACTTCCCATTGTGTTGTAAAGTTTTCCATCTTTATTTTCCATTGTACTTCTCATCCTTATCATAATCTTTAATTAATTTATATATTGCATGAAGTGTTGCAACTGTCATAGTAGAACTTCCAAATCTTCCTTCCATTATAATTCCAGCAACATCAAAAGTATCACAAAATTTTCTTCCATAAGCTTTTGATTCAACTACATTTACAAATCCAACAGGAAATAGTAATAAAGCAACATTATTTAAATCAACTTTTTGTTCAATCAATGTATTAATTGCTGCATATATAAAAGTTGGAGCATTTCCACAAGCTAAAACAAGGGGTTCATCTTTATGTCTTTTGATAGCTTCAACTACTGCTGCATAACTTCTTGTAGTTTTATTTTTTTCTGCCATTTCATAAGTAAATGGTTCATTTATATAACAAATCACTTCATTACCATATTTTTTTAGATAAAAATCACTAAGTCCAACTTTTATCATATTTACATCAACTATTATTTTTGCTTTATTTATTAATAGGTTTTGAACTTTTTTAATGGCATCTTTTGAAAAATAGATATTTTCTAATACTTCATTAAAACAAGTAGTTGTATGAATTAGTCTACTTATTACCTCTTTTTGCTCATCATCAAATTCATTTATTTTTTCATAATCTTTTAATTCTTCATTTATCATTTCAAATGATCTTACTGATATATCTGCACCTATATTAATTGGTGGTTGTTCTATTTTAAATTCCAAAGTAATCCTTTAATATATTTATATTATTTCTAAACATTGTATGTAAATAAGTTCCATAAACATTTTCATTTTTCCAAGCGGCAAATTCTCCTTTTGAATTTTGTTTTTTACTTAAAATATCTATTGCATTTTTTGTATTTAGTGGTTTTGTATAATGAAAAGCATGACCTTTTATGCCATTATTACAATAATAATATCCAAGTCTAACTCTTTTATTTGTAAGCTCAAAATCTGCATTTAAAATTCCCATCATTTTTTTATCATCAACCTTGTTTGATAAAAAAAGTAAACCTGCACATTCAGCATAAACGTACCTTTTATGTTTTACATGTTCTAGTAATGATTTTTTAAATTTATAGGATTTGTTTATTTTATTATATGCACTGTCTGTTTCTATATAACCACCTAAAATATATACAAAATCAGAATCATTACTAATTTGTTCATCTTTAATAGGGTTTATTATTTCCACTTCTTTGAAAAGTTCTTCTAAAAACTTTAAGTTATCATAATATAAAAAAGAGAAATTTTCATCTTTTACTATGGTTACTTTTTTATCTATTTTATTAATCTTTTCAAAAGGATAATTATTATTTATTTGTTTTTTGTATGATGTTATCTCTTTTAATTTTTCTAAATCTATATTTTCTAATACTTCATTTGAGATATTTTTTAAAGTGTCTTTTTTTGCATTTTTTAAGTCTAATCCAAGATGAGTATTGCTTAAAGACTTAATGCCTTTTTTTATCCATCCTAAGACTTCAATATCATCAAAGTCATTTAAAATTTGTTTTTTTATTAGTTGGTAATGCATATTAGAAGATACATTATTTAAAACAATAGCTTTGATAGTGTTGTCATCTTTGTAAGTTTTTAAACCTTTTAATACTGCACTAATAGTTATATAAGAACCACTTGCGTCTAAAAGTAAAATTGTAGGTATTTTTAGTAGTTTTCCAATATCATATGCAGAACATCCTTTATCCATTCCATCATAAAATCCCATTACACCTTCAATTATTGAAGTATCTTTATTGGAGTAGTTATTAAAAAGCCATTTTACTTGATTATTATTCATTATAAATGTATCAAGATTAACAGAATCAGTATTACAAATAATTTTATGAAATTGGGGATCTATATAGTCAGGTCCAGCTTTAAATGGCCTAACACTATTTTTAAAATAATGTAATAATGCAGTAGTTAAAACAGTTTTTCCTTGATTTGACGCAATGGCAGATATAATAAATGCTCTCATCTCACCTCTTTATAATTTTTTTTAGTTATAATTTAACTATGAAAAATCTTAGAGGGTATAAAAAACAGTACTTTAAATTGTCAATAATTGCGATGTTTTCGACAATAATAAAATTATGTACAGTAGAAATCAATAATAATTTATACCACAAAAGAGCTTATGAAAACGAAATCAACTCTTTAGATCCTCCAAAAACTTTAGAAATCTTACTTTTATTATCATATTAAGTTAATTAAAAATAAAAATAATTAAAAATTTAAATTAAAAAAAAAGGATTGTAAATGCATATAGAACCAGGAATTGTTCAAGGTGCAAAAATTGTACTTAGTTATGCTACAGCTACTGCATCATTCATGATTGCAGCAAAGTTTGCTTTGGAAAATATTAAAAAAAGTGGAGTTTTACCATTTGCTTTAAAAACAATTATTTCTACTGTTTTAGTTTTTATCTTCTTTGAAGTGTTCCCCCATCATGCTATAGGTGTATCTGAAGTGCATCTGATTTTAGGTTCAACTCTATTTTTAATATTTGGTCTTGCTCCAACTGCATTTGGTTTAGCCTTTGGACTTTTAGTTCAAGGTCTATTTTTCGCTCCATTTGATTTACCACAATATGGAATGAATGTAACTACACTTCTTATGCCTTTATTTGCAATGAGTTATGTTGCTTCTAGAATTATTCCAAAAGATATTGCATATAAAGATATTAAATATTTTGATGCTTTAAAATTATCAACAATGTATCAAGGTGGAATTGTAACATGGGTTGCATTTTGGGCATTATATGGTCAAGGTTTTGGAATTGAAAATATAACTTCAGTATTTAGTTTTGGGGCTGCATATATGAGTGTTATTATTTTAGAACCGTTAATTGACTTAGCAGTTTTAGCAGGTGCTAAAACATTAAATAGTTTAAAATCAAGTTCTTTAGTGGAATCAAGATTATATAATAGTGCAAAATAATGAAAAGATTTAGACATTATAATAGAAAAAGAGCAATTGTTCTTGCATGTTTTGGTTCTGTAATTGAAGAACAAAAGTATTTGGATTTAGAAACTAAAATAAAACAAACATATCCTGATTGTGATGTATTTACTTCTTTTTCTTCTAGAATGGTTATTAAGTTTTTGAAAAAAAGAAAAAAACAACTTTACAAAAATTTGCCACAAACATTAGCAGATGTAGATATGCATGGAAGTAAACATGTTGTGATTTCTTCAATAAATATATTTCCAACAGATGAACATGAGTATTTAAAAACAATTGTTGAGGGCTTTCAACATTTTTCTATGGCAAATTTAAAAATAACAGATCCAATTTTGACAAAAACAAAAGATACTACGTTATTTTTTAATGATTTAAATAACAAAATATCAAAAGAAGATACTGCAAATTTATATGTTATTCATGGGACACCAAGGCTTGATACTGCTGGAATTGATTCAATTAATTATGCTGCATCTTTCCTTGAGCAAATAGACAATAGAAATTTTTCATGTTCATTAGAAGGGGCATTTCCTTATTTTCATATGAGTGATGCAATAAAAAATAAAATAAAAGCAAAAGGTTTTAAAAAAGTGCAAGTAGTGCCTTTATTACTTGTTAGTGGGAATCATTATATAAAAGATATGTTTGAAATAAAAGATGATTTAAATGAGAGTGGTTTTGAAGCAACAGTAGTAGAATCTCAAACTCAAAGTGATAAGTTCAATCTTATTGAGTTACCAATGGTTCAAGATATAATTTTGAAGAACATCAAAGAGTCATTTAAGATGCTTGGTGTAACTCATCGACAAATTACATATTAACAAGGTTTTATATTGATGAAATTATATATGGTTTCTTTAGGACCAGGAGATTATGAGTTAATCACTATAAAAGCACTTAAAGCTTTAAAAAATAGTGATGCAATTTGTATTCCTACAAAAAGTGCTGATAATAGCTTTTCTAGATCAATGACTTATAAAATAGTAAAAAACTTAATGGATGAATTTGGTTTTGATAAACCTATTATTCCAATGTATACACCTATGAGATTTAAAGAAGGTGATTGGCAAAGACAAGTTGATATTATATATGATTCTTTTAAAACATATGAAACTCTATCTTTTGTAACATTAGGTGATAGTGCAGTTTATAGTACGGTATATTATTTACTTGATATTATAAAAAAACAAGAGAGTAAAATATATGAAGATTGTGAAGTAATTCCTGGAGTTACTTCATTTTCTCATGCTTCTGCAAAAGTTAAAAAACCATTATGTATTGGGGATAGTAGTTTTATTATTCGACCTTTACATAAAAGACAAGTACCTTTTACAACTGTATATATGAGACCTAAAATAGGTATGGATACTTCTCGTATAAAGCAAAAACATAATAACTTATATACGTTTGAAAATCTTAATTATAAAGGTGAAACTATTCTTGATCATAAAAAAGAAAAAGTTGAGAAGTATATGACTTTATTTATTGATTTTGTATAAAACATGGGTGTAAAAACAAAATTAGATTTAAATAAGATAAATTCATATTTTAAAGATTATGAATTTATCTGTTCTTTTTATACAAAAGATGGTATATCAGATACTGTATATTTACTAAAAGATAAAAAGTCTAATTATATTCTAAAACTTTATGAGAATAGCTCATTTTATGAAGTTGAAGAAGAGATCTTAATATTAAAATCCATAGAAAAATTAAATGTCCCAAGAGTTTTAAATTATTGTAAAATATATGAAAAACCACTTGTTCTTTTTTCTTATAATAAATCAAGTAAAATTAAAAAAATCACTAAAAAACATCTTTCTCAAATTGGAATTTTCTTAAAAAAATTGCATCATATAAAAATTGATTATTTAATTCATAAATCATTTAATATAGATGAATTAATAACTGAATTACATAAACAAGAGTTTTCTTGTATTAATCAAGAGTTCTTTTTAAGATATGAATATATAAAAGATTTGAAATTAAATAATGATACTTTAATTCATGCTGATATTTTTCCTGATAATGTAAGTTTTTATGATAATAAATTAAATGGTGTATTTGATTTTGCTCATAGTTGTATCTCAGATAGAAATATTGATTTAGCTATTGTTATTATTTCTTGGTGTTTTAATAATCAAAAATTTGATTTTGAGCTAATTGATACATTTTTAAACTCATATTGCAACAACATAAAATTGAATGACTTAAAAAAATATTTATTATATGTAAGTTTGTATTTTTCTATAAAAAGATATATTAATATTATAAATAAAAATTATAAAAATGTATCATATAAAGAGTTTATTTTTATTTTTGATGAAATAAAT
>NZ_PDKC01000041.1 GCF_004116495.1 Arcobacter sp. CECT 8985 | reverse complement strand
AGTTATGATTCTCTATTAAAATATAAATAATTAATTTAATATGCAATAATTGGGAATATTTTTAAATAAATAATATTTATTTAGTATTTGAAAATATTCATTACTAGTGAAATACAAGTTATTGCAAATCCAGTTAAATGAGGAAATAAATTGTCAATTAATATTTTATCAGTAGAGAATATGGGGATAACTAAAAAACTATCAACTGAAAAAAATTATAATATTACACATCATACAAATATAAAAGAAGTTCTAAAACACATAAAAAAGTTTTCTTTTGAGTTTATTATTTTAGATTTGACTTTTATAAAATTAAAAAAAGAGAAATTCTTACAAAAGATTGATGATTATACAAATAATGACACAAGAGTCATAATAATTGACTCTGAAAACAATGTAACAAAACAAAATTTTACTTCAAAATATAAAGTGATAGAACATATTTATAAAAATACAATTACAAGACAACTTTTAAAAAACATAAAATTAATAATAAATTCTATAAATTCAAATCATAATAATAAAATATTGGTAGTTGATGATTCAAAATTTATTAGAAATAGTATGAATGAAATACTGACAGCAAAAAATTACAATGTTTTATTAGCTGGTGATGTTTATGATGCGTTAAATATCATAAAAACTAATAAGATTGATTTGATATTTACAGATTTGGAAATGCCAAAAGTTAGTGGTATTACTTTTATTGAAGTTCTAAAAAGAAATGAATTTACAAAAGATATTCCTATTTTAGTTATATCAGGTAGTGGAAATAAAGAGTATTTTTCTAAAGCTTTAAAAGCTGGTGCGATTGATTATATAAGAAAACCTTTTATTGATGAAGAGATAAGTCTAAAAGCTGATTTGCATATAAAACATTTTAACCAAATGAAAAGAATAGCAAGCAAATCAAAAGAGTTAAGTGAATATAAAAAGATTTTAAATGAAAGTGAAATAGTTACAAAGACAAATAACAAAGGTATAATCACTTACGCAAATAATAATTTTATGAATATATCTGGATTTTCAAAAGCAGAACTTTTGGATAAACCTCACAATATGTTGAGGCATTTTGATATACCAAAAGAAGTATTTGAAGAGTTGTGGCAATGTATAAAAGATAAAAAAACATATAAAGGAATCATAAAAAATAAGAAAAAAAATGGTGAATCTTACTATGTAGATGCTACAATTTCTCCTATTTTAGATCTAAATGGAAATATCAAAGAATTAATATCTATAAAACATGATATCTCAGATATTATGAATTCAAAAAAGTTATTATTAGATGAATTAAAATATATGAAAAGTCCTATCTTGGTCTTTTTGAAAATAATGAATTATGAGTTATTAAAAGATTTTTATTCTGAAGTAACTATGTATGAATTTAAAAATGAGTTTACTAAAAAAGTGTTTGATTATTTTCCTAAAGATAGTGAATTGAAAAAGGTTTATAATCTTGGTGATGGTAATTTTGCACTATTAAATGATACGGATGCAGATATTAAAACTATAAATGAAACTTTGCAAAAGGTAGTATATAACTTTTCAAATAAAGGTTTGGCTTTTAAAGATATTGTTTATGATATTAAAATATGTATGAGCTTTTCGAATAAAAAAGAGAATATTTATGATGATGTAAGCTTAGGAATCGAACATGCAATAAAGACAAACAAATCTATAGTTTATGCAAAAAATTTCTACATAAAAAGGCAAATAGAAGCAACTACAAAACTAAAAACACTTAAGCTTGTAAAAGATGCACTAGAAGGAAAAGATAGCTATTTTGAATCATTTTTTCAAGGTATAGTGGATAATGAAACACAAGAAATCACAAAATATGAATCATTAGTGAGACTAAACAAAAAAAATGAAATCATATCTCCTTTTTATTTTTTAGATTTATCTAAAAAGACAGGTTATTATATAAATATTACTAAAGAGATTATTCGTAATTCTTTTAGAACTTTAAAAGCGAAAAATGTGGATATAAGTATAAATATTTCAGAAACTGATATTCAAAATAGTGAAATAAAAAATCTACTATTGAATCTTGTTTCAAAAGAAGAATTTAAAGGCAGAGTTACTTTTGAATTATTAGAAGATGAAAGTATAAAAAATATGAACTCAGTAAAAAACTTCATTTGGTTAGCTAAAAAGCTTGGAAATGTCCAAATAGCAATAGATGACTTTGGAAGTGGATATTCAAACTTTGAAAGACTACTTGAGTTTCAACCAGATTTTTTGAAAATAGATGGCTCTTTAATCAAAAATATAACTACAAATCCTTTTTCTCAAAATTTAGTAGAATCAATAGTTTTATTTGCCAAAAAACAACAAATAAAAGTAATAGCAGAATTTGTTGAAAATGAAGATATTTATAATAAAGTAAAAGAGTTAGGAATAGACTACTCACAAGGATATCACTTCCATAAACCTTGCAGATTATAGTAAAAAATTATATAATCTAAACAAAAAGGAGTAAATAATGTATGGATATGCAAATATGCCAATGTTTCCTGGTTTTTTTATGTTTATATTTTGTCTAATAATAGTGGCTTTTATAATTTTTTATTTTACTAAAAAAGATACAAGAAAAGACTCAGAATCAGCCCTTGATATACTAAAAAAAAGACTTGCAAAAGGTGAGATAACACTACATGAATATGAAGAGTTGAAAAAAACAATAGAATAAAACTTCAAATTATATATAAAAAAGTTATTTTATATTTAAACTATAAGTAAATTAATCGTATAATTAAACTATTACAGTTTACTAAACAAAGAGAATAGTTTGAAAATAATACACACTTCTGACTGGCACTTAGGTCAAAACTTTATGGGGAAAAGCAGAATTGAAGAGCATGAAGCTTTTTTATCTTGGCTTTTAGAAACAATTGAAGAAAAGCAAATAGAACTTTTACTAGTATCAGGAGATATTTTTGATACAGGAACACCACCAAACTATGCACTAGAACTTTACTATAACTTTTTAAAACAGTTATCATCAAAAAAGAGTTTAAAAACTACAATCATTACAGCAGGAAACCACGACTCAGTTTCTACACTAAAAGCACCAAAACAACTACTTGAAGCACTAAATGTTCATGTAGTAGTAAATGGCGATGAAGATGAAAACATAATCATCCCTATAAAAGAAGATGAAGAAACTAAAGCAATAGTTTGTGCAGTTCCTTTTTTAAGAGATAGTGTTATAAGACAATCACTTGGAGCAGAAACTGTAAGTGACAAAGAAAAACTAGCAAACAATGGTATAAAAGCCTACTATGAAAAAGCATACAACAACGCAAAAGAATTAGAGCAAAACACACCAATCATA
Source organism: Arcobacter sp. CECT 8985 (assembly GCF_004116495.1). Taxonomy (GTDB): domain Bacteria; phylum Campylobacterota; class Campylobacteria; order Campylobacterales; family Arcobacteraceae; genus Malaciobacter. The sequence continues at coordinate 16,151 of NZ_PDKC01000041.1, read as the reverse complement.
GCTATGGGACATTTAACTACAGTTGGTAGTAGAAGTAGTGAGAGTGAAAGAGATATCTATATAGGTGGAACACTTGATATTGGTGGGGATTATTTAGCTAGTATGTTTGACTATGTAGCTTTAGGACACTTGCATATCAATCAAACAGTTGGAGCATCTAACAATTTGGGGCATGTAAGATACTCAGGTTCTCCAATACCACTTAGTTTTTCTGAGTCTAAAAATACTCAAAAAGTAAATGTAGTAACTATAGATGAAGATGTAAAAGTAGAAGAATTAAAAGTTCCTTTAAAAAGAAAGCTTCAAGTTATCAAAGGTGATTTGGAAACTATCAAAAAAGAGCTAAAAGCTATCGAAGATAAATCTACTTGGATAGAAGTTCATATAAAAGATGACAACCCAATGTTTGCAAATACAGAGATAAGAGAACTAGCCACAAAATTAGAGCTAACAATCTTAGCCGTGAAAATAGAAAAAAGCGAAAAGCAACTCCGTGCAAAAGAATTAAAAGCTATAAGTTTAGATGAACTAAGTGTTCAAGAGGTTTTTGAAAAAAGATTAGAGTTAGAAGAGATAGAAAACAGTGAGTTTAAAGAGCAGTTATCACAAACTTTTAATGAAGTAGTTTCAAATCTTCATGAAAGTGAGCAAATCTAATGAAGATACTAAAAGTAAGACTACAAAATATAAACTCCCTAAAAGGTGAGTTTGAAATAGACTTTCAAGAGTTTTTAAAAGATGAATCTCTTTTTGCCATAACAGGACCAACAGGAGCAGGAAAAAGTACAATTCTTGATGTAATCACTTGTGCTTTATATGGAAGAACAGCCAGATTAACAAACCCAAATGAACTGATGTCAAGACACACAGGCGAGTGTTTATGTGAAGTAGAGTTTGAAATAAAAGGCAAAGTCTATAGAAGTTCTTGGGCACAAAAAAGAGCAAGGAAAAATCCAAATGGAAACTTCCAATCTGCAAAGATGGAGATAGTAGAGCTAGACACAAACAAAATACTAGAATCATACCTTTCAAAAGTACCAAAGGTAGTAGAGCAGATTAGTGGGCTTGATTTTGATAGATTTGTTCAATCTATGATGTTAGCCCAAGGAAGTTTTGATGCCTTTTTAAAAGCAAAAGAAAACGAGCGTTCAAACCTACTTGAAAAGATCACCGGAACATATATCTACAAACAAATCTCACAAAGTATCTATGAAACATACTCGTCAAAGAAAAAAGAGATAGAAGCTGATGAAATAGCACTAGGAAGTATAGAATTACTAGAGCCAAACATAGTAGAAGAAAAAACAAAACAACTAGAAACAAATAAAAAAGAAAAACAAGAACTAGATAAAAAAGAAACCAAACTAAAAAAACTATCAAACTACTTAGAAACTCTTGATAAATTAGAAGTAGATAGCCAAAAATACAACCAAGAGTTCGAGCAAATAAGCAAAGAAAAAGAAAACAACAAAGAGCAGTTTACAAAGCTTGAACTAGCAAATAAAGCCATAAGAATACAAGCACTAAACCAAGAGAAAAAGCAACTAATAAACACAATCACAAACGATAAACAAACTCTAGAATCTTTACAAAAAGAAGATAAAGAGTTAAAAGAACAAATCCAAACAAAAGAGCAAGAGTTTAAACTCTCTAAAGAAAGCCTTGAAAAAGAGCAAACAACATACAACGAAAACTATAAAAAACTAAAAGAACTAAGAACTATAAAAACACAAAGTGATGGTAAAAACTCTTTATATGTAGAGAAAAGCAAAAAAATCTCACAACACCTACAAGAGTTGGCAAAACATTTTGAGATAGCTTTTGAAACACTTTTAAATGATGAATCACAAATAGACAGTCTATACAAAAACTTCTCATCAAATTTAGACACAAAAAAAGAGCAATTAGAAACTCTAATAGAACAATACAAAGCACTAGAAACCAAAACAAAAGATATAAACCAAAAAGAGCAAAACACAAGAGCTAAACTAAAAGAGATAGAAGCCCTTCTAAAAGCCCTAAGTGATTATGAAACACTACAAGAGCAAATCACACAAGAGCAAAACAAGATAAAAGAGTACAACGCTGGGATTGAATCACAAACAAAACTAAACGAAGAAAAAACAAAACTAATTAAGCAAATAAACGAAACTCTAAACTCACTAAAACAAACAAGAGAAAAAGAGCTTCTTATCAAAAACTACGAGCAAGATAGAGCCAAACTAAAAGATGGGCAAGAGTGCTTTTTATGTGGCTCGAAAGAGCATCCATATATAAACCACTCTTTAAATATAGATACAGAGATAAGTCAAACACTAGCCAAAATAAAAGAGCAAGAAAACTACCTACAAGAGCAAAATAGTGAACTAAACAACGCTCAAATAAACTTAGCAAAACTTAGCTCAAAACTTGAAAGCTCAAACTTAGAAATACAAAAACAACAAACTATAAAAGAGCAAATAGAAGAGTTCTTTAAAACAAACGATTTCAAACTACAAGAAGACTCAAAAACCACACTACAAGAGCAAATGCAATTTTGCGAAAACGAGTTAAAAGAGTATGTAACTTTAAGAGAGCAAAAAGAGTCTTTACAAGCAAAAAAAGAGTCTCTACAAACATCTTTAAATAAAGAACTACAAAAACAACAGCAGATAAACACAAGCATAAACACTATAAAAGAGTTAAAAGAGGAACAAACAAAACTAAAAGAAGAGATAACAAAGCTTCAAATACAAAGCAAAACTATCTTAGATATAGAAGATTTAGATCTTTTTGAGAAAAACATTCAAGAGAGTTTAGACACTGTTTCAAAACAATATAACAGTTTGCAAAACCATCTTTCAAGTCTAAAATCAAAAGATGAATCCCTATCAAAACAGATAATCCAACTAAATAAAAAACAAGAAGATGACAAACAAAACCTAGTAATCATAAAAGAGAAGTTTGAAAAAGCTTTAGTAGAGTATGGCTTTAGTTCACAAGAGGAGTTTGAAAAAGCAAACCTACTAAAAGAAGAGTTTGAAACCCTAACAAATCTATGCAAAACCATAGAAGAGAAATACACACAAATACAAACTCTAAAAACAGACACAAACAAAAAACTAAAGGAACACAAACTCTTAGAAAAAGAGATAAACCCTACAAATCAAAACAAAGATGATATAAACAAAGAGTTACAAAACCTACAAAGCACAATAGACCAACTGCAAGAAACCATAGGAAGTATCTCAAAAGAGTTAGAGATAAATACACAAAATATAAAAAAATCAGAAGATAAAATAAAACAACTAGAAAAGAAAAAACAAGCCTTTCAAGTATGGGTAAAACTAAACGATATGATAGGCTCAAGCCAAGGGGACAAGTTCGCAAAATTTGCACAAGGTATCACCCTAGACCAACTAATCTACCTTGCAAACAAACACTTAGAAATACTAAGCCCAAGATATGAACTTCAAAGAAATACAGAATCAAACAAACTCTTAGATATAGAGATAATAGATGGCTTCCAAGGTGATGCTGTAAGAGGTGTAAACACACTCTCAGGAGGAGAAAGTTTTATAGTAAGTCTATCTTTAGCCTTAGGACTATCAAGTTTAGCAAGCCAAAAGATAAGTATAGACTCACTTTTCTTAGATGAAGGGTTTGGAACACTAGATAGCGATAGTTTAGAACTAGCACTAAATGCACTAAATCAACTACAAAGTTCAGGAAAGATGGTAGGTGTGATTTCCCATGTAGAAGCACTAAAAGAGAGAATTCCATTGCAGATAAAGGTTGAGCCTAAGGGTGATGGTACGAGTGTTTTGGAATTGGATTAGGAGGGATAAATTGTGGCAATAGAAAAAATAAAACTACATAATTTTAAGAAATTTAAAGATTTAGAAATTCGATGTAATAATGATTTGAATTTATTAATTGGTGATAATGAAGCAGGAAAAAGTACTATACTTCAAGCAATAGATTTAGTATTAAGTGGTAGTAGACATAAGTTAGAAAATATTGGATTAGAGAGTTTATTTAATAGAGATATATTAAATGATTTTTTTGAAGATAAGAGTTTTGAAAACCTTCCTTCACTATTTATAGAATTATATTTATCTGAACAACATAATCCTGATTTAAATGGTGCGATAAATTCAAATGGAATAATTTGTGATGGATTACAAATTATAATTGAACCAGATGAAGAATTATCTAGAGAAATTACAGAAGTATTAAGTCAAACAGAAAATAATTTTCCATATGAATATTATAAAATTAGTTTTATCACTTTTTCTGGAGAAAGATATACTGGCTATAGAAAATATATAAAACATATTGTGATTGATAGTTCACAAATTAACAATGAATATGCAACGAGAGAATATATTAAAAGTGTATATAACTCAGTTTTAACTGGAACAGAAAAAAACAAACATTTTAATGAATATAGAAAGTATAAAGATGAATATACAGAAAATGTTTTAGCTGATGTGAATAGTCGATTTACAGATAATAAACTTATTATTCAAACAAATACTAAATCAAATTTAGAATCAGATTTAAATATTTCTGATGATATGGGTGTTACAATAGATAATAAAGGTAAAGGACAACAATGTTTTATAAAAACTCACTTTGCTTTAAACTTACGTAGAGGTGTTAGTGAATTAGATTTAGTTTTACTTGAAGAACCAGAAAATCATTTGAGTCATGTAAATATGCATAAACTAATTCAACTTGTAAGAGATGCACATGATAAACAAATATTTTTAACTACACATAGTAGTTTAATATCAACAAGATTAAATTTAAAGAAATCAATTTTACTTAACAGTAATGTATCTATTTCTTTACAATTAGAACAATTATCAGAAACTACTGCAAAGTTTTTTATGAAAGCTCCAGATAATAATATACTTGAATATGTATTGTCAAAAAAAGTTATCTTAGTTGAAGGTGATGCTGAATTCATTTTAATGGAAGCTTTGTATAAAAAAATTACAAATGAAGAATTGTCTCAATCTGATGTTCATATTTTATCTGTTGATGGAACTAGCTTTAAAAGGTATTTAGATATAGCAAAATTACTTGGTATAAAAACGGCGGTAATAAGAGACAATGATACGAATTATGAAGAGAATATAACTAATAGATATGAAGATTATGCTCTAGACAATATGAAAGTATTTGCTGATAACGATAATATGAGAAGTACTTTTGAAATATGTATGTATCAAGATAATACCAGTATATGTGAAGAATTGTTTTCTGAGGGAAGAAGAACTTTGTCTGTACAAGAATTTATGTTAAAAAATAAAGCGGATGTTGCATATGAATTATTAGATAAAAAAGCTACAGATATTAATGTTCCAGAATATATAAAAGAGGCAATTGAATGGATAAAAGAATAATATTTGCTGTAGCTGGAGCAGGTAAGACTACAACAATAATCAATAAACTTTCTTTGGAAGAAAATAGTTTAATTGTTACATATACCGAGAATAATTTTATAAACCTAAAGAAAAAAGTAATAGATAAATTTGGATATTTACCTACTAATATAAAAATCTATACTTATTTTAATTTTTTATATTCATTTTGTTATAGACCTTTTTTGTCAAATAAATTAAAATCCAAAGGAATATATTTCGAGCGAGAACTTCCTGAATATTCAGAGAGAGTTAAAGATACTAAACATTTGCATTATAGAGATAAAACAAACAGATTGTATCATAACAGAATAGCAAAACTATTAGTTAAAACTAATGTAGTAGAAAATATAAATGAAAGAATAGAAAAATATTTTGACAATATGTTTGTCGATGAAATTCAAGATTTTGGCGGACATGATTTTAATTTATTAAATTTTTTAACTCAAGCTAATGTAAACATAAATTTTGTAGGTGATTTTTTCCAACATACTTTTGATACAAGTAAAGATGGTAATGTAAATCAAAATCTATATAAAGATTTAACTAAATATATTAAACGATTTGTTCAAATGGGTTTGATAATTGATACTGAAAGTTTAGGAAAAAGTTACAGATGTAGTTCAACTATTTGTAATTTTGTAAAACAAAAATTGGGTGTTAATATAGAATCGCATAATGACAACACTACAAATGTTTTTTTCATTGAAGAAGTCACTAGAATAAAAGAACTTTTTGAGAATAATTCAATAGTAAAATTATTTTATCAAAATAGCAATAAATATAATTGTTTTTCGATGAATTGGGGAAAGTCAAAAGGACAAGACCACTACAATGATGTTTGTATTGTATTAAATCCTACAACTTTAAAGAAATATAGAGATGATACATTATTAGAATTGCCAGCTTCAACTAGAAATAAATTGTATGTTGCTTGTACTAGATGTAGAGGAAACTTATATTTAGTTGATGAAAAATTAGTTAGACACTATAAGAATTAAATAAGGAAAAAAATGCCGTTAAATTTAAATGAATTAACACCATATTTATCTGTAATAGTTTTGAAAATTGATGATAATACTTTCAATATAAATAAATTATTTGAATTGTTAGCAAATAATAATAGATATATTCAAACTTCAACACATTCAAGTGGGGCAATTATATATTTTAAAAACTATACAGAAACGAAAAAGGTTAGTTGGTCTAGTAGTAATCTAAATGACACTATAAATCATTTAATGATTATTTTTAAATTAGATGACTATTTAGCTTTTTATCATTCTGATAATAGTAAAAAAAATACACTTTATAAATTAATGTTTAGAGGTCCTATAGGTCATGACTTTAAAAAGTTGAAATTAATCCGAAAAGAAGTATTAAATGCAGCATTTATTAATAATGTAAAGATTAAAAACTTATGGTTAAATAATATTGATAAGTCATCAGATTTAAAGGCTGATTCAAAGGTTTTATCTGGAAAAAATTTAGAAGAAGCATTGGATCCATTAGGGGATAGTAACTATTCTTTTTCTGCATTAAAAGTTGAAATAGGAGATGAGTCGATAGGAATTAATACATCAGATAGTAAAGTATGGACTAAGAAGTATTCTGATTCAGATGAATATTTTGATAGTTTAGAAATATTGTTAAGTTCAATCAAAGATTGTGATATAAATAATAATTTAAATTTTGAACCAATATCTATACTAGCAAATTCACATACAAATATTACAAAAATAAATTCTTTAATAGATATTCAGTTAGCGAATATAGAAGAGTTTGAATCTCAGAGTGATGAATATAATCTCTTAGTAGGAATAAATCACTTATGGGATAATTGGAGTTTTGTATATTCTTGTAGTGGAAATACACTTGTAGTGGAAATTTATAATGATTCTAATAATACTAATAAAATAGCATTATTAGGACTTAATTTAATTAATGATTCAGAGATAGTTTATGTAAAATCAATTGTATCTACAGAGTTAGATGATGTTTATAATTTAAAACAAGTATTTGAAAATAAAGATATTATCAAGTTTTGGTTTAATGATAATTATTCATTAATAAATGGATTTATTTTTAAACAAAAATTTAGAGATGTATTATTTAAAAATTTTGAATGGCATACTTTCCAAAATACTGATGTATCTAAAGAGAAACCCTCAAATTTATCTTTAGTAGGGCAACAGGATTCTCTATTTTGTTGGGTAAAGAAATATTGGAAGGGTATTTCAAATGGTTTTGTAGATATTAATCAGCAGTTTGTGCCTGGTTGGTTAATGTGTGATGATGGTGCTAATGAAAAAGCAGATTTTATTCATATTACAAATGAAGCAGTACCTACTATTAGTTTTATTCATGCAAAAGGTGCAAATACAAATAGCACAGATAGAAATATATCTACAACTGCATATGAAGTTGTAGTTTCTCAATCAATTAAAAACTTAAGATATATTGATAAAAATTTATTATCTGAAACAATAGAACTTTCACCTAGTGTTAATGTGAATAATTTAGTTTGGCATAATGGTAATACTAAAACAAGGACTGATTTAAAAAATTATATAAATACTTTGAGTAATTATAAAAAAAGAGTTGTTATATTACAACCACATTTAATTAAAGATAAATTTGAAAATACTAATCATACTGCAATAAACAAAAATAGAGTAAATCAATTAAATACTTTATTTGTATCAGCACAAATTACAATTCAATCATTAGGTGCTGAATTTTTAGTAATTGCGGATGACATTTAAATGAACCTCTCTAAATCCCTCTACACAAAAGGCATCCAATGCCACAAAGCACTTTGGCTTAAAAAATACAAGCCAAGTGTTTTAACACCACCTGATGAGCAAGCCCAAGCTATATTTAAATAGGAGTATGTAAATAAAATGAAGAATGATATATTGAGAAATAATGGATAAAAACAGATATTTAATAGTTATAGATAATAAAGATAAAACAGAAGATATAGAACAACTAAATTTTCAAAGTGATTATGCAAATATTAAATTTATAACTAATGATACAGTTTATAAATATAAAAAACACAGAGTAGTACAACTTGAATTACTAGAAGAATTGGACCCATCTGACTATATATTGCATTTAGATGGGAAACTCCTTTCAAATATAATTAAAATTCAAAGTTTCAAGCTATATTTTAGGATTTTTTATCAAAATGGAAGAAAAAATACTTATAAATCTTCTCGTTTAACTTTTGAAAAAAATTGCTTGACAAATAAAAACTCAAAAAATATTTTAGAATATTTAAAAGAATTATCAAAAAGTGTTGATGAAGAAAATGATTTTTTATTTAATAGCTATGATAAGATGACATTTATTAGTGAAAAAAGTGTTTTATCTAAATATCTAAATGCTTCAGAAATAGATACTAATGAAAACAAAGAAAGTATAATATTTCCTTTTGGTTTTAATTTAAGTCAAGAAAAGGCTGTTCAAAAAGCTTTGTTAAATCAAATAAGTGTGATAGAAGGTCCCCCAGGAACAGGTAAAACTCAAACCATTCTTAATATTATTGCAAATCTTATTATGAGAAATAAAACTATAGCAATAGTATCAAATAATAATGCCGCTACAAAAAATGTATTAGAAAAATTAGAAAAATATGATTTGTCTTTTATCTCTGCTTTTTTAGGAAATAAAGATAATAAAGAAGAATTTTTTTCAAATCAAAATACAAAATATCCAGAGTTTATAAAAAATAAAAAAGATATAGATTTAAATAATGTTGTAGAAACAATAATTGATGAAATAGAATCTTTAAAAGTGATGTTAGAACAGAATAATGAACTATCAAAATTAAAACAGCTTCAAATGGAACTTAAAGTAGAAAAAAAACATTTTTTAGATCTATATGAAAAAAGAGAAGATAAGATAGATAGTTATCATAAATTTAATAGATTTAATACAGAAAATATTTTATCACTTTGGGCTGATTTTGAGAAAAGACAAAAATTAAATAAGAAAATATCATTTTTATTTAAATTTAAAATTTTAATAAAATATCGAATTCTTTTAACTTCATTATATAAGAACTCTATAGATTCTATTATTTTACTTTTACAAAAATATTTTTATATACAAAAAGAAAAAGAGGTATTAAAACAGATAAAAAAACTAGAAGAAACTTTAAAAGACTTTGATTTTGAAAATAATATGAAATCATTTAGTGAAAAATCAATGTTTTTATTTAAAGCTTTCTTATCAAATAAATATGGTTTTAAAACCCAAAGAGATAGCTTTGATGATGATGTTGTATGGAAAAGTGATAAGTTTGATAATTTCATTGAAGAGTATCCTGTGGTTTTAAGTACAACACATTCTTTAAGATACTGTATAGCCAATGGGAAGTTATATGATTATTTGATTATTGATGAAGCTTCGCAAGTAGATATTGTAGCTGGCTCATTAGCATTGTCTTGTGCAAAAAATGTTGTAGTTGTTGGAGATTTAAAGCAATTACCTCATGTAATAAAAGATGAGACAAAAGAAATCGTTAATAATATATATAATAACTACAAAGTTGGTAATCCTTATAATTATGAAGAAAGTTTATTATCTTCTATTTCTAAAATTTATAAAGATATTCCTAAAACATTGTTAAGAGAGCATTATAGGTGTCATCCCAGAATTATAGGATTTTGTAATAAGAAGTTTTATAATAATGAGTTAATAGTTCTAACAAAACAAAATGAAGAAGATATACCTCTTACTTTATATAAAACTGTAGAAGGTAATCATGCAAGAGGAACATATAATCAACGTCAAATTGATGTAATTGAAAAAGAGATATTGCCAAATATAGATAAAATAAATATAGGGATTGCATCACCTTTTAGAAAACAAGTTTCTAAATTAAATGATTTATTTGAAAATGATGAAGAGATTGTTATAGATACAGTTCATAAATATCAAGGTAGAGAAAAAAATATAATGATTTTATCAACTGTTGTAGACAAAGAAAATGACTTTGTTGATAATGAAAATCTTTTAAATGTTGCAATTTCAAGAGCAGTTGATAAGCTTTTTGTTGTTGTTTCTGATAGAGAAAAAAATAAAAATATGAAAGATTTAGTAAATTATATTAAATATAACAACTTAGATATAAAAGAAAGTAAAATATATTCAATATTTGATTTACTATATCAAAGTTATTCCCCATACTTAAAAAAATATTTACTAAAATATAAAAATGTAACTGATCAAAAATCAGAAAATTTGATGAATATCATTATCGAAAAAGTATTAAGTGAAGAGATGTTCTCTCACTTAACTAGAGTTATTCATATACCATTAAATAGAATAATTAGGGATTTAAGTATACTGACTGAAAGAGAACAAAAATTTGTTCTTCATCCTAACTCTCATATTGATTTTGTGATATATAATAAAATTAATAATAGCATTGTATTAGCTATAGAAGTTGATGGGTATGAATATCATGAAAATAATCCTATACAATTAGAAAGAGACAGAGTAAAAGATTCTATTCTAAATAAAAGTGAGATATCTATTATGAGGTTTAAAACCAATGATAGTGAAGAAGAAAAAAGATTAAAAAAATGTTTGATTAATCTGTTATGAATAGATACAAAGATAATTACAAAATGCAATATTTTTAAATAAAAATATTTTTTAATGTTATCATTTTAATGATTTTTTAGGCATAAAAAAACCCAAGCTTAAACTCAAAGGTTTAAGTCTTACTGGGCGTCGTGACAAAATTATATAAAAATAGTAAGGATATGTCAAGTGAAAGATGAAATTAAATCTAGATTTATAAGTAATATTCGACTTGAATCTTATAAAGATTTTGTTGAATACAAACAAAATATAAAACATTCTGAAGAATACTATATATCACTATCTCTATTTGAAATTAGTTTAAGAAACTCTATCAATTATCATTTTCAAAAAAAGATTTCAAAAGATTGGTTCGAATCTAATATTCTACACACTGACACACAACAAAGAATAAATGAATCAAAAAATAAAATAAAACAAAGAAAAGAAGAAATAACTCATGATAAACTTATAGCGGAACTTCCTTTTGGTTTTTGGACTTCTTTATTTAGAAAATCATACTCTAATTTATTTAGAATAAAAGATATAAAATATATTTTTCCTAATATGCCAAATAAAGATGAAAAACTAATAACTAGGCAAATATTAGATAAAGAATTAAATAAAATAAGAAAATTTAGAAATAGAGTATTTCACTATGAAAAGATAATTAATAAAAAAGAATATAAAAATATAAAAGAAGAAATTGAAATGTTATTATTATATTTTGATGAAGAGATATATTTATTTTCAAAAGAATTGATAGATTAACCCCATCAAAAAGGTGGGTCGTCCCGTAGGAATTTAAAATATGATTATAACACAAATTATAAATAAATGTAATAACAAACAAAGGTAAAATACAATGCCCCTATCCAAATCCCTCTACACAAAAGGTATTCAATGCCCCAAAGCACTTTGGCTTAAAAAATACAAGCCAAGTGTTTTAACTCCACCAGATGAACAAGCCCAAGCTATATTTGAAACTGGAAATATAGTAGGTGATTTAGCTTGCGAGCTTTTCCCTGATGGAAAAGAAGTACTATACACTACAAATTATGATGAGATGATATCTACTACAAAAGAGTGGATGGAAGAGGGTGTATCAAATATCTATGAAGCTACTTTTAGCTATGAGGGCATACTTATCATGGTAGATATTTTAAAACAGCAGAGTGATGGTGTATCTATCTATGAGGTTAAAAGTTCTACTGAAGTAAAAGATATCTATCTTCATGATGTATCTATTCAGTACTATGTTTTAGAAAACTTAGGATTTTGTATAAAAAGTGCAAGTGTAGTACATATAAACAATGAGTATGTAAGAGGTGAGAGTTTAGAGCTAGACAAGCTTTTTAAGATAGTTGATGTGACTAGTGTTGTGCAAAGTTTACAGTCAAATATCCCAAGCATATTAAAAGAGTTTGAAAGCTATCTTGAAGACAAAGTAAATGAGCCAGATATAGATATAGGAAAACATTGTAACAAACCTTATGAGTGTGATGCTAAAAACTATTGTTGGAAAGTACAAAGAGCTATACCTGAGTACTCTATCTTTAATATTTTCAATCTAGGAAGTAAAAAGCAAGTGGAATTATACAATCAAGGTATCATAGATATAGAAGATATTCCCGAAGATTTTGATATGACGGCAAATCAAGCTCAAGCAGTAGAAAACTACAAATCAAAAGTAAACTATATAGACAAAGAAAATATCAAAGCCTTTTTAGAAAACCTCACATATCCAATTTATCACTTAGACTTTGAAACTTACCAACAAGCTATACCAGAGTATAAAGGTATAAAACCCTTCGAGCAAATCCCTTTTCAATACTCACTTCATATAGAATATGTTGATGGAACGTTGGAGCATAAAGAGTATTTGAGTGAAGATAGCGTAGATAGTAGATATGAGTTAGCATTAAAACTATGTGAAGATATTCCAAGTGATGTTACAGTGTTAGCTTATAACATGAGTTTTGAAAAAGGTGTGATAAAAAGACTTGCAAACCTTTTTCCTGACCTAAGTACTCACTTATTAGCTATAAATGAAAACATGCAAGACCTAATGGTACCTTTCCAAAAGAAATGGTATGTAACCCCAAGTATGCAAGGAAGTTATTCTATAAAGTATGTATTGCCAGCACTTGTTCCAGAGTTTGAAAAAGCTTACAAAGAGTTAGATGGTGTACAAAATGGAAGCCAAGCTATGAATGCTTTTGCAAATCTTAGTAAACTTGATGAGGTAAGTAAACAGAAGATGAGAACTTCACTTTTAGAGTATTGTAAACTTGATACTTTGGCTATGGTGAAGATATTAAAAAAATTAAAAGGAGAATTTTAAATTGGAAGAAAAAAAAGAAGAGAGAAAAAATATTTTAGAAATAGAATGCCCTCATTGTAGTGAGGAAAATAGAATAAAACTGTCAAATGAAATTAAATGTAAAAAATGTGATAAAACATTACAAGGATTTAAATATAAAAGTATTATATTAAGTGGATTTACAACTTTAATTATAGGATCTGGAATGGGTATTACAGCAGACGCTTATTTAAATATAAATAGAGCATCTGTTAAAACTGAATATAAGATGATGAAAACATGTATAAATTACCATGGTAACTATAAAAGTGTAAGAGATAACTGTGCTTGTGCAGTTGAATCAATGCTTGGAGTTATAGATGCACAAAAAGCTAGACTTTATTCAGGTGAATGGTTAGAAGATATTTTAAATGAAAAATATAAAGATTGTAGGGATTAATCAAACCAATGTTCCGGTTTTTCATCATCTAAAAGTTCTTGAACAAAATATGTTTCATTTAAAAACTTGTAAAAATCATTAAGTTGATTTATAGTTTCTCTTTGAAAATTTCTATTTTCTTCTATTCCTTCTTGCCATCGTTCGATTTTTCTTTTTAAATTTTTTACTGTTGTTTCTTCTTCTTGATGGATACTTAAATAAAATTTTGCAAAGCCATATATGTTTTTGGGGTGAAATTTATTTGTTTCTTGTATCTCTTTTTCAAATAAATTCCATAAATTTACAAATTCTTTATAATTAGAACTTTTTGTCCCCATAATAATTGTTAATATTCTAAATAGTTATTTAAATGATAATAAAAAAATTTAAAGGAGAAGATTATGTCAAATAATAATCATAAAGCAAATCAAGGAAATTCAAACAAAGGTACAAGTGGTACAAATAGTGCTAATGCAAAAGTTCATGGAAATAGAGGTGCTCAAATGAATCCAAATAATACAAAACAATCAAAAAGTAAATAGTATTTTCCTTACCTAAAATATTATTGGTAAAGATTTTATAAAGTTTATCAAGTCAATATGGGCTTGATAGACTAAATAGATAATGCAAGAGATAAAATATTAAAAAAAAGAAGTAAAATTTATTATCTTTTCTCTTTTTTAATTTTTTAAAATAGTATTATAAATAACTAGATATTAATAAACTAAGTTATAAAATCTTTGTAAATACAAAATAAAATAAGACTTAAATAAGGAATAAAAATGGCAAAAGTTATGAGAAAAGGGCAAGTTGTAGAAACAATAGGAGATTTACCAATAGTTGGTAGTGATGCTCCTGATTTTACTTTAGTAAAAACAGATTTAAGTGAAATAACACTTTCTGATTTTAAAGGTAGCAAGGTTATTTTAAATATTTTCCCATCGATTGATACACCTACTTGTGCAAAATCAGTTCGTGAATTTAATATAAAAGCTACTGAAAATGAAGGTGTGAAAGTTCTGTGTGTATCTGCTGATTTACCTTTTGCTTCAAATAGATTTTGTACAACAGAAGGAATTGAAAATGTAATTGTTGCTTCATCTTTTCGTTCTTCTTTTGGAAAAGATTATGAAGTTACTTTTACTACTGGATTATTAAAAGGACTACTTTCAAGAGCAATAGTTGTAATAGATGAAAATAGCAAAGTTATATATACACAGCAAGTTTCTGATACTTCACTTGAACCAGATTATGAAAAGGCACTTGCAGTTTTATAATTTTAATATTTGATTTTTTTTCAATTTAGATATAAATTAAGGATAAAGTATAAGATTTAATTAAGTATTTTATCCTTTAAAAATTTACTTATATAGTATAATAAGTAAAATATCTGAAAAAGAGAAATCATGAATATAAAAAATAAATTTCTTGGGTTAAGCATCTGTGTTTTGGCTGCAATATTTAGTATATTGTTTGTAAACTTACATAGTATTTCTAATTTAAATAAACTTACCGAGGCTAGAACATTAGTTGGTTCACTAAAAAGTAATCAATTAATATTAAGAAAGTATGAAAAGGACTTTTTTTCAAGAAAAAATCTTTCTTATAAACAGGAATTTATTACTACTTTTCAAAAAATGGAGAAACAACTTTCTCACTTAAATAAAATACTAGTGGAATTTGATGTATCTTTAGAAGATACTAAAAACTTCAATAAAACTATGATAGATTATAAAAAGCTATTTTTACAAATAGTAGAACTTGATACTATAAAAGGATTGACTCCAAAAACTGGACTATATGGATCTTTAAGAAATAGTGTTCATAAAGTACAAGATTATGCAAAAAAATCTGGAAATTACAAATTACTTTCTTCTGTTTATGAGTTAAGAAAAGAAGAAAAAGACTTTATGTTAAGACTAGATGAGAAATATATAACTAGATTTAAAACTAAGATTGATAAGCTTATTTCTACTGTTACAAATGAAGAGATGAAAAGTGATTTACTATCTTACAAAAAAGATTTTTTAGCTTTAACAAGTAGTGAAGTAAATAAAGGCTTAGATGAACAAAAAGGTTTATTAAATGAATTGAGACAGACAATTCATGCAACAGAAAAATCTATAAAAGAACTTGAAAATAGACTTGAAGAAAAAATCAAAAAACAAAACTCAGAAACAAAGATTATAAGTATAGCTCTTACAAGTTTTGTTGTTGTTTTTATGATTGTTGTTTTATTTCTTATTGGGAAAAATATTGTTGGAAATTTACAAAAATTTGAAAAAGGGTTGTTAACATTTTTCAAATATATAAATAGAGAAGTTTCAAGTGTTGAACCATTGAGCATAAAAGGTAAAGATGAATTTGCCCAAATGGCAACAGTAATAAATGAAAATATCAA
>NZ_PDKC01000040.1 GCF_004116495.1 Arcobacter sp. CECT 8985 | reverse complement strand
ATTTGTGTTTATTAATATAAAAGGTATATCCCTTGGAATTACATATTTTATAGGATTATTAACTCCAATAATTTTTTTTATTTCATTGATATATACTTATCACGCAAAGCATATTTTTAAACACAGTGTATCATTACTATTTCTTTCAATTTTTTTTACATTTATACATTAATAAAGTAATTTATTAATGTATTTTATAATCAATTTTGATTATGACTATCAAAATATCATTTTTTTAACATTATTCAATTATAAAATACTATTAACAAAACACAAGGAGAATTGATGAATTTTAAAAGATACTTAGTAGCTTCATTAGCAATATTTAGTTCATTAACATTAGCAAATGCAGCTAATGAAAACTCTGTGGGAGATGTAACTGTTGTAAGTGCAGCAGGTTTTGATCAAAATATAACTGACGCTCCTGCAAGTATTTCTGTAATTACAGCTGCAGAATTAGAAAAAAAATCTTATACAGATATTAGTGATGCATTAAAAAATGTACCAGGAGTTTATGTAACAGGTGGAGGTTCAAATCAATCTATTATGATTAGAGGTATGAATTCAGGATATACACTATACTTAATAGATGGTCGACCAATGCAAGGTGGAGATGCTTTTGAGTTAAATGGGCAATTAAAAGGTGCTCAAATGAACTTCTTACCTTCAATTGATGAAATTGAAAGAATTGAAATTATTAGAGGTCCAGCATCTTCAAGATATGGTTCTGATGCCATGGGTGGAGTTATTAATATTATTACGAAGAAAAATGTTGATAAATTCACTGCAAAAATATCAAATGAATATATTATGGCAGATTCAGATAATAAAGTAAATAATGATTCAATACAAACAAATTTATATATTAGTACTCCATTAATAGATAAGTTATTATCTTTTTCTGTTACAGGTTCTTTTTTAAATCAAGATGAGAGTGATTTTAATGCAAATAATACAAAAAGTGAAGGAAGTGATCCTGAATACAAAAGAAAAAGTATAAATACAAAATTTACTTTAACTCCAGATGAACATAATAAACTTACTTTTGGGTATATGTACTCAAAACAAGAAAGAACATGGAATGAAGGTAAAAGTATAGCTGAGGGTGAAGATGATACTTATCAAAAATCTATAAAGTATAACTACTCATTAGCACATGATTTAAGATTTGATGATTTTATTATGAATTCATATGTTAATTATGATAAAGCAAAAAATCCTACAAGAACAAATACGGATACTGGAAATGGTGTAGAGTTTGAAACATTAACTTTAAATACTCAAGGTACATATTTCTTTAAATCAAATGCATTATCTATGGGGATTAATTACAAAAAAGAAAAACTTGAAGATGGCGCCACAAATGGTCTTAGTGATGCAATTACAAAAATGGATAGATACCAATATTCAGTATTTTTAGAAGATGAAATCACATTAACAGATGATCTATTTTTAACATTAAGTGGTAGATATGATTACAATGAAGAGTTTGGAAGTCACTTTAGCCCAAAAGCATATTTAGTTTATCATCTTGTTGATAACTGGACTTTAAAAGGTGGAGTTACAAGTGGTTATAAAGCACCTTCATTAAGACAATCTGCAACAGATTTTGCTGGAATTTCAAGAGGTGGAGTAATGTTAGGAAATCCTGATTTAACACCTGAAAAAACAATAAATTATGAAGCAGCAGTTGCATATGATAATTCAGATGTAGGAGTTAAAGCTAGTTTAACACTTTTTCAAACAGATTTCAAAGATGCAATTAACAGAACTGATAGATTTTGTCCACCAAATCAACCTTGCGTATATAAAGGAAATAATTATCCAAGTCATCCATTTGGATATACAGCCTATGAAAATGTAGATGAAGCACAAATTCAAGGTATTGAATTTACAACTGATTATCAAATCACACCTACTTTATCATATAGACAAAGTTATACATATACAGACTCTGAACAAAAATCAGGTGAAAATAAGGGTGATCCTTTAAATGATATTCCAAAACATATGTTTAATGCTGGACTTGATTGGCAAGCTATGCCAAAACTTCTTTTATGGACACAAGTAAATTATAGAGGTAAATCTGCAGGTAGTATTCCAAGAGGTAAAGATTCTTTAGAAAAAGACCCTTCATATACTTTTGCAGATGCGGGATTAGTTTATGATGTAAATAAAAATGTAAAACTAAAATTTGGTGTTTATAACATTGCAAATGAAGAAGTTACATCAGATGATTATAGTATGGTTTTAGATGGAAGAAGATATAGCTTTGCTATGAATATTAAATTTTAGAAAAGTAAAGAGGCAACTCTTTACTTTCTAAAATCCAAACTACAACTTCTTGTTTCATCAACAATTGCTTGGGATAAAACCTCATCCTCAATAATAATATGTTCTAAATGTAATCTTTCAAGTTGTTTTGCTTCGCTATTTCGTCCTACTTTTACAATTGTTTTAGTGTTATGAGTTAAATCATTTATAACTTCACAAATTAAAGTTAGTTTTTCTGGATTATCAATTGCTACAATTGTTGCAGCTGATTTTTTTATATTTACAGAGTTTAAAATAGTTTTACTTGCAGCATTACCAAAAATAATTGGTTCATCATTATCTTTACCAATTTTATAATATTTTGTATTATGTTCAATAATATAATACTTTCTTCCTTCAAGCTTTAACTTCTCAACAACTTCCTGTCCCAAATGTCCATAACCAATAACAACAATATGTCCATGTGTATTTTTATCAACTTGTAAAGTATTAACCATTTGAAAAGTATCATCAGGTACAAGTCTTGAAGCAAGAGAAGATAAGTTTTTAAGTACAATTGGAGTTAATATCATAGATATAACTATTGTTACTATTAATATTTGTGAATAAGTAGGATTAATTAAAGAATTGCTTCTTGCTAATTCTAATACTGCAAGTGAAAATTCCCCTATTTGAACTAAAGATAATGCAGTTTTAAAAGCAACTCTTTTTGTATCATCAATTCTAACTAATAGATAAATAATTACATATTTTAAAGTTAATAATACAGGTAATAATATCAATATAATCAAATAATTATCAATAATCACATCAAAGTTTATTTGCATACCAACAGTTATAAAAAATACTCCTAAAAGTAAATTTCTAAAAGGTATCAAGTCAGCTTCAACTTGATATTTAAATTTTGTTTCACTAATCATCATACCAGCAATAAAAGCCCCTAATGAATAAGAAAAACCAAAATAATGTGCAAGATATGAAGCACCAATTGCTATTAATAAAACTGAAGCTACAAACAACTCTTCAGATTTTGATTCACTTACATATTCAAAAAAAGGTTCTAGTAAATATTTTCCTGACACATATAGTAATAATATTAATATAGTTGCAGCTATTGTTGTATGTGCAATTATATTAAATACTGATTTTTCTGCACCTGAACTAAAAATTGAAATCATTAATAAAATAGGAATTACTGCAATATCTTGCATAATAAGTATCCCTAAAACTCTTCTTCCATAAGGTTTTTGAATTTCACCATTTTCATTATAGATTTTAAGAACAATTGCAGTTGAAGATAAAGATAAGGCTGAACCAAGTACAAGTGAAGTTT
Organism: Arcobacter sp. CECT 8985; assembly: GCF_004116495.1. GTDB lineage: Bacteria > Campylobacterota > Campylobacteria > Campylobacterales > Arcobacteraceae > Malaciobacter. The sequence continues at coordinate 16,014 of NZ_PDKC01000040.1, read as the reverse complement.
TATAATCAAAGCCTAAGGCAAACATACAAATTAAAAATACAAAAAGTGTAGTAACTATAATTTGTAAACTACCTGTAAATAATACTTCTCTTTTCATTCGATTTAGATGTTGAAGTGAGAATTCCAAACCTATTGTAAACATCAGAAAAACAACACCAAACTCTGCAATTTCTTTTAAATCATGATTATTTACTGCATTATGAAGATCAAATAAATATGCAATAATAGTACCTGTAAAAATGTACCCTATAATTGTAGGTAAATGAAATTTTTTTAAAAGTAGATTTACAGCAACTGCAATAAATATTGTCCAAACAATAATTCCCAACATTTTTCATCCTATAGTTTGTTTATAATGCATCTGCTTGTAACCTTCAAGTCTTTTTTTATAAGCTGAATTAAGCATCGCATTTTTTGAATCTAAAAAATCAATAGCTAAACACTCTTGTCCATCTCTGCCAACTCGTCCTAAATATTGAATGAGTCTTCCATAATAAGAAATAGGAGTTGCAAAAAGTATCGTATTTAGATGTGGAAAATCAATTCCTTCCCCAAAATATGATGTTGTTGCAAGAATTAGACTTTTACTCTTAACTTGCTTCATATTTTCATTTTGTTCTTTTTTATTCATACTTCCATGAATACAAACAAAATCTATATTTTCTTCTGATAACATTTTTTCTAAAAAGTTTAAATGTTCTATTCTATCACTTAAAACTAAAATCTTTCTTTTTATATTATTTTTTATTTCATTTAAAATCAATAAATTTCTACTTTGGTTAGCACATAATTCATTTATTAATGTTGCATAATTATCTGCATTACTTTCAAAAGTTGTTCTTATTATTTTTAATCTATTTGTTGTTGTCTTTTTCTTTTTATATTCATATGAGATATTACCTAGTTGTTGAAATAAAATTGGATCAAGTCCATCTTTTCTTTTTGGTGTTGCACTAAGACCTAATACATATTTTCCATGAAATTGTTTTATAATTTGTTCAAAGGTAACAGCAGGAATATGGTGGCACTCATCAACAATCACAAAAGAGTAATCATTTATAATATCAGGATCATTTTTTAGACTTTGCATTGTTGCAATATCAATATTTCCATTTAATTTATTTTTACCTTTTCCTAAATATCCAATATCATTTTTCGAATATCCAAAATAATCAATAAATCTTTGAATCCATTGATTTAGTAACATGTTTTTATTTACTACAACTATAGTACTACAGGATCTAAGCTCTGTCATTTTAGCACCAATTAATGTTTTCCCAAAACCAGGAGGTGCAACACAAATAGAGAAATCTGTTTTCATAATATTTGTTATTGCTTCTTGTTGTTCATCTCTTAGAGTAAATGTTACTTTTTTAGTCTCTATTTTTTCAAAGAACTTTTTATCATCTAAATTATACTTTACCTTATTATCATCAAAAAATTTAAATGTTTGATAAATTAAACCTCTTGGTAATTTAAGATATTTTTCATCTTCTTCAAAATTTTTAATAACTCTTGGAGTATTATATAAAGGTTTTCGTAAACTCAATAAAACTTTAATTTGCGGATTTTCAAAACTTGCAAAACTTTTTAATTTATTTATAAATGTTTTTGATAAATCTTTTGTAGGTATATATAAAAAATCGTATATAATTAACTTCAATTCAAAATTTGGCAAACTTATTTGTTCAAAAGTAGTAGAATCAAATGCTTTTACTTCTTCATTTACACAAAGTTTCTCTATTTGTTCTTTTGATACTTTTGAAACATTATTCAATATACTCCATTGATCTTCATAAACTTTTGATGTATTTATATCTATAAATACTGTTTTGTTCTCTTTTCTATAAAAAAGATGTAATGGAAGCTCGATTTTTGAACCTAAATTTGCTTTTGTAGCAAAATGTTGCTTTGGAAATATTTTTGCTGAAATATTTGCTTTTTTAATTATTTCATTTGCAAATAAATTTGCTTTTTTAGCACTAGTATATTCATTAAAAAATATCCAAGCTCTTAATGTAGAAATATGGCTTTTTTCAAAATATGCTCTTATATTGAGTGAATTTAATGCAATTTGTAATTTGAACTTATCATCATCTAAAATTTCTATAACTACATATTTAGATCTATTTTTATAATCAATTACATATGAAGCTAAATGAACAATTCCCCTTAAATGCAACTCTATTTCTTGATCTGTTAAAGGAATATAATCTTCACCTTTAAATGTTTGAGTAACAGGGAAAAAATTCTGTTTAGATTTGTCTTTACTTACACTTTTTCGTGCATAAATATCAAATCTATTTACAAATAAAGATTTAAAAATATTAATTTTTTCATCTTTAGAGAAACTAGTTTTAGTAGGAGTATTTAAAAGAGTTGCTTCTAAAGCTTTTATCTCTTCTTCTATTTGCTCTTTTTGCTTATAAAGTTGATTTAGTTTCTCTTTAATTGTTGCCATGTCTTAAAGGTGCAGGAGAAACTATTATATTATTAATTTTTTGTTCAATTTCTGAATATCTACTTTTTAGATTTGAACTTTTTCTAATACCTTGCCCTTCAAACTTACCATCTTCTTCTATTATTAATTCGTTATATCTAATTTCTCCAATAACTTTTCCAGAAGATAAAACATGAACTTCATTGCAATCAATTTTACCATCAAAAAGACCACTAACTATCAAATTATTTGCTTTAATATCTCCAATAACTTCTCCAGTTTGTCCTATAGTAATAACATCTGCTTCTAAAATAACACCTTCAAATTTTCCATCAATATGAACTGTTCCAGGTGTGCTTATTCCACCAATTATACAAGTACCAGATGCAATTACTGTTGCACTATTTTGTTCTGTTCGCTTATTAGTCTTACCAAAGATTCCCACGGAATTCTCCTTTGTTTTTTGAAGATATTTTCATAATTTTTCATATTCCAATATAGAAAATTATATGGATTAATAACTTTAATGCCATATCTAACTTCATAATGTAAATGTGGTGCAGCACTTCTTCCACTATTACCACTTAACCCTAGAAGTTCACCTTTTCTAATTACTTGACCTAATTTTACTTTTGTTTTATTTAAATGTGCATATACTGTTTGAAAACCATAACTATGCATAATTTTTACAACTCGTCCATAACCACTAATATCTCTTGATCTTACATAACTTACAATACCATCAGCAGTTGCATAAACTTTTGTTCTCATCCTTGCTCTTAAGTCAGTTCCCCTGTGGAATTTCTTAGTTTTTGTTATGGGATGAACCCTATAACCAAAAGGTGAAGTAACCACAATTTTTGTTTTTAAAGGACTACCATTTGGTATTGTTCTTAAAATAAATGCTTTCTGAGAAGTTGTCATTGTTGCTAAAGTTGCTCTTTTTATAAGCCCCAAATCTTCATCTTCTTTTTTAATTCCAATTATTTCTTCAAGATGATCAAGCTTTGAACTTAATTCTTCTAAATCATCAGCTTTATTTTTTATCTGTTCAGAATATTTAGAGTTTTGAGATAATAACATTTTTTCTTTTTGTTCTAATGCTGTTATTTCTTTTTTCTTAGACTCTTTTAAATGAGAAACTTCACTACTTAAATAAGTAATTAACCAAAAACTTCCACCCAACACAAATAATGCAACTATTGAAAATATGACTATAAATTTTCTAATAAATTGGTGAATATTATAAGATTTTGTTCCATGTACATCGGATACTGTAATTATTAATCTATTTTTCATCAAAATCTAAAATCTCTATTATTCTTTCTACAACTAAAAAAGACCCAAAAGCAAGATACTGTTCATTTTTGTCAAATTCTAGTTTAGCTTTAGTCATTATATTGTAATTTTTACAAATTTCTAATAAATTATTTTTATCAACTATTCTTTTATCTTCAATATCTATAATAATTATTTCTTTAATTATTGGTTTTAATATTTTTAAGACTGTTTCATAATCTTTATCTTTATATGAATTATAAATCAAAGTTATCTTTTTATTTTTAAATTCATTTGCTAATACAGTTGCAGCTAGAGGATTGTGCCCTACATCAACTGTTATATTTGATGAAATTTTTTCACATCGCCCTTTTAATTTTATATTTTCAAATAAGGCTAAATCAATATCTATTTTTAAATATTTTAACGCTTCAATAACTAATTGAAGATTTCTTTTTAAATATGAAGCATAATCTGTTTTTATTTCAAATTTTTCAAATTTTTTTACTATTTCAATAGAAATATCTCTTTTATTTTTTAGCTGTTCTTTTACTTCAAAAGCTACATCTTTTACTTTTTCATGAACTTGATATCCTACAATCATATGATTATCACAAGCTCTCATTTTTGTTTGAGCAATTTGTTCTATTGTATTTCCTAAAAATGATTGATGGTCTAAGTCAATTGTAGTAATTAAACTTAAATTATTTGGAACAACATTAGTTGCATCAAACTCTCCACCTAAACCAGCTTCTAAAACTACATAATCAAAACCACTACTTAAATATAAAGCAATAAGTGTTGTATATTCAAAATATGTTAATTTTTCTAATAGCTTTATGTCTAAAAATGATTGTATTTTTTTATGTGCATACTCTAAATCTTTGTCACTTACATCTTTGCCATTAAGCCAAATTCTTTCATTAAAGTGTCTAATGTGAGGAGAACTATAATGTAATACTTTATAGTTCTTTCTATATAAATAAGTAGCTAAAAATCTTCCTGTACTTCCCTTACCATTTGTTCCTACAATATGTATAACATATGGTAAATTGATATGCTTTTTTAAGATTTCCCAAGAGTTATTTACTATTGAGAAATCTATTTTATCGTAGTATAGAGTTTTGTACTCTAAAAAATCTTTTAAAGCCACACTTTTTAAATCTTGCATACTCTTAAATACTACTCACTTTTTTTAAAAGATTGAATTGCAATTTTTGATATTACTTCTTCTAGTGCTTTTGAAGCAGCTGATTTAATGGCTTCAAATCTCTTAGCATCATTAATATATTCCCCATCAACTGTAAACTCTTGTGTTCCACTTACATTAAAGCTATTAGTATGATTATCATTTGAGTATTTTACATTTATATTTACATTTGCTTTATAAAGTTTTGTATTACCCTGTTCATCATATTGAAGCTTTGACATAGAAACATTCCCAAGTTTTAAATTAAGAATAGTATCTGCTAATTTTTTGTCATATACTAAATTTGTACCTAATCTATGAACTAAAATTTCATTCATTGCATCTTTTATTAAAACTGCATTTTTAGGGTCTCTTAAATTTACATAAAGATCAACAAAAACATTACCGTTTATTTGCTCTTTGGCATAAGTACTTGATGGTTTATATCCACATCCAGAAAATAATAATACTGCAACTAATGAAAACAGAATAAAAAAACTCTTTCTCATCTTTAACCTTTTATAACTAAATTTACTAATTTATTTGGTACAACAATCTCTTTGATTATCTCTTTACCTTCCAACCACTTAGTAGCTGCTTGTTTTGCTTGATTTAAAACTTCATCTTTTGTTGCACTTGGAGACACTTCAATTTCGCATCTTTTTTTACCATTAATTGTAACTGCAATTATAATAGAATCAAGTTCAAATACTTCTTCTTTTACTTCAATTTTTGTATCAAAGTTTATTCTATTAAATAATTTATCTGACAATTCCCAACAAGTATGAGGAATAATTGGTTCTAAAATATTTGTTAAAATATAGTAACCTTCAGCCCAAACTAATTCATTATCTTGTGCTTGAAGTGCATTTAATGCTTCCATAGCTCCAGCTATTAAAGTATTAAAAGTATATGTTTTATTAAATACATCATCTGCTCTTTTTAATGCTTCATAAACTTTTCTTCTTGCATCTTTTTCATCTTTTGATAAAGAAGAGTGTTCAATATTTTTAAAATTTTGCGCAGATTCTTTTGTTACGTATGCACTTCTTTGAACAAATTTTTTAATAAATTTAAATGCACCATCAACTGCACTATCATTCCACTCTAACTCTTTTGTTGGTGGAGCTGCAAATAAAATAAATAATCTTGCAGTATCTGCTCCATATTTGTCCATAATTAAATCTGGATCTACAACATTACCTTTTGATTTAGACATTTTTGCACCATCTTTTAAAACCATTCCTTGAGTAAGAAGTTGTTTAAATGGTTCTCTTGATTGAGTATAACCTAAATCATTTAATACTTTTGTGAAAAATCTTGCATAAAGTAAGTGTAAAATTGCATGTTCAATTCCACCGATATATTGGTCAACATTCATCCAATAATCACTATCTTCTTTTGATATTCCTTCTGTTTGCCATTTTTTAGGATCAGTTGCATATCTTAAGAAATACCATGAAGATTGAACAAAAGTATCTAATGTATCTGTTTCTCTTGTTGCTTCTTTACCACATTTTGGACAAGTACATTTTTTCCAAGATTCATGAGTATCTAAAGGATTTCCATGACCTGTAATTTCTATATCATCTGGCAATGAAATTGGTAAATTTTCAATTTTTTCAGGAACCAATCCACAATCATCACAATGAACAAAAGGAACAGGTGCACCCCAATATCTCTGTCTTGAAACTCCCCAATCTCTTAATTTAAAATTAACTTGTTTTTTACCAAGTGAGTTTTGTTCGAAGTGATAAATAATAGCTTTTTTTGCTTTATTATTTTTAAGTGAAGAAAAACTCTCAGAATTAATTAATTCACCTTCTTGAGTATAAGCTTCAGTTTGATTTTCTAAAATTCCCTCTTTTCCTAAAATTACTTGTTTTATTGGTAAATTATATTTTTTAGCAAATTCAAAATCCCTTTGATCATGAGCGGGAACTGCCATAACTGCACCACCACCATATGATGCTAATACAAAGTTTGCAACCCATACAGGAATTAATTCACCAGTTAATGGATGAATTACATCAATTTCTAAAGATACACCCTCTTTATCTTGAGTAGCTCTATCTCTTTCACTTACTTTTTGCATAGATTTAATTGCTGAAATTTTATCTTCAGGAAGCAATTTATTATCAACTATATATTTTACAATTGGATGTTCTGGTGCAAGTGCAGAGTATGACATCCCATATATTGTATCTGGTCTTGTTGTAAATACATCAAATGATGAAAAGTTTTTATCAAGTTTAAAAAGTGAATTTTCAGATAACTCTAAAGTGAATTCCAAACCTTCACTTCTTCCAATCCAGTTTTCTTGCATTGTTAAAACTTGACTTGGCCAAGAACCCTCTAATAGTTTTAAATCATCAAGTAATTCTTGTGCATATTTAGTAATTTCAATATAATAACCTGGCATTTGTTTTTGTTCAACAGGTGTACCACATCTCCAACAACATCCCTCTTCTACTTGTTCATTTGCAAGTACAGTATGACAAGGCTCACACCAATTTACAGTTGTTGATTTTCTATATAAAAGTCCTGATTCATACATCTTGATAATGAACTCTTGTTCCCATTTTGTATATAATTCATCTGAAGTTGCAAACTCTCTTTCTTCACTAAAAGAAAGTCCTAAAGATCTCAGTTCTTCTCTCATATAATCGATATTTTCATAAGTCCATTTTTTAGGGTGCGATTTATGTTTTATTGCTGCATTTTCTGCTGGCATACCAAAACTATCCCATCCAATTGGATGTAATACATTAAAACCTGCTTTTCTATAATATCTAGCGAAAGCATCACCTAAACAGTAGTTTCTTACATGTCCCATATGAATTCTACCACTTGGGTATGGAAACATACTTAAAATATATTTTTTATCTTTTTGTTTATCATCTAATGGTTCAAAACTTTTATTTTCACTCCAAAAAGTTTGCCATTTTTTCTCTATTTCTTTTGGATTATATTCCATTAATAAATATCCTTATCTTGACTTTTTGCGCTCTCAATCAATGCTAATGCTATTGAAAAAGCATTTGCTACAACTGCACCAATTGCTAAAGCAGTTGCCATTCTCTCATCACCTATAAATGTTAATACCATAAATGCTGGGATTAAGTGTAAATCTGCAACTAAAGAACTAGCTAAAAGTTCAGCTGCTAATAAATTTTTTACACCTATTTTTAAGATTGTTGATATTACATTTACACCAGCTGCTAAAAATAATGCTACTGCATTTGGTTCATAAATGAATCCTGCTGTTGTTGTAAGTGACATGAGGGAGAAAAATATATAAGTAACCTTACCCCAATCCATATTATTCCTTTTGAGATTTATAAATAAGGATATATAATAGCCAAAAGATACTAAAGTATTGCTTTTAGGTCTTAAAGTTTTTGATGCCTAAAAGCTACTACTAATTTATAAATCAAATATGCAATTATTAACTTAAAAAATAGTTGGATAATAAAATATATAGTACCACCAATATTTAATTCAAAGGGATTTAAATTGTGTAAAAGAAGATTAAATGTTACATCTTCAGTAACAATCAAATAAATTCCAACTGTTGCATATAATGCTAAGTAAATTAGATTTGTTTTATACATATACACTAGATTATAAACACAAAGCCAAATAAAAGGTAAGATAAGTCCTGCAATTAAGATTTCTTTATAAAATCCACTTGGAATAAAGCTTACATATTCATGAGATTTATTTACAAATTCATACTCAAATATACTAGAAAATAGTTCAAATAAAACTATCCAAAATAGCGCAAGTTGCCAATCTTTTGCATGGTTTGAAGATATTCTATCAAAATTATATTTGATTTTATTCCATGCTATTTTTTTATTTTTTTCTTCTGTTTGCATTGCCATTCCTTTTAAAAAAGGTATTTAATTTAGTTATTTTAATTCATTTTTGTTTAAAGTTTGCCATCTTTTATGATTATTTATGCAAATAAAATTATTTAATTTTTTATCATTTACGTCTTGTGTTTTGACGAATTGATATTATTAATTGATAAATTAAATATGCGATGATTATTTTATATATTAATTCTGAAAAAGTGATATTTTTCCAACTATCCATCACTGAAAATGGATTGATATGATTTGTTACATTATACAAATTAAAATCACAACTAATTATAGAATACAAGCCATATGAGATAAAACCAAATATTATGAGAAGAATATTTTTAAATTCTATTTGTATACTAGCTATTATTAAAGACATAATAAATATAAAAAAAGATGGAATTAAATTTATAAAACTAATATGGTATTTTTCAAAATCATTTGTTATCATTCCTATTGAAAATGTAAAACTGATAATCCAAAAAAGTGCTAATAACCAATCTTGTGAATGATTAGAACTTATTCCATGTACTTTAAATACTAGCCATTCAAAAAAGTTTTTTCCTTCTTTTAAATCTTTTGTTAACTCTTCTTCTCTTTTTTTCATCTCTATTGCATAATATTTATTTGCTTCAATTATGTTGTTTTGTTGTTCAAAAGAGTCTTTTATTATTCTTGCAGTTTCTCTATTCTGTATTTTTCCTTCTATTCCTAATAAATCACTTTTCCCAATATAATGTATTTTTTCTAAATCTAATTTATTAAAATTAGTTCGTCTAAGATTTAACATTTCAAAAGAGTCTTTTTCAGAAATAAAAAAATCTATTTTTGTATCTGCCATTGAAAATAATTTATTAAAAATATTTTCTTTCAATAATAAGCCATCAACGTTAGAATTATCTAAAATTATATTTTCATTAAAAATTGAATTTTCTATACATAAATCTTTCTTAATAATATTTTTAGAAATATCAACCTTATTGTTTAAAGTGCAAAACTGAATTTTCAACTTTTCAATTGGATATTCTACACTAATATTTAACTTACTAAAAAAACTGCAACTTAAAAACTTTAAAGTATCAATTCTTGATTTTTGACCAATAAAAAACTCTTTTTCAAATTTACAATCATAAAAATTTAAATTTTTATATACTTGTTCATTAATATTTTTTCTCTTAAAAAGATTATTAAAAGTATCAAAAAAAGGTTTTTTTTTAAATATGACTCTATTTGCATTTAATTTATTAATTTTACAAAAGTTAAATAATTTAAAATTTATTTCTTCGTCATTAATTTCTATTTTATTAATATCGCAATTATCAAATAATTCATTCTCATCAAAAAGGTTGCAACTCTTTATTATCAATTTATTACTAAATTTACATTTCTCAAAATAATAAGTTTTTTCTGAATTAATCTTAAAATCAAACTCAAATATACAATTATCAAAAAACTTTATTTTGTATAACTTATCTATTATGTATTTATTTTCTTTTGTAAAAGTTATATCTTTAAATTCAATTATTTTATTTTCCAATTCAGTTTTAAACATTCCTTTAAAACCCTCATTATTATCTTTAATCATATATTCTTTAAAATCTTTAATATCACAAGTTTTACCATCAGTAAGTTCATTAAATGTAATTTTATCTAGTTGTTTGTATATTATTTCACATATTTCGCTATTAGACATTGATACTCTTTAAATAAATCATTTTATTTATTATATTCTTTTCATCCTTTGACTCTTTTTTTACTTTTTTCAAAAAAAGTAAAATAAAATGTAAATAGACAAGAAGTTATTAGTGATTTTTTTACATAAAAAAAGGGAAGGCAGTAAAACTGTCTTCCCTTTTATAAAGATGATGCAAGAACAGTCTTATTAGACTGTTCCTTTCTCATACATAGCTCTCATTCTCTCTTTTTCTTTTTGTCTTTTTACTTTTTCAGCCTCTTTAGCTCTAAATCCTAAAATTGAGAATTTTAATTGAACTAAAAATGATGCGGCAATAAAGATTGAAGAATAAGTACCTACAATAATACCTACAACTAAGGTAAATGCAAATCCGTGAATAATTTCACCACCAAATGCAAATAGAGTCACTACAACAAAGAATGTTGTTAATGATGTAAGAGTTGTTCTTGATAATGTTTTACTTACTGATTCATTTACAATTTTTTCAATAATAGTCTCTTTGGAAGTTTGAATACCTTCTCTAATTCTATCAAATACAATAATTGTATCATTTAGTGAATATCCAAGTAATGTCAACAGTGCAGCTAAAATATCTAAATTTACTTCAACAGAAAAAAGTGATATTGCACCCATTGCAATAGTAATATCATGAATAAGGGCTAAAATAGATGCAATTGCAAATCTCCACTCAAACCTAAAACTAACATATATTAAAATTACAATTATTGAAAGAGTAAGAGCCATAATACCCTTTTCTCTCAATTCTCCACCAACTTTTGGACCAACAATATCAACTCTTCTTATCTCAAACTTTCCAGTTGGAGCTAATACTTTTGTGATTCTATCACTAATATCAGTTGACAAATCCGAAGATGTTCCAGATAATCTAATTACAACTTCTTTATCACTTCCAAATTTTGAAATAATAGCATTTTCATATTTTGGTTTTTTAGCTAATACATGTCTAATATCTGAAATGGGAGCAACTTTTTCATATTTTACTTGAACAATTGTTCCACCTGCAAAATCAATACCAAAGTTTAAACCTTTAGTAATTAATAATACAATTGAAGCAATAAATAATATTGAAGACAACCCTAAAAAAGGAAGTCTACTTCCCATGAAGTTATATACTTTATTTGATTTAAATATTTCCATTAGTTAACTCCAAACCATTTTTTACTGTTTTTATCTTTTGCTATTTTTGGCATAAGTGCTTCATAGATACCGTGTGTACCTAAAATAGCTGTTAACATAGATGCCAAAATACCAATAGAGATTGTTACTGCAAATCCTTTAATTGGACCTGTACCATATGCATATAAAATTACTGCTGCTAAAACTGTAGTAATATTTGCATCTAAAATTGCTCTCATAGCATTTGAATATCCATCCTCAACTGCTTTTGGTATAGATAATCCTTGCTTTAATAACTCTCTAATTCTTTCAGTAATAATAACATTTGCATCAACTGCCATACCAACAGTAAGAACAATACCTGCCATACCAGGAAGTGTAAGAGTTGCACCAAACATAGCCATTACTGCCACAATTATAAAAATATTTGTAATCAATGCAATATTAGCAATAATACCAGCTCTTCTATAGTAAACAATCATAAATACTACAACAAGTAAAAATCCAAAGATTAAAGCCATCATTGAAGCTTCAATTGAATCAGCACCTAAAGAAGGTCCAACACTTCTTTTTTCAAGAAGTTTAACAGATGCTGGTAAAGCACCACTTCTTAAAGCAATTGCAACATTTCCAGCTTCTTGTAATGTAAATCCACCAGAAATTTGTCCACTTCCACCACCAATTCTTTCTCTAATTGAAGGTGCAGAATATACTTTACCATCAAGAACAACGGCAAGTCTTTTCCCAACATTTTTAGCTGTAAAATCTCCGAAAATTCTCGCACCACTTGAGTTTAAAGTAAAATTAATAATTGGTTGATTTGATTTATCAAATGCAACTTTTGCATCAATTACTTGTTCACCATTTAAAATTGGTATTTCTTTTACTAAATATAATCTATTTGCATCACTTGTATCTTGTAATATCAAATCTCCATATTCAGCTGCTTGTGCATCACTCATTGTATAAACTTGATCTGCTCTTTCTTCATCAACTGCCATTAATTCAAGGTTTGCAGGTTTTGAGATTAGTTCTCTTGCTGATTTTTCTTCTTCTTGTGATTTAATACCAGGAAGTTGCACAACAATATCTGTTTTACCTTGTCTTATTACAGTTGGTTCAGCTAGCCCAAATTGGTCAAGTCTATTTCTTATTGTTTCAACTGCTTGAGATACAGACAAATCTTTTGTTCTAGCTATCTCTTTATCAGTTAAAGTAACAGTAACATTTAATCCATCTATAGATGTTTTTAATCCGCTTATTTTTTCTAAATTTTTCTCAATTTTTGGAATTTCATCTTTATCTAGCATAGAAAAAGTAATAGTATCATCACTAATACTTAAATCTTCCAATAATAGTTCTTCATCATCTGCAAAATATTTAATTGAAGTTGCAATACTTTTTATTTTTGAAGCTACAGCTTCATTTGTTTGAACTCCTAGTAGCATATGAAGTCCACCTTGTAAATCTAATCCCAATGAGATTTTTTTACCAGTGTCTGTTTGCATAAATGAAGGAAGTGAGAATACAATTCCGAATATGATACTTAATATAAAAATAATTAGTCTATAATTTAAGATTTTCAATCATTTTCCTTAGCTTTTTGAGGTACATAGAAAATTTAAAACATACAAAGTTGTATGTTTTAAAATAGTAAATTAATCTAAAAGTTTTGTAACAAATTCTTTCATTAATTTCATTTCAGTGTTGTCGTGGTTTTTAACAATTAAAAAAGTATCTTCTACTTTTGTAATTTCTACCATTAAGCCACCATTTGTTACAATTTTATCACCTTTTTTTAATTCAGCTATCATTTGCTTATGAGCTTTAGCTTGTTTTTGCTGTGGTCTGATAATCAAAAAATAAAAAATTGCAAATAATGCAACTAGAGGCAATAATGAACTTATTAAATCAGCACTTTGACCCATTTAAATTCCTTTTTCTGAAGTATTTTCTATGTTTTTTATAAAACGTATTAATTTTAACAAAACTATTATAATAAAAGGCTTGATAACTGCAATATTACTTAGTAGTTTTATTTACTTACAACATTTTGATATAAATTATAAAATCCTTAATTCAGTTTTAGGATTAACAGGAATATATTTTCTTCTTACAATTCCTAGGATATCTTTAGTTATTGCTGGTTTTTTTACTGGTATATTTTGGTTTTATTGGATATCTTTTAGTTTTATTTATTATCATATATCTTATTTAATTCCTATTGCAATTTTAGCAATAGGTTTAATTGTAGCTTTTTTATTTTTTCTTCTTGATGCTATAAAAAAACCAATATTTAGAGTTTTTGCTATTTTTGCATTAAGTTTTATTGAACCTTTTGGGTTTAATTGGTTTAAACTTGAACTACTATTTGAAAGTTCGTATTTTCAAACTACAAAATTAGCTTTCTTTTTGATTTTAGTTTCTATGTTTTTTCTAACAAGAAAAAATAAATATAAAGCTTTATTCATAATTCCACTTTTATTTGCTTTTAACTACTCAAATCCAAAGAGTATAAAAAAACCTGATTTAAAAATATACATGGCAAAAATGCATATAAATCAAGATACAAAATGGAATAAAAACAATAGATTAAATATAATAAATAAAAATTTAGATGAAATAGATTATGCTATACAAGAAAAATATGATTTAATTATTTTACCTGAAACTTCACTACCAATTCTTTTAAATAAAGATGAATTTTTATTAAATTATCTAAAAAGAAGAGCTAAAAAAATTGATATTATTGTAGGTTCTATGTCATATAATAAAAAAGGTTACTTCAACTCTACATATTATTTTTCAAAAGATAAAGTACAAATAGCAAATAAAGTTGTCTTGGTTCCTTTTGGAGAAAAGATTCCTCTGCCAAAAATATTTGCTGATTTTATAAATAAAGTATTTTACAATGGCGCAAGTGACTATACAGAAGCAAAAGCACCAACGGATTTTAATATAAACGGTTTTAAATTTAGAAATGCCATCTGTTATGAAGCAACAACAGACAAAATATTTGAAAACCTAAATGGTACAAAATATATGATTGCAATATCAAATAACGCTTGGTTTACACCATCAATAGAGCCTACATTACAAAAAATACTTATGAGATATTATGCAAAAAAATATAATATCATGATTTATCATGTGACAAACGATAGTAAAAATTTTATAGTAAACCCTTAAATTTTTACTATCTATATTTACTATTATTCTTTACATTATCCAAGTCATATTTCATACTTTCATAACTAACAGGTTCGTTAGTTTGTTTTGAATAAATTATATGTCTTGTTACAAAAAATGCTATCAATATAATTATTATATAAATTATTTTATTCATCTAAATCTAATTTTCCTTTATATTTTATTGGAAATTCATCTGAATTTAATTGTAACTCATAACCTTTTTGGATTATATTGTTTGGGATTTTCCATGTTTTTTGTAAAGTATTTAATACTGAACTTTTTGTAAATTTGTTATTAATCAAAGCAATAGAGTAAGCACTTGCTTTTAAATCATCATTTAAATTATGATGATATAACCTAGATAAGTTATGAAAAGAAGACATATTATTTTCTTTTACCCCAATTAAATACCATTTCTTTGCACTTTCATAATCTTTTATTTTTTCTTGATATATAAATCCTATATTATTTGCAGACATTTTATCTTTTGTTTTTTCATATGACATTTCATAATATTTAATTGCTTCATCATAATCTTTTATTTTAGAATATAAGTAACCAATTCTATATAAAGCATCATTATTAGATAAATCAATTGCATTTTTACACCATTTTATTGCTTCATCATAATCTTTTTTCATTTGATATGCATAACACATATAATTTGAATTTACTCCTGTTGGTTTCATAGAGTTTGAGTATTTATACCATTTGATAGCTTTATCATAATCTTTTAATTTTTCTGAGTATGAGTATCCTATCTTTGTTGCTGCGCTTGGGTCTTTTTTTGCGTCAGTCCATTGGCTCCAATATTTTCTAATTCTTTTATCTGCATTATCATCCCATTCTGGCATTGCTAAAGTTGGAGTAATTTTAACTTCTTTCTCTTTTTCTATATTATTTGAACTTTTATTATCATCACAAGCAGTTAAGTTTAGACTTATTATTGCTATTATTAATATCTTTATTATTGTTTTAATATTCATTTGATTCCTCTTTCTTTTTATATTATTCTAAATATTTCATATCTTCAGGTGAAAAACTTATTTGTTCTAATGATTCTATTTTTATTTCACAATCCATTTTTGGTATTAGGTTTGAACTTATTATTTTATTTAAATCTTTAAATACTACTTTATATTTTAAATTTATTAATGAACTTTTAATTATTATATGTGAAGTATGATTTTCTTTTTTTATTTTATTTGTAAAA
>NZ_PDKC01000003.1 GCF_004116495.1 Arcobacter sp. CECT 8985 | reverse complement strand
GTTTTTGTATATACAATTATTTTATATATATATTTTGCCAAAATAACTATTTTACAAGAACTTCCAAAAGGAAACTTAGCATTTATAATTTGCTTATTTTTTACTATAGTTATAGTTGTAAAAAGTTTACTAATAGGTTTAAAAAAGCACAATAAACTAACTAACTTTATACTTAAATTTTCAACTTATTTTTCAATTATCCCTATAATATTTTTATCTATCTCAATATATACTAGAATTTCTGAATATGGAATAACACCTTCAAGATACGTTCTTATTGCTTGTGCTATTTGGTTTATTTATCTATTAATTTATGAATTAATAAAAAAACAATTTAATATAAAAAATGCTGTTATATCTCTTTTTATACTTTCTATATTTAGCTCAATAACTCCATTTAATGCTCATAATGTATCTATTTATTCACAAATTAATAGATTAAAAAATATATTTATAAAAAATGATATGTATATAAATAAAAAAGTAATTCCTGCAAAAAATGAACTTCCAAAACAACAAAGAGTAGAAATAACATCTCTTTTGAATTATCTAGAAAATAGTAGAAAAGGGAAAGAAGAATTAAAAAAAATATTTAAAACAAAAATGAATACAAAATCTCATTTAAAATACTTAAATATAGAATATACAACAAAATACTCTTTAAAACAAAAAAAATACCTTAAAAACTTCAAGCTTGATGATATTGCAATAAATTCTAAAAACTATAACTATTCATTTGTATTTAATTTTTCAAGTTATATAAAAAAAGCATATTATGGAACTAAATATTTTACATACTGGTTAGAGAAACATTCAATATTAAACCTTAAAATAGAAAATAAACTTTTTCAACTTGATTTAAGACATATTTTAGAAAAACTAAAAAAAGAAAAAATCAAAGTTATTGATAAAACAAACTATAAAAAAATGATTTTTAAAATAGAACATAAAGATCTAATAATCAAATTATTTATTAAAGATATTTATTTTTCAAATAAAGATAATAAAGTAGAAATTTATTCTGGTAATGGACTACTTTTATTTAATATAAAAAATAAAAAATAAAATTTTATATTACAACTTCAATTTGATAAAGAAAAATTGAAGTTGTTGAGACTGTTCAGAATTTTGTGTCAAAATTTGATAGTCCTAGAATTTATTTTACTTAACCAAATTTGTGCAAAAAAGTACAGGTTATTGAACTTATTTTTATGACTCATATTTGTATCAATTATTATCTACATTTCACCTCTTAATATATTTAACATTTCGCAGGTTTATGGCTGTTTCAACATATAATATCTTTATCTACGTTATTTATTTTCAGGCTATCTTGTATATAATGTATGTTTAGGAAATAGTTAGAACAAAGAATTGAAATGTCAATAAAGTAATACAGAAGGTAATTACTTTAAAATCGTACCAATAAAGATATAATCTAGCCAATAGTTATTTAACTACCATGTTGAACACAATAGAAGGGATATTAAGATAATGAAAATAGAAGTTGCTTGTAAAGATGATGATAGTAATAAGAAAAAAGGTGACTTACTAGAATCCCTTTCAAAAAAGTTACTGAAAGCATATGGTTACTATGTAATAGAAGAGATTCGAATAGTAGGAGCTGAACTTGATTTATTATGTGAACATAAGGTTAATGGTAAAAAAATTTATGTTGAGTGTAAAGCTCAAAAAGCTCCTATCGCAGCTCCTATTCTAAGACAATTATGGGGTACAGTTGATTCTGAAGAATATACAGAAGGATGGTTAATATCAACATCTGACTTTACTAAAGATGCAAAAGGTTTTATTGAGAAATGGAAGACAAAGCCAGAAAATAAATCATCAAGATTGAGTTTTTATTCACCAAATCACGTAATATCTTCATTACAAGATTCTTCAATAATTACAACTCCACCAACTTCTAAAGCTGAAGAATTTGTTAGTGGTTCAGAATTTTTGGGTGATTGGACTTTATTAGTTACCAAATATGGAATATTTTGGTGTGTTTATACATTAAAGGGTGGAACACCATATGGTGTTCTAGTATACAATGCTTCAAATGGAAGGCAAATAGAAGAAAAAGAAACATTAGATAATTTATCAAGTCTCGAAACAGTATTAGCAGATTTTGATTTAAATATAGGCTTACAAAAAAAGGAAAGCAGTGAACTTAAAATTCCTTCAAAATTACCTACAGTTATAGAAGTTCAAACTGGAGAATCTTGGAATGACTACAGACCTGCACGACCTCAAGATTTTGTAGGAAGAGATTCCACACAAAAAGATATTTTTAATTTCTTGGAGTCAGCAAAAAACTCTAATGGAAGTAGAGTATTTGCAATTACTGGAAATTCAGGACTTGGAAAAAGTTCACTAATTGCAAAACTTCGAGATAGGTCTAAGAACCAACATTATAAGAAAAAATACTTTGTATATGCAGTTGATATTCGTGGTGCTAGATCTCCATTATATATTTTATCTTCTTTCATTTCATGTTTAAAAGAAGCTCAAAAAAATGGATTTGGAGATAAAATGGATTTGAATTTAACTGACCCCACAACACCATTAAGTTCTCCAAATATTCAAAAATACTTTGACTCTTTGGAGGCTAAAGGACAAGTTATTTGTTTAGTATTTGATCAATTTGAAGAATTGTATTCTAAACCAGAGTTATTTGGTGTATTTAAATCTGCAAGAGATTTAATGCTAGATGTAGCGGGAAGTAAAAGAAATTTTGTTTTGGGCTTTGCGTGGAAGACAGATAGCACTACTCATCAGGATCATCCTGCATATCATATGTGGCATGAACTTTCAGATCACAGACGTGAATATAGGCTTGATGTATTTGATAATGGAGAAATTTCTAAATCTATTACTAAATTTCAAAAAGAAATAGGACATAATATTACTGCTGAAACTAGACATCAAATTACACAGTCTAGTCAAGGTTTCCCCTGGCTATTAAAAAAACTATGTATTAATTTACATGAAGGAATAATTAAAGGAGAAGGCTCGGAATCAATACTAGTTGATTTAGATGCTGGTCGTATATTTGAATCTGATTTGGAATTATTATCACCACAAGAACTAACATGTCTTAAGTTAGTTGCACAAAAAGCTCCTGCTGACTGGAGTGAAATTATAGAAATCTCTGGAATTTCTATTTTAAATAATTTAGTGAATAAGCGGTTGGTAGTAAGAAGTGGTGATCGACTTAATATATATTGGGATATATTTAAAGATTACTTGCTTACAGGTAGAACACCTATTATACCATTTAACTATATACCAACCTCTGATCCATCTTCTATGCTTAATATTTGTAAAAGACTTGTCAATGATAGATTTATCGACTCAATTGATTTAGCAAAAGAAGCTTCTTTAAAAGATAGAACTATATGGAACATAGGCGCTGATTTAGTAATGTTTGGTTTAGCTGAAAGGGATAGTATAGCATTTAAGCTTCACCGAAATATGCATATTTATACAGAAGAAGTCGCACTAAAATTATTAAGAGATAAACTGAATAAACATTCTTTAAAAATATTACTATATAAAAAATACGCAGGAAAGACTATTCAGCAAAATGATATTAAAGAAACTTTGATAGAGAGTTTACCAAAAGCAAAATTTGGTGAAAAAACATGGTCAACATATTCTAATAAACTAACAAATTTTCTTATATATTCTGGTTTTCTTTCAAGAGCTGGTAAAAATGTGATTGTTCAAGATTCTGGTTCACCTATCTCTAATATAGAACAAGTAGTTAGAAGTGGAAAGCAAAGAGGTAATGTGTTTTCTGTTTCTGTTTCACCGTATTCTGTTTATGAAGCAATTGAAGCTATTAGTAAAGGAACAAAAGAAGTAAAAGATGTAAGTCGGAATGCATTGACAGTTTTAAAGAGATTTGAACTTGTCTCATTAAATAATGACTACGTAACTATACAAAATGAATCAATTAAAAAGTACGGTGGTAAATTAGAAGCAATTTGGTCTGTAGCAAAAAATGAAGGTTCATTAAATAGGTGTGTTGAAATACTTACTGAAACACCAAAAATTTCAAATAAAGATTTAGCTGAACGAATATCTGATGAATTTCAATTGAATTGGTCCGAAGGATCAAAAACAAGAAATGGTGGAATATTAAGCCAATGGTCTCGTTGGATAAAAGAAGGAATAGAAACCTCAAGTATACCAATTCCTCCTGGTCGTTCTAACAAATCATAGAAGCTAACAAGTAACCTTTTGCTACTTGTAGCTTAACTTTAACGTTAGTTCAAATACTTCTTATATTTGGAACAAAATTAAAAAATCTAATTTATTGGCTTTATAACCTTTATTTACAGATATAATTTGTTCCAAGAAGTGTTCAAGAAGTAGAATTTAGAGATTCTCTCAAACCCTTAGTACTTTTTGAACAACAAAAATCACTTTTTTTGTTCATCATCAAATAATTTCAATCATTTTCTTTATTTAGATACTCATATAAATATAAGTATTGTCTTAGTTCTTTTAAACTCTCATACTCTAAACCAGTTTTTATCCAATTTTGAATTTCATCTGGAATAGTAAGTGAGCTTAAAAGTTGTTCTTTTCTCTCTTTTGATATTTTGTTATGTTCAAATAAAAGTGAAACATGAGATAAAATAGAACTAGTTGATAATTGTCTAATTTGAGATATTTCTTCTAAAGTTTTATTTTCATTAATAAGCTCTAAAGTTTCAAGATAAGTTTTTGTTAGTTTTTTTAACTCTTTTTTTTGTTCAATTTGTTCACTAAATTGCTCTTTTATATCTTTACATAATTGCAAAAAACTCTCACCATATTTCTCATATTTTACAAGCCCTACTCCATTTACATCTAACATCTGCTCTTTTGTAGTTGGAAGTTTTGAACTAAACTCTTTTAATGTCTTATCTGAAAAAATCACATAAGCTGGAACTTCATGCTCTAAAGCTATCTCTCTTCTTAATTCTCTAAATTTTTCATATAACTCTTCATCAAATGTAAGTTCTGTTTTTTCTTCTTCTATTTGATTTGCAATTCCAAGTTTATCACTATCTATTAATAACTTTTCATTTCCTTTTAGTATCTGCATTCCCAAATTTGTAAGCTTTAAAACTCTAAATTCACCTAAACTTAAAGCTTCAATATCTATTAGTTTATCAACTATTGCTATCCACTCATTTTTACTTTTGTCTTTTCCTAATGCATATACATTTAACTTATCATGCTCAAACTCTAATATTTTTTGATTTTTAGAACCTCTTAGTACATCAATTATATGATTTGTTCCAAAACGCTGTTGTGTTCTATAAACTGCACTCAAAAATTTCTGCGCATCAATTGTCACATCAACTTGTGTTACTTCGCCTTTTGTGCAGTTATCACATATACTTTTGCAATCTTCTATCTCATCTTCAAAATACTTAGCAATCATCTTATGTCTACACTTATTTGATACACAATATCTATACATTGCTTCTAATTTATCAAGACCTATTTGCTTGTAGTTACTATCAATAGCCTCTTGGATTTGTATCTTTCTTTTTACCTCATCAGATTTTGAGTAAAGCAAATATACATAAGACATCTCACCATCTCTTCCTGCTCTACCTATTTCTTGATAATAGTTCTCTAAAGTTTTTGGAAGTGAAGTATGTATTACAAATCTTATATTTGATTTGTCTATTCCCATTCCAAAAGCAATCGTAGCTACTACAATATCAATATTTTCATAAATAAAATCATTATAAACTTCATCTTTTATTTCTGCTTTTAAACCTGCATGATAAGCTCTTGCTTTGTATCCATTTTCACATAAAAATTGTGCTGTTGATTCTGCTTCTTTTCTAGTAAAAGTATATATTATTCCACATAGACCTTTGTGACTTTTCAAAAAATTTAAAATCTGTTTTTTACCATTTGAAACTCTTGGCTCTACTTTTATATCTAAGTTATCTCTTTTGGTTTTAGCTCTAAAATGTCTTGGATTGTCTAAATTTAAACTTGCAGCAATATCACTTTGCACTTTTTTAGTAGCAGTTGCAGTAAATGCACAAATTGAAGTATTTGGAAAATATCTTTTTAGTTTATCTAAGTTTCGATACTCAGCTCTAAACTCATGTCCCCATCCACTAACACAATGGGCTTCATCTATTACAAAATAATTTATATTTACTCTTTGTAAAACAGATATAAACTCTTCTGAAGTAAATCTTTCTGGTGCAACATAAATAAACTTTAACTGTTCATCTAAAAGCATCTGCATTGTAAGATTGTTATCTTCATTTGTTTGAGAAGAACTAATCATCGCAGCTTTTATATTTAAATCATTTAAAGCTTTTACTTGGTCTTGCATCAAAGCAATCAAAGGAGAAACTACAACAGTCACACCATCCATCAATAATGTTGGAAGTTGATAACAAAGTGACTTACCACCACCAGTTGGCAAAATAGTCAATACATCTTGCTTATTAATAATACAATCAACTACATCTTCTTGAAAACTTCTAAAATGCTCATGTCCAAAAACATCTTTTAATATTTGGTATTTGTTATTCATAGTGTGATGTTAGCATAGTTTGAGTTATGGGCATATGAAAATTTGCATAAAATACAAAATAGTAAATTATAGTTTTTAAATGATATTTTTGTAATATATTTGAAAAATAATAATATCAGTCTAATTGATAATATAAATTAAATAAAAATAGTTAAGAAATTTAAATAATGAATGATAAAACAAAAGAGATAAAATTAAAAAAATATGCCATGGGAAATGTTTCTTGCTTACTTTTTATGTTTGTTATCTCAATTTTTTTTGGAAAAGAGTATGGCAGATTAATCCTTTTTACAATTATTCCATTGTATTCAATTTTTTATATTTTTATATATCGTAAAATATCTAAAAGTTATAAAAGTGCTGATAAAAGATTACTTGCCTTTGGTATGGTTGCAAGAGGCACTTTCACAGGATCAATATATTACTTATCTATTTTTATATTTGTATTAATATCAAGTCTATTTATTTTAACTTTTATACAATATTTATAAAATTTAAATAATATTTTTATATTAATTATTTTATAAAAATCAATATTCATTAATTTAAATAAATAATATTTTATTTATTTTATTAAATCTTCATATTTCCCTATACTAAAAGCTATAGATTATCATACTTTTATTTTTATATTTCAAAACCTTATAAAATAATTAAATAATTTAAGTATTATTAAAATATAATACAAAAAATTTTTTAAGGAAACAAATGAAAAAAAGTGTTATTTTAATTACAAGTTTACTTGTTGTATTTTTATTTACTGGTTGTGCAAATAAAGTGTATGACTATTCTATGTCAACAGATAATATACTTAATTTAAAATCTATAGCAAAAAATGGACAAAAAATAAACCTTGGTGATTTTGTAGATGAAAATAATGAATCTACATTAATGTGTAGACTTGCAACTCCTGTAGGAACTGCAAAAGGGTCTACTTTTATTTCTTATATAAAAGACGCTTTTAAAAAAGAATTAGTAGTTTCTGATTTACTTGATACTCAAGCAAAAACAACAATTGGAATGAAATTAAATGATATATATGGAAGTACAGTATTTGGTAATGCATATTGGAAATTTGATGTAACAGTTAATTCATCAAATGGAGAAAAAATGTCTATAATCTCAAGATATGATTATGAATCTAGTTACTTAGCAACTTCAGCTTGTTCAGAAATGCAAAGAAGTTTTGTCCCAGCAGTACAAAAACTTATTGGTGAAATTGTTAAAAATCATAAATTTAAAGATCTTTTAAAATAAAATAAATATATTCCAATTATCAAATAATTGGAATATAAATCTCTGTTCTTAAATCCTGTTTATCACAAGTAATTGGATTCTTATTTAAATATTTTTCAATAATAGGTAAATCTCTTAACTCTACGCCACTTTGAATAATCCAATTTGATACTCCATCATAAGTATTTATCAACTCTTTATAATCACCCTTATGTAAAAATACAGCATATTTTCCACCATCTATTATTTTACTTTGAATCTCACCTTTTTCTTGAATTGATTTATCTACCCAAGAAAGGCAAGCATCGTATCTAAGTTTATCTATCTGCGTAATGTTAGGATTATCATGTCCTATTCCAAACATCATTACATCATCTCTTATAAAATACTCTGTACCTACAAAGTTTATAAGATTTTCCCATGCTTCAATACTACATTTTGTATACTCACCTGTTTTTCTTACATACAAAATCTCTATATCTTCAAGCTTTATTATTTTTGGCTCTAACATCTTATTTCCTCTTTTTAATTTTGCATTTTTTGCAAACTCTTTAGGAGTTATTCCAAAATGCTTTTTAAAAGCTTTTGAAAAAGAGGCATTAGTTTCATAACCACTATTCATAGCTATTTGAGTAATTTTTTGATTTGTCTTAAACTGTAAAGTAGTACTTTGAAGTCTCACTCTTCTAATATACTCACCCATACTCTCACCAACAATTGATTTAAAAATACGGTGAAAATGGTATTTAGAAAAACTAGCATGTTTTGATAATATATCAAGAGTTAACTCACTATTATAATTTTGTTCAATATATAAAATTACTCTACATATACTTTGAACATAATCATCTTTAGTACTATTTCCCATTTGCCCTCTTTCAAACTCTTTTATGTAAAAATTATATTAAGATTTAGAAATTAAAACTACTCCAAGATTGCTATTATAATATATTTACTTGAAGAGCTACACAAAAAAGTATTTTAAAGCTATTAGTGAAGAGTTGGACTTGATATGATACTTATAAATAAATATGCTAAAAAGCATATTTATTTACTAAACGCTACTTTTAATCCTAATCCAATCAATACAAAACCAACTGTTCTATCAAACCAAACTCCAAATTTACTAAAGAAGTTTCTAACTTTACTATGGCTTAGTATCAAAGATACAAAAATAAACCAAACTGTTGTTGCTAAGATACAAAACAATCCGTAAAGACTTTGAATATAAAGTGGTGTATTTATATTTATTACAACTGTAAACATTGATAAGAAAAATAGCGTTGCTTTAGGATTCAAGGCATTACATAAAAATCCAGATGTAAATGATTTTAAATCACTAATCTCTTTATTTGTTGATTTATCTTTATTATCTAGTTTTATTCCTTTTGATTTCAAGCTTTGAATTCCTAAGTAGATTAAATATGCTGCACCCAAATACTTAATAATATTAAATAAAATTATTGATTTAGAAATAATCAGCCCTATTCCTAAAATTGAGTATATAATATGTACTGAAATTCCAAGTCCTATTCCAATACTTGTAAAAATAGAGCTTCTTTTTCCATATGTGATACTTTGTTTTACAATCATTGCAAAATCTGGGCCTGGAGATAAAAGGGCAATAAACATAGCAGCAGCTAAAATAAAAAATTGATGCAAATATAATGCTTCCATATTAATTCCTTCTTTGTCCTGGTTTTGGAGGAGTCACCTCTTTTTGTAAGTCAACTGATAAGTTATGATAAAAAAGCTCACCATAATCTGTTGTTCTGTTTATTGTTTCATAAGCTTGTGCTAAAGTATTATTGTACTTTAATGCATCTTGTAAAATCTTAATAATTTTAACTGATTCTAAAAAATTAACATGACTTGGTGCTTCAATGGGAGAAGAATAATATCTGTGCATTCTCTCAACTAAACTTCTATTTCTTATTTCAATAAATACTGATTCTATTGGTGATTTAAAAAATAGAATTTTTTGTTTTACATTTATTGAAATATATGTTGTTTCCATTCCATATATTTTTCTTGAAAAAGAATCAAAGAAAAAAAGCTTTTTATTATAGTTATTATTAAATAACTCATAAATTAGTTCTAATATTTTTATTTTTTCCTCTTTTGTAAAAAAGTTACCAATTTTTGCATAACAAAAACTAAGAATTGATTTGATTGAATACCACTCTGTTGTATCATAATCATATCTTAGCATTTGATCAATTCTTTTTTGTTTTAAATCTTCAATATTTTTATCTGTTCTATTTCTAAAAACACTTTGAACAGCAGTATCTCTATACATTGGTCCAGGAAATTGTGCTTGAATAACAAATCTTCTGTTTTTTTCCACATCCATTATATATTTGAGTCTTCCTTGATAATCCTCATCTATTATTCTTACTTCTTTTTGAGGAATTTGAGTAATTGATTTAAGAAACTCATCACCGCTACATCCAGATTCCCAAATATAATCAGGATATCTAAATAAACTACAGATTCTTTTTTTTACTTCATCATTTGGTTCAACATCGGTTAATCCATCTACCCAAGAAGTAACAGTTCTTCTATCTTTTTGAATTAATGATGAAAATTTTGATATACTTAAATGAGATCTTTTATATATTTCAATTATCTTTTCTATTCCTGTTTTAAATGACATTACTCTTCCCTTAGTAAAATTTATCATTTATTGTACTATTCTTAAACATAAAAACAAATATTGTACATTTTTTACTTTTTTGTAAAAAAATTGAGTTTTCTCTTACAAAAATTATACAATCTTTAATTTATTCAATGATGTATAATTAATGTATAAAATATAAAGGAAGGACTATTATATGAGCGCAGGAAAAAAATTTAGAGAGGCATTAAAAGAAGAAACTCCACTACAAATTGTAGGCACAATAAATGCTTACCAAGCATTACAAGCTACAAGAGTAGGTTTTAAAGCTATTTACATTTCTGGTGGAGGTGTTGCAAATGCTTCTTATGGTTTACCAGATTTAGGTATGACAATGATTGAAGATGTATGTATTGATATTAGAAGAATTACTTCAATTTGTGATACTCCTTTAATTGTTGATGCAGATACTGGATGGGGACATGCATTTAATGTCGCAAGAACAGTAAAAGAGTTTATTAGAGCTGGAGCTGCTGGATTACATATAGAAGATCAAGTTGCGGCAAAAAGATGTGGACACAGACCAAATAAAGAGTTAGTATCAACACAAGAGATGTGTGACAGAATTACAGCTGCAGTTGATGCAAAAAAAGATTTAGATCCTGATTTTTATATTATTGCAAGAACTGATGCTCACGCAAGTGAAGGTCAAGAATCTGCAATTGCTAGAGCAAAAGCATATGTTGAAGCTGGAGCAGATGCAATTTTTGCTGAAGCAATTCATACTTTAAAAGAGTACCAAGAGTTTACAAATGCAATAAATGTACCAGTATTAGCAAATATTACTGAATTTGGTGCAACTCCAATGTTCACAGTTGAAGAACTTGGAAGTGTTGGAATTGATATGGTTCTTTATCCATTATCAGCATTTAGAGCGATGAATAAAGCTGCATTAAATGTATATCAAGAATTAAGAGAAAAGGGAACTCAAGAGGGAGTTCTTGATACGATGCAAACAAGAATGGAGCTTTATGATATGTTAGATTATCATAAATATGAGCAAAAAATGGATGAACTTTTTGCTAAAAGCAAATAATAATATCAATTAATAACACTAGATTAAGGAGAAAAAATGAGTACTAATACAGGATTTAAACCAAAAAAATCAGTTGCATTATCTGGACATGCAGCAGGTAATACTGCAATTTGTACAGTTGGTAAAACAGGAAATGATCTTCACTATAGAGGTTATGATATTTTAGAGTTTGCTGACAATTCAGAATTTGAAGAAATTGCATATTTAATAGTACATGAAAAGCTACCTAATAAAGAAGAATTAAAAGCGTATAAAGAAAAACTAAAAGGAATGAGAGATTTACCAGATGGCGTAAAAGTTGCTTTGGAACAACTACCAAAAACTGCCCATCCAATGGATGTTATGAGAACTGGTTGTTCTGTTCTTGGAGCAATTATGTCTGAAGATGAAGCTCATCCTAAAGAAGAAGCTCAAAATATAATTGATAAATTAATGGCTTGTTTTGGTTCGATGTTAACTTATTGGTATCACTACGCATTTAATGGAAAAAGAATTGATGTTGTAACTGATGATGATACAATCGGTGGACATTTCTTACATCTATTACATGGTGAAAAACCAAGAGAATCTTGGGTAAAAGCAATGCATACTTCACTAATCTTATATGCAGAGCATGAATTTAATGCATCAACATTTACTTCAAGAGTAATTGCTGGAACAAATTCAGATATGTTCTCATGTATAACTGGTTCTATTGGAGCATTAAGAGGTCCAAAACATGGTGGAGCAAATGAAGTTGCATTTAGAATTCAAGAAAGATATTCAAGTGCTGATGAAGCCCAAAAAGATATCAAAGAAAGAATGGCAAGAAAAGAGATTATTATTGGATTTGGACACCCAGTTTATACTACAAGTGATCCAAGAAATGTAGTAATTAAAGAAGTTGCTAGAAGACTTTCAGAAGAAAACAATGACATGTTAATGTATGATGTAGCAGAAAGAATTGAGTCAATTATGTGGGAACAAAAGAAAATGTTTCCAAATCTTGATTGGTTCTCTGCAGTATCTTATAATCAAATGGGAATTCCAACTGATATGTTTACTCCAATATTTGTTATTTCAAGAGTTACAGGATGGGGTGCACACGTAATTGAACAAAGAGAAGATGGTAAAATCATCAGACCTTCTGCAAATTATACAGGACCTGAAAATTTAAAATTTGTTCCATTAGAAGAAAGATAAAATCATCAAATTAGTGACTTTTCACTAAATAAAAATAGTGCTAAGTTTAGCAAAATATAGGATTGTCTATAGTTATAGGCAATCCTTTTAAATTTAAAATAGGATATATTAATATGAATAATGAAAAATATCTTAAACAATTAGATAATTTAGATGTAAAATATTATGATGTAAAAAGTGCAGTTGAAGATATACAAGAAGGTTCTTTTGAAAAGTTAAATTATACTTCAAGAGTTTTAGCAGAAAACTTAATTAGAAAATGCCCAAGTGAAGACTTAGAAGATTCACTTATTCAACTAATTGAAAAAAGAACGGACAAAGATTTCCCTTGGTACCCAAGTAGAGTTATATGTCATGATATTTTAGGTTTAACTGCTTTTGTTGATCTTGCAGGACTTAGAGAAGCAGTTGCTGCAAAAGGTGGAAACCCTGATAAAGTAAACCCTGTAGTTCCTACTCAACTTATTGTTGATCACTCACTTGCAGTTGAATGTGGAGGATATGATCCAGAAGCATTTCAAAAAAATAGAGATATCGAAGATAGAAGAAATGCAGATAGATTTCACTTTATTAACTGGACTAAAGAGGCATTTAATAATGTAGATGTAATTCCTCCTGGAAATGGAATTATGCACCAAATAAACCTAGAAAAAATGTCTCCAGTTGTACATTTAAATGATGGTATTGCAAGTCCAGATACATTAGTAGGAACTGATTCACATACTCCTCATGTTGATGCACTTGGAGTTATTGCAGTTGGTGTTGGTGGATTAGAAGCAGAAAATGTAATGTTGGGAAATCCATCTTTTATGAGAGTTCCAGAAATCATCGGAGTTGAAATTATTGGTAAAAGAGCAGCTGGAATCACTGCAACTGATATTGCACTATCTTTAACTTCATTTTTAAGAGAGCAAGGTGTAATCTCTGCATATTTAGAGTTCTTTGGTGAAGGTGTAAAATATCTAAACTTAGGAGATAGAGCAACTATTTCAAATATGACTCCTGAATATGGTGCAAGTGCAGCTATGTTTGGAATTGATGAACAAACAATTGATTATTTAAAATTAACAGGTAGAGAACCAAAACAAGTTGAATTAGTTGAAAAGTATGCTAAAGCAAATGGTTTATGGGCAGACCAATTCAAAAATGCAACATATGCAAAAACTTTAACTTTTGATTTAAGTTCAGTTACAAGAAGTTTAGCAGGTCCATCAAAACCACATAAACTTGTACCTACTTCAACTTTAAAACAAGAAGGTATTATAAAAGACTTTGTTCAAGAAGGTGATAAAATGCCTGATGGTGCAATTTTAATTGCAGCTATTACTTCATGTACAAATACTTCAAATCCTAGAAATGTTGTGGCAGCTGGATTATTAGCTAAAAAAGCAAATGAATTGGGATTAAGTAGAAAACCATGGGTTAAATCTTCCCTTGCACCTGGTTCAAAAGTTGCACAAACTTATTTAAAAGAAGCAAAATTATTACCAGAGCTTGAAAAACTTGGATTTGGTATTGTAGGTTTTGCTTGTACTACTTGTAATGGTATGAGTGGGGCACTTGATCCAGCTATTCAAAAAGAAGCTGTTGACAATGATATTTATACCACTGCAGTATTATCAGGAAATAGAAACTTTGATGGAAGAATTCATCCATATGTAAAAGAGGCATTTTTAGCTTCACCTCCACTTGTTATTGCATATGCACTTGCTGGAAGTATTAGATTTGATATTGAAAATGGTGTTTTAGGTAAA
The DNA here is from genome assembly GCF_004116495.1 of Arcobacter sp. CECT 8985. Taxonomy (GTDB): domain Bacteria; phylum Campylobacterota; class Campylobacteria; order Campylobacterales; family Arcobacteraceae; genus Malaciobacter. The sequence goes on along the minus strand of NZ_PDKC01000003.1, from coordinate 135,937 downwards.
GATAAAGATGGCAATGATATTAAATTAAAAGATTTATGGCCAAGTGATGAAGAGATTGATGCAGTTATTGAATCATCTGTTAAACCTGAAATGTTTAATGAAGTATATGATCCAATGTTTGCAAGAAATCCACTTGAAAATATAAAAGTTGAACCATTTTATAAATGGAATAAAAAATCAACATATATTCAAAAACCACCATATTGGAATGATGAGTTTATGAGTATGCCAGCACTTAAAGATTTAAGACCATTAGGTGTATTCCCAGATAATATTACAACAGATCACTTATCTCCTTCAAATGCAATTTTACCAGATAGTGCATCAGGTGAATATTGTATAAAAATGGGATTACCAATTGAAGATTTAAACTCTTATGCAACACATAGAGGTGATCACAATACTGCTTCAAGAGCAACATTAGCAAATCCAAAACTATTTAATGAAATGGTTAAAGATGAAAATGGAAATGTAAAACAAGGAAGCTTAACTAAGATTATGCCAGAAGGTACTGAATCTAGAATGTGGGAAGCAATAGAGACTTATAGAAACAGAAAACAAGGTCTTATTATAATTGCAGGTACAAACTATGGACAAGGAAGTTCAAGAGATTGGGCTGCTAAAGGTGTAAGACTTGCTGGGGTTGAAGTTGTAATTGCTGAATCTATTGAAAGAATTCATAGAACAAACTTAGTAGGAATGGGTGTTTTACCATTACAATTTAAAGATGGAGATACAAGACACACTTACAATATTGAAGGAACAGAAACTTTTGAAATTGTAGGAAAAATAACTCCTAGATGTGATTTAACAGTTCTTATGACAAAAGCAAATGGTGTAAAAGTTGAAATTCCTGTTACTTGTAGATTAGATACAAGTGCTGAAGTTGAAGTTTATAAAGCTGGTGGTATTTTACAAAAATTTGCAAAAGATGTAATTGCAAATAGCTAAAGGAATAGTAATGAGTTATGAGTCACAAATCACTGTAAAAGCCACTTATATGCGTGGTGGTACAAGTAAAGGTACATTTTTTAATATAAAAGATTTACCACTTGAAGCACAAAATAATCAAGAGGCAAAAGACAAACTTTTATTAAGAGTTGTTGGAAGCCCTGATCCATATGGCAAACAAATAGATGGAATGGGAGGAGCAACTTCTAGTACTTCTAAAACTGTTCTTGTAGGTAAAAGTCAAAAAGATGACCATGATGTGGATTATTATTTTGGACAAGTATCAATTGATAAACCATTTATGGATTGGTCAGGAAATTGTGGAAACTTATCAAGTGCTGTTGGACCATTTGCAATAAAAAGTGGTTTAGTAGATAATGTGCCCCAAGAAGGAATTTGTTGTGTTAAGATTTGGCAAGCAAATATTAAAAAAACAATTCTTTGCTATGTTCCTATTAAAAATGGAGTTGTACAAGAGATTGGCGATTATGAAATTGATGGTGTTGCGTTTCCTGCGGCTGAAATAAAATTAGAATTTGTAGAACCAGTTGATCCAAGTGAAGAGCTTTTTCCAACTGGTAATTTAATTGATGATTTAGAAGTTCCAGGAATTGGAACTTTTAAAGCAACTATGATTACTGCTGGTATTCCTACAATCTTTTTAAATGCAGATGAATTAGGATATAAAGGAACAGAGCTACAACCTGATATTAATTCAGATGAAGAAGCTTTAAAAAAATTTGAAACAATTAGAGCTTATGGTGCTATAAAAATGGGATTAATTTCTGATATTAAAGAAGCACAAACAAGAGCACATACTCCAAAAATTGCTTTTGTTTCTAAACCACAAGAATATACAGCATCAAGTGGTAAACAAATTACTACATCTGATATTGATTTAAATGTTAGAGCTTTATCTATGGGACAATTACATCATGCTATGATGGGTACAGCTTCAGTTGCCATTGGTGTTGCAGCTTGTGTTCCTGGAACTTTAGTAAATATAGCTGCAGGTGCTGAAGAAAAAGATAATGTAACTTTTGGGCATCCATCTGGAACGCTAAAAGTTGGTGCAATATTAAGCCAAAACAACGGTAAATACAAAGTAGAAAAAGCTAGTATGAGTAGAAGTGCAAGAGTTATCATGGATGGCTTTGTACATGTACCTGCTGATACAATGAAATAATTTTAAATATAAGTAGTGAATCTTTTCACTACTTTTAGCATTGATATTAATCAATGATTAGAACTTCTTGTTATGTCATACTTCCTAAAAACAAAGGATGACATATGCAATTTAATACAGCTCCTAACCAACCAATTATTGAAAAAACTTGGTGGGGAAGATTTACTTCACAACCTCATCAAATGTTTTTCTCATCTGCAATATTTTTTGCACTGCTTGTTATGACTTTAACACTATTTACATTTATAGGTATTGGTAATTTTGATTTTAGTTTAATTCATGGATTTGGATTAAATTATGCACTTTTTACAAATGCTTTTTTAGGCTTTTTAATAACTGTAATGCCAAAATATAACTCAACAGCTGTAATAGCAAAAAATAAATACATATATTCATGGATATTTTATCAATTAGGCTTAATAATTGCACTATTTGTAAATGAATTATTTGGAAAAATAATTGTAAGTTTTATTATATTTTATTTTGTAAAATTATTTTATGAAATAATAAAAAATGCAAATGCAATAATAAAAGAAGATAGTATATATATAAACTCTATTTTATTTTTTGGTGGGATTTTATTATTAATTGAAGCACTGTTTTCAACTAATCTATCAAATTTGATATTTTTTGCTTATCTTTTATCTATGGTATTTATCATTTCATTAAGAATGATTCCTGCTTTCTTTTTTTCATTTACAAGAGTTCCTATGTGGCAACTTCCAAAATATGTGAAACCTATATCAATATTATTACTTATAACTACTGGTTTTGCTTTGCATACTAATAACAGCATATTTATTAGTGTTACATCATTTCTTGGTTCAATCTTTTTTGGTTTTGTAATTTATAAATTAAACCTTTTTAGAAAAGTACCTGCAATTTTATACATATTAAGTATTGCATTATTTTGGTTTGAAGTTGCATATATTTGTCTATTTTTAGAAAATATATTTATAGAATATAGCTTTAAATTATCTTTTCATATTTTTGCTTTAGGATTTGTTACTACACTTCTTATTGGATTTGGTTCAAGAGTTAGCTTAGGTCATGCAGTACCAGCTCAACCAATAGTTGCAGATTCATTTACTAAATTGCTTTTTGTATTAACACAAATTGTTTTATTTTTAAGAGTGATGACTTCAATTGGTTTTATTTTAAATAGTAATATTTATACTATGTTTTTACATGCAAGTTCAACACTATGGATTTTACTTTTTATATTATGGTTATTTAAATTTGGTAAATACTTACTAAGAATAAAAGCGTAAAATAGTTAGTAAAATAGAAAAAATTCTATTTTACTAATTTTGATATATCTTTAAATGCTGGATGTTTTGCATTTACTGTAAGTTCAAATAATAAAGATTCATATGTTGTAGGAATTACTCCTGCTTGAATCAATCTATCTACTGCTACTTTTGTATCATGTTCTTTTCTAGAACCAACACAATCAATAACTAATACAGGTTGTAATCCAGCTTCTAATAAATCAATACAAGTTTGTAATACACAAACATGTGTTTCTATACCTGCAACAATTACAAATTTTCTTTTTAGATTTTTTATTGCTTCAAATGTTGGTTCATTTTTACAACAAGAAAAAGTAGTTTTTTCAAAATGAGGATAAGACTCAACTAGTTCATTTAAACTTGGTATTGTCTCACCTATTCCTTTTTTATATTGTTCATTTATAATAAAAGGCATTTCGTGCAGTTGTAAACCTTTAACAAGTGTTAAAAGATTTTTTTCCAACTGCTCATTTTCTTTTATATGCGGGAATAATCTCTCTTGTACATCAACAAGACAAAATAAAGCGTCATTTGCATGAATTCTCATATGGCTCTCCTATTTAAAAAGATGTACACTAATTATACATAATTTATTGGAAAGCTACCTTTTCTGCTTTTGCTAATAACTCTTTTGCACCTTTTGATATGAATTTTTGTGCCATTTCTTTTCCAACTGTTTCAAATTTACCTATTTCAACAGTTTTACTATCTTGAATATATTCACTAGCATCTGGCATTCCAACTATTGCATCAACTTTTACACTCTTTTTATCTTCACTAATTGTTGCTTTTACACCAATTGGAACTTGACAACCACCTTCAAGAACTCTTACAAAATCTCTTTCAATTGTAGCTTCAATATGTGCATCTTCATCATGTAAAGCAGACAAAATATCAATTACTTCTTTATTATCTAAAGTTTCAATTCCCAAAATTGCTTGTCCCATTGAAGGAGTCATTTTATCAGTTGAAATAGGTGCAAAATATTTAACTTCATCTTCAATTTGAAGTTTTTGCACACCAGTTGCTGCTAAGATAATAGCATCATACTCACCTGCTTTTAGTTTTGCAATTCTTGTATTAATGTTACCTCTTAAATCTTTTAGATTTATATCAGGTCTTAACATTTTTAATTCCATTCTTCTTCTAAGACTTGTAGTTCCTACAACTGCACCTTGTGGCAATTCATCAATACAAGAGTATTTCTCACTTAAAAATGCATCCCTTGGGTCAAATCTTTTTGTAACAGCTGCAAGTTTAAATCCATCTTCAAATACAACTGGAACATCTTTTAAACTATGAACTGCAATATCTGCTTCTTTGTTTAATAGTGCAACTTCTAACTCTTTTGTAAATAAACCTTTACCACCAATTTTTGCCAATGGCACATCTAAAATTTTATCTGCTTTTGTTGCTATTTCATTTAACTCAATTGTCATATCTGGGTATAATTCAAGTAATCTATCTTTAATATATTCACTTTGCCATAACGCTAATTTACTTCTTCTTGTCGCAATTACTAATTTTTTCATCTACTCTTTTCCTAACATCTCATATTCTAATTTTGTTTTATCTTGTTTTCCATTAACAAATATTGTAGGTGTTCCTTCAACCATCACATTTTCACCCATATTTATATCTGTAAAAACTTCTTCATCAATAGATTTTTTATTTATTTCATCTAGTTTTATATTTGTTTTAAGAACTTTATTGAATGCTTTTAAGATTTTACTTACATCTTTTTCATCAGGTTCAAAATATTTATTGAAGTTTGCTTTGTAAACTTTTAATTCTACATCTTTAACACCTTTTTGCTTAGCAACAATCATAGCTCTTACAATTGTTTTAGATGCTGGATGAAGTTGAAAAAGTGGGAAATGATAATAATATAAAGCAATATCTTTATGCTCTTTTACATACTCAATTACTTTTGGAATAAACTCTATACAAAAAGGACATAACGGATCTGAAAATACAACTAATTTATCACTAGCATTATCTGTTCCTGCAATTAGTCTTTTTTTACTATAATAAATACTAGTTAAATCTGGAGTCATTAAGTCTTTATATGACTTTCCAGTTTTAATATCAACTAATTGAGGAGCCATAACTTCCCCATTTGAAAATATAATATCTTTAGCATTTAAGTTTTTGTTTGCAATTTGTGCATTTACATCAATAATAAATCCATACCAACCTTTTAAAGGCAACTCTTTTTTCAAACTTATTGATAAATCTTTTATTTCTACTCTTTTATTTTTAGAAAATCTATTTTTTTCAAAATTTATAACTTTATCATCTATACTGTTTGCATATGCACTACTAAAAAGAAGTGAACTTATAAGTAGCATCTTTGTTGTTAAAGACATAAATAAATCTCCTTAATTAAATTTAAAACATTATATTAAAACATGACTTAAAGCCCAAAAATTGGTTTTAACTCTTTGTTTTAACTGTGATTTTCTTGATATCAAAAAGTTCTTTTGCTTTATTTAGCATTTTTGAGTTCAAGATGTCATTTATTTCTAGTTCTTGTTGAGAAGGTTTAGGTTTTTCAGTATTGTGCATAGTTGCAACACACCCAGAACCTCCTTGTAAATCATCTTCAATAGCTTTTGGTTCACTATCATGAGGAATATCAACTGGTGGTTGATTATTTTCCTCAGTTTCTTGTTTTTCTTCTACTTTATTCTCTAAATCAGTTTTTTTTTTTTGATTTGGTGAATCATCTTTTATAAAATCTAATTCAGTATCACTACCAAATACATCATAAATAAATGTTTTTAATATTCCAAAATGTTTAAATAAAAATTTTCTTTCATCACCTTGTGCATATGAGATAATTTCTAATTTTTTATTTTCATAACTTTTATAAACAAAATTATCTTCAAAACACTCACCTAATCTTACATCTCTATCATAAACTCTATTTATTACTATTTCATACAGTTCAAAAGATGGATCTTTATCTTTTTCTAACTGAGAATTAAGTGCATCAGATAATGCATCTTCACTACTTTCATTTTCCGTGTTAATAATTTCTGGCTTTTCTTGTGTATTTGAAAGTTGATTATTCTGTTCTTGATCGTTCACTACAGGTTCTTCTACTTCTTGTTGGTTCTCAACTTGATTAGAAACTTGTTCTTGTGTGTTAACATTTTCTTCAGGTATAAAAGCTGTTTCTTGAAAATCTTCATCAAAAGGTGTAACAAAAGGTACGGCATCAATAGATTCTATAGATATATTACTTTCATTACTACTTAATGCAAGATCAACAACTGTAGGCTCTTCGATTTTCGTTTCAGATAACTCTTGATTTTGTGTCTCAAATGGATTTGAATCAGATTGAATACTATTTTCTTGTTCACTTTTATTTTTTATACTATTTAAATCTTCTTCTAATTTTTGTCTAATTTCTTCTTTTGAAGGTTCTTGTTTTATTGGTTCTTGTTTTACAACTTCTTCTTTTTTAGGTTCATCATTAATAACTTCACTACTCATCTGACTTATATTACTATTTTCAACTATATTTTGTTTTGAAATAACTTCTTTTACAGCAGGTTGTACTTCAACTTCTTCTACTTGATTAATAATATCTTGAATTGATTTTAAATTTGTTGCTTCTTGCATTTTTAATAAACTTAAAATCAATACAAAACTTGCATCTGAATTTAATGCTAATAAATGTTTCGCATCAGCTAATATTCTAAAAAATCTATCAAATAAAAGTAAATCAAATTTTGCATCTTTTTCAAGCATTTTTTGTTTTAAATAAATAGTCATTTCATCACAAACTTGTGAAACTTCATAGTTTTCTAGTTTTTTAACAAGAGTTGTAACATCTTTTTTATTTAAAATAATATCAAAAATTTCATCCATAACTTTTGGTTCAATAAGTCCTAGCATTTCAACAACTGAAATTGTGTTTACTTTACCTTTAGAAAAAATAATAGCTTGGTCAAGTAAAGTTAAAGTATCTCTTAAACTTCCTTGTCCACTTCTTGCTAATATTTCTAAAGCATCTGTTTCATACTCTACATCTTCTTGTATTAATATATGTGCTAAATGATGAACAACATCAGCATTTGATATTTTATTAAATCTAAAGTGTTGTGTTCTACTTAAAATTGTTGCTGGAAGTTTTAAAGGATCAGTTGTTGCTAAAATAAATTTAACAAAACTTGGTGGCTCTTCTAAAGTTTTTAATAGTGCATTAAATGCTTGAGTTGTAAGCATATGAACTTCATCGATTATAAATACTTTAAATCTTGCACTACTTGGCTTATATTTAGTATGTTCAATCAAATCTTTAATATCATCAATTCCTCTATTACTTGCAGCATCCATCTCAATAATATCAAGATGTCTATTTGCATTTGCACTTTGACAATTTTCACAAACTTCACAAGGTTTTGATGTTGGGCCATTTGAACAAAGTAAAGCTTTTGCCATAATTCTTGCAGTACTTGTTTTTCCACTTCCTCTTAACCCACTAAAAAGGTATGCATGAGATAATCTATTTGAGTCTAATGCCAAAGATAGTGTTTGAGAGATTGTACTTTGACCTACTAAATCTTCAAATCTTTTTGGTCTATATTTCAGTGCTAAAACTTTTTTATCTGCTATTGGTTCACTCATATCTTGCATTTCCTTATTTCTATCTTATTTTTATAATTTTTAAAAATTTTATTTATCATATTTTTGTTTATATCACCTGTGTGACAAATCGATATTTTTAAAGGTTTTATATCATTATGCCCTTTTAAAGAAGATAAATAAATTAATCTATTAGCAATTGCTTCACCTGTTTCAATTAAGTTTATTTCATTCCCCATAATATCTTTTATAATTTCACTAACTAAAGGGTAATGTGTACAACCTAAAACAATTGTATCAACACCATTCTTTTTCATTGGTAAAAGCCAATTATTTAACATATTATAAGTTTGCTCTGAATTAATTTCACCCTTTTCAATTTGCTCTACTAATCCAACACAAGCTTTTTCATATAAAGTTATATTTTTACCTTCTGAAAGCTGTTTTACTAACTGTTGATACTTTTCACCTTTTAATGTCGCTTTTGTTGCTAGTACTGCTACATGAGAACTTTTTGTCAAACTAAGTGCAGGTTTAATTCCAGGTTCTGTTCCAATTACAATTAGTTCTTTATAAGTTTGTCTTAAATACTTTATTGCTGCAGAGGTTGCTGTATTACAAGCGACAATTAAAGCTTCTATATTATGTTTATTTATTAAAAATTCAGTGATTTGAACACATCTTTGTTTTATCTCATTTTGTGTTTTATCCCCATATGGAGCATACTGTGTGTCTGCTATATAAAAAATATCTGCACCTTTAAATTTTTCACTAATTGCTTTTACAACAGTTAAACCTCCAAGTCCAGAATCAAATACTCCTATTTTCAACTTCTACCTTATATCAATTTTGTTGATTATAACAAAAAATTGATAACTACTTTGTTAAAATAATTAATATTAAATCAAAATTACAAAATCAAAAGGAAGCCCTTGTTTAATCACTTTCATCCATATGAACCCTTTTTATATAAAGAGTGCGAAACTTTAATTGTTGGAACATTACCTCCACCAAGATTTTGTACAAAAATATTAAAAAAAGATGATGTTGATTTTTGTTATGGTTCTAAAGATAATCTACTTTGGCCTATATTAGAAAATATTTTTCATCAAAACTTTACATATGACAATTCTAATATTGCAATAAAACAAAGAATTAATTTTTTAAAAGAAAACAAAATTGGAATATGTGATATAGTAGATTCATGCAAAAGAGATAAAATAGATGCAAGTGATTTAGGAATGAAAGATATAAAACTTAGAGATATTATTAGTGTTTTAAAAAGTTTTACAAAAATAAAAAAGATTATTTTTACTGGAAAAAGTAGTAAAAATTCACCAGAATTTTTTTTCAATAAAATAATAAAAAAGCAAAATTTACAACTAAATTTTATAAAAAATAAAAAAATTAGAGAACATAGTTTAATTTTAAATAATAGATTTATAAAAATATATAGTTTAACTTCTCCTTCAAATGCTGCAAATAGATCGATTGGGGCAAATAAAATATATAAAGAAAAGAAGTTAATAAACCCAAATTATTCAACACTTGATTTTAGAATTGATGAATATAAATTAGCTTTTTTATCTCATATTTAATTTTATTCTAATTTAAAATGCCCTAAAATTCTTTATTATGTTTATGAATGACTATTCATTTATAATATAAGGAAAGGGGACATTATGTTTATCACAGAGATACTACTTTTTATTGTTTCAGGGCTATTAGCATTTGCAGGTTTTAGCTGGATAGTGGGACTTTTTGTAAAAGAAAAGTAACTTTGTATCTACATTATAAAAGAGGTATGTTTACCTCTTTTTATTCTATAATTTACTAATAAAAATCAATATATCAAGTTAAATAAATTATTTAAATAGATAAAATTCTAATATTTAGAATTTTATCTACTCATTCATAGAAGCAAAAAACTCTTCATTATTATCTGTTCTTTGCATTTTTGAGTATAAGAATTTAAGTGCTTCTACTTCATCCATTGATGAAATCGCATTTCTTAAAATCCATGTTTTTTGTAATACTTCAGGAGTCAATAATAACTCTTCTTTTCTAGTACCAGATTTAATAATATCAAGTGCTGGATAAACTCTTCTATTAGCTGCATTTCTACTTAATACAACTTCACTATTACCAGTACCTTTAAACTCTTCAAAAATTACTTCATCCATTTTTGAACCAGTTTCAATAAGTGCTGTTGAGATAATAGTTAAAGAACCACCCTCTTCTATATTTCTAGCTGCACCAAAAAATCTTTTTGGTTTATGTAATGCATTTGCATCAACACCACCAGAAAGAACTTTACCAGAACTTGGAGTTACTGTATTATATGCTCTTGCTAATCTTGTGATTGAATCAAGTAAGATTACTACATCTTTTTTCATTTCAACAAGTCTTTTTGCTTTTTCAATAACAATTTCGGCAACTCTTACATGATTATGTGCAGGTAAATCAAAAGTAGAAGAGTAAACTTCACCTTTAACACATCTTTGCATATCAGTTACTTCTTCAGGTCTTTCATCAATTAATAAAACCATTAGATGAGTTTCAGGATGATTCTTTGTAATACCATATGCTAAATCTTTTAATAACTCTGTTTTACCAGTTTTTGGTGGTGCAACAATTAATCCTCTTTGACCTTTACCCATAGGAGCAAATAAATCAAGTATTCTTCCTGTCATTTTTTTTGAATTGTATTCAAATTTAAATCTTTCAGTTGAATATAAAGGAGTTAAGTTATCAAATAGTGGTCTATTTTTAGATTCATTTACAGGTAAGTAATTAATAGCTTCAATTTTTAATAAAGCATAATACTTTTCACTCTCTTTGTTTGGAGGCCTTACTTGACCAGTAACAATATCACCTGTTCTTAATGCAAACTTTCTAATTTGAGTTGCAGATACATATGAATCACTTGACGTATCTGAAAAATTGCCATCAATTGCTCTTAAAAAACCAAATCCACCCTCTTTTATCTCTAAAATACCAGTAAATAATACAAATCCACCTGCATCAATTTGATTTTTCAAAATTGAGAACATTAAATCTTGTCGTTTTAATTCTTGGGGATTTTCTACTTTTAATTCTTTAGCTATTTTTAACAGATCTTCTAAAGGATATTCTCTTAGTTTTTCAATTGTATGCCCTTCTACAGGAATATGAGTTCTAGTTTTTCTACTAGAATTCCCATTAGTCTTGGGACTTTTTGTTTTAGATTGAGTTTTTGACTCTTCCATAAGTTTATTTAACCTTTTATTTCGATACACATAAAGTATGTAGTTTTTGAAGTTTTAGTTTAAAATTAAGTTCTGTAATTGTAGTGTTTATTTAAAAAAAAGTCAATTAAAAGGAGGAAGCACCATAAAATGGTACTTCCTTTAAGATGAATACAATTAAATATTATAAATTATCTTCATTTTTAGCAAGATAAGAAGCAACACCTTCTCTATCTGCTTTCATTCCTTCATCACCTTTGTTCCATCCAGCAGGACAAACTTCACCATGCTCATTAGTAAATAACATTGTATCTACCATTCTTACCATTTCGTCTATATTTCTTCCTAATGGTAAGTCATTTATTACTGCATGTCTTACTGTTCCATCTTTGTCTATTAAAAATGATCCTCTTAGTGCAACTGATTCTTCGAATAATACATCAAAGTCTCTTGAAATTTGTTTTGTTATATCTGCAACTAATGGGAAATTTACTCTTCCAATTCCACCTTGTTCTACTGGTGTTTCTCTCCATGCAAAGTGTGAAAATTGTGAATCTACTGATACACCAATTACATTCACTCCTCTTTCACTAAATTCTGCTGCTCTTTTTGAGAATGCTATAATCTCTGATGGGCATACAAATGTAAAGTCCATTGGATAGAAAAATACTACTGCACCTTTTTCTCCTATATTATCATATAAATTAAAATCCTCTACAATTTGACCATCTGCTAATACAGCTGCTGCTGTGAAATCTGGAGCTTTTTTTGTAACTAACATGTTCTTTCCTTTCAAAGTTAAAATTAATTAAGTTGTGTAATTATATAATAATATCCTAAAAGAAAACATTATAATTTAGTTAGATTTTTAATTTAAGAAAAATTTTACTTATTAATAATATTTTTCCAGAAGGAAATATTTTATGACTAATAACTATTTATTTACAAGCGAATCAGTAACAGAAGGTCATCCAGATAAAATTGCAGATCAAATATCTGATGCAGTTCTTGATTACATAATAAAAAAAGATAAAAATGCTAGAGTTGCTTGCGAAACAGTCTTAACAAATGGATTGTGTTTAGTAGCAGGCGAATTAAAAACTGAAGTCTATGCTCCAATACAAGATATAGTAAGAGAAGTAATAAGAGAAATTGGATATACAAATTCAGCATATGGACTTGATTATAGAAGTGCAGGTGTTTTAAATGCAATTGCAGAACAAAGTATAGATATATCAAGTGCAGTTGATAAACAAAATGGAGAGATTGGTGCAGGTGACCAAGGAATGATGTTTGGGTATGCTTGTAATGAGACTAAAGAATTAATGCCTTTACCTATAAATTTAGCACATAAATTAACTAAAAGATTAAGTGATGTAAGAAAAAAAGGAATATTACCTTACTTAAGACCAGATGGCAAAGCTCAAGTAACAGTTGAATACATTAATAATAAACCAACAAAAGTAAAAACAGTAGTTATTTCAGCTCAACATTCAGACACTATTAAATCAGATATATTAAAAGAAGATATATTAGAAGAAGTAATTTATGAAGTAATACCAAAAGAGTTAATAAATAAAGATACAGTTTTTCATATCAATCCAACAGGAAGATTTGTAATTGGTGGTCCACAAGCTGATGCAGGCCTTACTGGAAGAAAAATTATTGTAGATAGTTATGGTGGAAGTTGTCCTCATGGAGGTGGAGCTTTTTCAGGTAAAGACCCAACTAAAGTTGATAGAAGTGCAGCATACATGGCAAGATATATTGCAAAAAATTTAGTTGCTGCAAAATTATGTGAAAGAATAGTAATTCAACTATCTTATGCAATTGGTATAAGTAATCCTACATCTATAATGATAGATACATATAAAACAAATAATATAGAAGAATCAAAAATTCTTGAAATTATTAATAAAGTATTTGATTTAACACCAAGGGGAATTATAAATCAATTAGATTTATTAAGACCTATATATAAGCAAACTGCTTCATATGGGCACTTTGGAAGGGATGATATTGAACTTCCATGGGAAAAAATAGATAAAGTAAAACAGATAAAATCATTAGTATAACTTATTATTAATGTACAATTTCATTACATATACTTATCAAATTACGGATAATATTTAATTATATATTTATTTACAGTATGATAAAGTTTCTAAAATTTTCCAAGGAGATAACATGGCAGTTAAAATTACTGACATTTGTATTAGTTGTGACGCTTGTTTAGATGAGTGTCCTGTTGAAGCTATCGTTGACAATGATGAAAATCCAACAGGTGAAGATATCTATTTTGTTCACGCTGATAAATGTGTAGAATGTGTAGGTCATCATGATTCTCCAGCATGTGCCGATGCATGTCCAACAGAGGGATGTATTGTATGGGATGAACCAGGTGTAGGTTCAGTAGAAAGCCCAGAAAGAGGACAAGCTGGAACTCCTGTAGTAGAAGACTAATATATAAATTTTACAGATTTTTACTAAAAAAAGGCAAGTAGATGTAATTCTGCTTGCCTTTTTTTTATTTTTTAGGTATAATCCGCGACTTAATAAAATTAGTAGAGGAATATACTTAAATGGAACAAACATTATCAATCATCAAACCTGATGCAGTGAAAAAAAACGTAGTAGGAAAAATCCTTGACAGATTTGAATCTGCTGGATTAAAAATTGCAGCTACAAAAAGACTTCAATTATCAAAAGCTGATGCTGAAGCATTTTATGCAGTACACGCAGAAAGACCTTTTTTCAACGATTTAGTTGAATTTATGATTTCTGGTCCAGTTGTAGTTTCAGTTTTAGAAGGTGAAGATGCAATGGCAAAAAACAGAGATTTAATGGGTGCAACAAACCCAAAAGAAGCAGCAGCTGGAACAATTAGAGCAGATTTTGCAGACTCAATTGATGCAAATGCGGTTCATGGTTCAGATTCTTTAGAAAATGCAGCTAATGAAATTAAATTTTTCTTTTCAGATAGAGAAATTTGTTAAGAATCTTTAAATGAAAATTGAATTTAGAAAAGTACCTACAACTCCAAAAGAGTTTACTAATAATTTTGCTTCAGTAAAATTAGAGGGTTCTTTTTGTAAAATATCGCCAACTCTAATCAAAGTAGATGCACAATTAACAGGAGAAACTCCTGTTTTATGTATAAGATGTGGCGAAGAAGAGAACATTAATTTAGATGAAAAACTTGATTTTCTTCTAAGTGATGGGATGTTTAAAGATAACGAATCAGAAGATTTAGTTATTGAAATAGAAAATGGTATAATTGATTTTGATGAAATTTGTGAAAGTGAACTTTCATCAATTGAGAGCGATTATCATATTTGTAAAAATTGTCTTGATGACAACATAAAAATTGAAAAAGAATTTTAAGGAGATAAATTATGGCAGTACCTAAGAGAAGAGTATCTCATACTAGAGCAGCTAAAAGAAGAACTCACTACAAAATAGCTTTAAAAAGACCTGTTAAAGATAGTGATGGAACTTGGAAAATGCCTCATACTGTTAACCCAAATACGGGTGAATACAAAAGCTAATGATTAAAATAGCTATTGATGCGATGGGAGGGGACTTTGGTCCTGAGCCCATTGTTGATGGACTTGTTGCAGCTTTAAGAAGCAACACAAACTTCAAAGCAATTGCTGTTGGAGACAAAGAAGAACTACTAAACCTTATACCTAACAATTTTCTTAATAGAATTGAAATTCTTGACACAAAAGATGTAATATCAATGAGTGATAGTGCAACTGATGCGTTAAAAAGAAAAGATTCTACAATATATAAAGCAATTGAATTAGTAAAAGAAGGAACAGCTGATGCTTTAGTATCTGCTGGACACTCTGGTGCTACAATGTCACTTGCAACACTTAGAATTGGTAGAATTAAAGGTATTTCAAGACCAGCTATTGCAACATTAATGCCAACTATTGAAAATCATAATACATTAGTATTAGATGTTGGTGCAAATGTTGATTGTGACGCAAAAAACCTTTTTGAATTTGCTATTATGGGACAAATGTATGCTCAAGATGTGTTAAAACAAGAAGAGCCTATTGTTGGACTATTAAGTAATGGTGAAGAACCAAGCAAAGGTAATGAAGTTACAAAAGAAGCCTTTAAACTAATTTCTAAAATTCCTAACTTTGGTGGGAATGTAGAAGGAAGTGATGTATTTAAAGGTTCAGTAGATGTTGTTGTTTGTGATGGTTTTATTGGTAATATATTACTTAAAACAGCTGAAGGTGTAGCTGATACTATCGGAACAATTATAAAGAAAAATCTTAAAAGATCACTTATTTCTATTGCCGGTGCAGTGTTAATGAGAAAAGTATTTAAAAGGCTTAAAGTAAGAGTTGATTATGCAGAATATGGTGGTGCACCATTATTAGGTGTAAAAGCTCCTGTTATTATTGCCCATGGCAAATCTAACGCTAAAGCAGTAAAAAATGCAATTTTTCAAGCTATAACTGCGGCAAGTTCTAACTTAAATATTAATATTGAAGATAGAATAAATGAGTATAAACAATAATTAAGGATTTAATATAATGGCTTACGCAGCTTTTAGGTCTATTGGTGCTTATATACCACCAAAGATAATGACAAACCATGATTTTGAAAAAATCATAGATACAAGTGATGAATGGATCACAAAAAGAACAGGAATAAAAGAAAGAAGAATTGCGGAAGATAATGAAGCTTCATCAGATTTAGCAGTAAGAGCAGCAGAAGTTGCTATACAAAGAGCAAATATTGCAAAAGAAGATATTGACTTAGTTGTTTGTGCTACTGTAACTCCAGATTATTTATGTATGCCTTCAACTGCATGTTTAATTGCATCTAAACTTGGATTACCTCCTGTTATGGCTTTTGATATTAGTGCTGCTTGTACTGGTTTTGTTTATGTTCTAAATGTTGCAAAAGCATTTATTGAATCTGGCATGAAAAAAAATGTATTAATTATTGGAGCTGAAAAATACTCTTCAATATTAGACTATACTGATAGAAGTACTTGTTTCTTATTTGGTGATGGCGCTGGTGCAGCAATAATCTCAGCAACAAATAACAAAGAAGAAGCAATAGTTGATGTTCAATGTTCAAGTGATGGAAATCATAATGATGTGATTCAAACTCCAGGTGGAGGAAGTAAAAATCCTTGTTCACAAGAAGTTTTAGACAATAAAATGGCTTGTATTAAAATGAAAGGTAATGAAACTTTCAAACTTGCAGTTAAAACATTAACTTCTGACGTAAAAGAGATTATGGAAAAAAACAACGTAACTAATGATGATATTGACCATTTTATTCCTCATCAAGCTAATTACAGAATTATAAAATCAGTTGGTGAATCATTAGGATTAAAAAAAGAACAAATCGTTGTTACTGTACATAAATATGGTAATACATCAGCAGCTTCTATTGCAATGGCGATGAATGATGCTTATGAAGAAGGAAAAATAAAAAAAGGCGATACAATTTTATTTGACGCTTTTGGTGCAGGTCTTACTTGGGGAAGTGCACTTTTTAAATTTTCTCCTAAAAACTAGCATTATACTTGGGTTCTTCCCAAGTTTCTTACAACTTGTAATAAAATCAATAAAAAACAATTTATTTTTATATAATCCTTCAAAAGGAGTAATATTATGATATTAGGACAATGCCCTTACTGCAAAGGTAATGTTATATCAAAGAAAATAACAGCACAAGGCAAAAAAATAAAACTTTACAGCTGTGAAAATGCAAAAAAAGAGTATGATGAAAGTGATACATATGTATATACTGCTGATTCAACATGTAGATTTAGAATATATTCAAATGCACTTCTTAGATGGAATAAAAGAAGTATTTCAGAATATGAAGTTAAAAAACTTTTGCAAGATGGACAAACAGTTGTAAGACTACATGGAAGAAAAGGAACAAAAGAGTATTTTAAATATGCAATACCCCATGAAGAGTATGGAGTATCAATTTTATGGGATGAAGAAGTTAATGAAGAGTCACTATAAATATTGTACTAAAGCCATATAAAATATAGTTCCACCAAATATAGATATCAAATAATTTTTTATACTAAGATGCAAAATAGCTGTAAAAAATATACCCAATATCTCTTTTAAACCATATGGATACAAAGAAAAATCGGTATCTTTTAATGTATATACAATTAAAATTACAATAATTACAGCTGGAAAAAATCTTTCAATAAAAACTACAAATTTTGGTGGTTGTTTTTTCATAAAAAAAATAAAAGGAAAAACTCTAGTAAAATAATTAACTAAACTCATAATTGCTATTGCTATAAAAATCTGTGTATTATCCAATTTCTACCTTTTTTCTAAAAAATAGTAACATTAATAGTGATATAAAAATTGAAACAATTAACATTTTATCACTTGGAATAAAAATCAAAGAAAAAATAGAGGCAAATAAACCTATCAAAAATGGATAGATATTTTTTAAATTTTTATACTGTTCTATGCACAGTACAACAAACAAAGCAGTTAATGAAAATTCTAAACCTGCTGTGTCAAATTTTGTAAAAGAACCTACAAAAGAGCCAGCAATTGTACCTATTATCCAATAAATTTGACTTAATAACCCTAAATAAAAATAGAAATATTTTTTATTTATACTATTGTCTTCTTTTATGGTAGTTAAAAGTGCATATACTTCATCTGTTAAACTAAATATCAAATATGGTTTTAACTTTCCACTATTTTTGAACTTTTTTAATAAAGATAATCCATAAAAAGATTGTCTAATATTTACAAACCAAGAAGCAATTGCAATATCAACATATCCAGCTTTTACACTAAAAAAATTAATTGCCACAAACTGAAGTGCACCAGCGTAAATAAAAACGGACATTAAAACTGCAATATACCAAGCATATCCAAAACTTGTAATTAATAAACCAAATGCAAAACCAAGAACTATATATCCCATCAAAATGGGGATTGATATAGTAAAGGCTTTTTTTAATTCAATGGAAAGACTCATTTATTTAATTAAATCTTGATTTTTGGGATTGTTTTTAAATACATTTAAAGATTTAGATTTTGGATCTTTATTAAATTTATCTACTGTTGCTATTGGATTTAAATATAAAATTGAATCATCAATTATTATTTGAAAAATTGAATACAATGGTACATTAACTACTGAACCAAAGTTTTCACTTCCAAAACCTGCTTCAAAACTTAAAAAGCCATTTTCAATTTTTGCAGTTGTATATGTATAATTTGATAATATATATAAAGAAAATTTTGCCAATTGTGATTTTACCCCCAAAGGAAGTTCTGGATTAAATTTTAAAGCATCTAAATTTGCTGTAATTGAAAACTCTTTATTATTTCTTAATAAATATGTAATAACTTCTTCAACTTGTTTACTTATTAAATCTTTATAATCATTTTGTTCTAATATGTTATTAATCATTTAATTTATCCTTTTTTATAAATTAACTTGTTATTATATCTTATGAAACAAATAATCTTACTTATTTTTATTTTTATATCTACAATTGAAGCAAAAAAAATAACTTTAACACAAAGCGAATATAATTCAATTTTAAAAAGTACTAATCATAGGCAAATTGCAATAAGATTAGTAAAATATAATAGATTATTAAAAAAAGCAAAAAACTTTCCTTTAATAAAAAAACTAGGATATACAAATAGTTTTTATAATAAAATACTACCTGTTGATGATGAAGATAAGTATAAAGTTGATGATTATTGGGCAACACCAAAAGAGTTTCTAATTGAAGGGAAAGGGGATTGTGAAGATTATGCAATTGCAAAATACTTTACACTTTTATCACTTGGTGTTAATAAAAAAAATCTTTATTTAGCTGTTGTTCAAGTAAAAGGTGAAACTTCTTACCATATGGTTTTACTATACTTTAAAAATAAAAAAAGCATTCCTTTAGTTTTAGATAATCTAAGTTTTAAAGTAATCACATTTGATAAAAGACCAAAACTTATTCCTAAATACATCTTTAATGAGTTTGGAGCATATATTTTAAAAGATAAAAAAATCTATAAAAAAGTTAAAATAAAATGGGGTAAAACAAACAAATGGAAAGTTATTTTAAATAGAGTCTATAATAAAAATGAATAATCTTCCAAAACATCAAAATCAATCATTGCATTTAATAAAGCAATTTTTTCAGCATTTTTTAACATATCAAAAGTAATATCTGCAGTTTTCAAAATACCTAAATCTAGATATCTTTGTCTAGTTGTCCCATTTAATAAAGGCTTTGAAGGAGTAATCCATAAATCATTATAAAAAATTGCGATATTTGCTATTGATGTATCTGTTAATAAGCCATTTTTAAAAATCATAATTTCATCACAATTATCTTTTTTTTCAAATAGGCAATTTAATTTTTCTCTATTAAGATACTTCTTTTCATAATTAATTTCATCATCATATACAATTTTAAATTTTTTAATATCTCTTTTTTTATATTCAAAAAAATCAATCTTTAATATCTCATCATCATTATAAATAATTTTACAACGTAAAAGTTTTTGGCTTAACGGATAAATATATTCACTTAAATCGAAATTTTTTGCAATTGTTTTTGCAACTCTTTTATTATGATATTCTATATTAAAAATATTATAATCATCACATTTTATTGTTTCAAAGTATTGTTTTTCTTCCATAAAATATTGTAATCCCATTGTTTTTTTCTTCTGTTATAATAACTAAAAATATTTTAGGAATTATAAAAATGAGTAAAATAAAAAAAACAATAAAAAAATATAATAATTTTGAAGAAACATATAAAGAAGCATATATTGCACTTCCAAAAGGATTTGAAGGTATAAAAGAACCACTATTTTTATCTATTAAAAAGTTTAAAGAAAAATTCAACACCTTTAAAAATAAACAAAAATATCCTGTAGTTTTTTATATGCATGGATCAGCAGGACTTTCATATGGAAAAAAATACAAAGATGCAATAGTAGATGAAAATTATATCTTTTTTGCTCCAAACTCTTTTAAATTAAAAAATAGGCCAACATATAAAACTCCTGATAAATTAAAAAAATATGAAGAAGTTCATAAAGTTAGAGTTGCGGAAATTTTCTATAATATCAAAAAATTAAAAGAGTTTGATTTTATTGATTTTAAAAATATATTTTTAATGGGGAGTAGTGAAGGAGCACTTGCTGCTGCAAAATATTCAAGGAATGAGTTTAAAGGTAGAATTATTACAGCATTTGCTTGTGAAAATGGATATTATAGTAATGATTTCAAAATTGGTGCCAAAAAATCAGATCCTTTTTTAAATATAATTGGAACAAAAGATGAATTTTTTAGTAACAATTCAAAATTTGAGCATAATAAAGTGACTGGACACTGTACAAATGCACTTTTAAAATATAAAAATGCTAAAGTAGTAATCTTACCTAAAACAAGACATAATGTGATTGAAAACAAATATACAATTCCTGAAGTATTAAGTTTTCTAAAACTTCATATCAGTAATTAACTTACTGAATATGAAATCAATCCATCATTGATATTATTTATTATTAAATCTCTTTTAAATACAGATGCAACTTCTTTTGCATATTCCAAGTGAGTAGTTATACCAACACAAGAGCAGTTTATTTCACTTAAAATATAAGAATCCTTGCCATTTTCATCATAATCTAAAATATAATCCATTGTCCATAAAAGTGGAAATTCATGTCCTTCACAATATTTTTTCAATTTTTTTAATCCTTTTACACTCAAATCAACAACATCTTTATTTTTGGGATTTTCAACTGATTCATAAATATATTGTGCTCCACTAAAAAGTGTAGCGGAGAATTCACCATTTTTTGGTTTTTTATGAACTACACAAATTGGTCTATTTTTTACAAATAGTACTCTTATTTCACCTTCAGAGATTCTATTTAGGTATTTGCAAGATACAAAACCTTTTTTATTTCTAAAATAGACTGCATTTTCATCATTTTCTTCAAATTTCCATGTAAAATCAGTCATAAAATCTTCAATAGAAGAAAATTTTTCTTTTTCATTATTTACAGCTTCTGTAAGAGTTACACTATTATCACTATTTAACCTAACAAGATAAATGCCCTGACCTGTTGAACCATAATTTGTTTTTAAAACTCTAATTTTTTCTTCTTTTAAAACAGTTGGAAAATCTCGATGAAAATCTTCTACTTTTTGATAAAATTTAGTACTTTTTTCACCTAAACTTGTATCTTTTAATTTATATAAAATATCTTTAAAATCTAAATTAATCATAACATTAGGATGAGTATAAACTTCAATATTTTCCTTGCTTAAATTATTTAAAAATTGAAAATATTCATCAACTTCTTTTAAATTCCCAGGATTAATTCTACTAATTACTGCATATGCTTGTTTTTTTAAATATTCAAAAAGAAGTTCTTTTTTTTGTGAATTATAAAATACAATTTCGGTTTCATATGCACCTACTTTTTGAATCTCATTTAAAATTGGTTTTGTGTCTGCCCTAAAGCCATCAAATCCCTTATCACTCCCTACACTACACTCAATAATAAAGATTTTATCTTTCATAATATGTCCCCTACAACATTTTATTTATAAATAGCAATTATAAAAATTTTATAATAGGTAGGTTACAAAATAATTACATTAATTATGAAGGAATATAAATCTTATCTATAATCTCTTGATACTCTAACTTTGCATCAGAATCACAAGTTATTCCTCCCCCACTTTTGTAGAAGAGTTCACCATTAATATTTTCAATAAATCGAATAAGAACAAAACTATAAAGATTTTCACCATCAAATATTCCTGCAATTCCTGTATAATAATCTCTTTTGTAGTTTTCCACTTCATTTAATATCTCAACACTTTTCTTTTTAGGTGTTCCAGTTATAGATCCTGCTGGTAAAAGTTCAGTAATAATATCACCAATATGATTTTTCCAATTGTTATTAAGTTCTCCTTTTATTTTAGAGCTAACTTGAATTAGTCTTTTTTCTCCAGCATTAATTTCTTCACAATATCTAAATTTTTCAACTCTTACTTTTGAAGATACTATGCTAAGGTCATTTCTTAATAAATCTACTACCATCGTATGTTCAGCCATCTCTTTTTCATTGGATAATATTTTCTTTTTTGCATTTAAAATTGTTGAATCAATTGTTCCTTTCATAGGATATGTATAAATATTATTATTTTTAATTTCAACAAATTTTTCAGGAGAAAAACAAACAAAACTATTTTTATATTTTAATTTAAATCTAGCATTTGCTTTTTTATAAATCTCTTCTAAAGATAAAGGGGTTTGTATTTTTGTCTGAAAAGTTAAATTTAATAGATATGAGTTTCCCTCTTTGATATTATTTTGCAAAATATCAAACTCTTTTTTGTATGTTTGAAAATCAATTGGATTTTTTTTCAATAAAGAAGTATTTGAAGAATTAGAAGAAACACTTTGAGATATTTCAAAATTTATATATGAAGGTAAATCTTTTAATTTAAAGATTTCATATTTATTTAAATCATATGAAACCATAAAAAAAAATGGTTCTTTTGATGAACCATTTTTATTTAAAAGTTTTCGAATATTCTCTTTTTTATTCAATTTTACTTTATTTAACTAATTTTTTTAGAACTGCCATTCTTACAGCAACCCCATTTGATACTTGTTGTAAGACTTTACTTCTAGGATCTAATAACATTTCATCATCTATATCAATATTTCTATTTACAGGACCTGGGTGAAGTAAAATTAGATCTCTATTTGAAAAAGTATCTTTTGTAATACAATAATCTTTTGCATACTCTTGCATTGATGTATAATAAACTTGTGAGTGTCTTTCAAGTTGAGTTCTTAAACTCATAACAACATCAACTTCATCAATTACTTCATCTAATAACGTTACTTGTCTTATACTTTGATCATCAGATTTAAAATGATCAGGTGCAACAAAAATAGGCTCAATTCCAAATCTAGGGAAAAGTTTAGAATCTGATGATGCAACTCTTGAAGTTTTAACATCTCCAACAATTGCAACTTTTTTACCTTCAACTTTTCCATCAAAATTATCAATAATAGTAAATAAATCTAAAAGAGCTTGTGTTGGATGTGCATTAAATCCATCACCTGCATTTAAAATTGGACAATCTACATGTTCTTTAAGGCTTTCAGGTAAACCACATTCACTATGTCTAATAACAATTGCATTTGGTTTCATTGCATTTATATTTGCAACTGTATCAAAAATTGTTTCACCTTTACTTCTTGAACTACTTCCAACATCTAAAGATACCACTTCAGCACCTAATCTCTTAGCAGCTATTTCAAAAGAGCTTCTAGTTCTCGTTGAATTTTCAAAAAAAAGTGTTACTATTAATTTACCTTTTAAATATTCACTAGATTCTAAGTCTCTAAACATTCTTGCATCATCAAATAACTCAATAATTTCATCTTTTGTAAAATCAGAAGTTGTAATCAAGTGTTGCATTTTCTTCCTTTAATTTTAGTTTGAAATTATACCCGAAATGCCATTAAAAAACTCTACATTATATAGTGATTTTTAACTAAAATTTATGAATTAACATTTTGTTTAAATAAATTAGATATAATCTTTAAAATATAAAAAATTATACTAGGATAAGAGATGTCAACGCAGTTAGAAAATCTTGATAAACAGTATGTACTTCATACTTATGCAAGAAACTATGTAAATTTTAAAAAAGGGATTAATGCTACACTTTTTGATGAAGAAGGAAAAGATTATATAGATTTTACTTCAGGTATTGGTGTAGTATCTGTAGGTCATGGTAACAAACAAGTTGCCGATGCAATTTATAACCAAATTAGTAATATCACACATATTTCAAATATATATGCAATTGAACCACAAGCAAAACTTGCACAAAGAATTGCACAATTAAGTGGATATGATGTAGCTACTTTTTTTGCAAATAGTGGTGCTGAAGCTAATGAAGGTGCTATTAAAATTGCAAGAAAATATGGTGAAAAAAACTTTAGTAAAAAAAGATTTAAAGTAATAACATTAGAACATTCATTTCACGGTAGAACAATCACAACAGTAAAAGCTACTGGACAAGATAAATTTCATTCTCCAAGCTTTGCACCATATCCAGAAGGTTTCTCATATGATCATACTATTGATGATATTTATAACTCAATAGATGATGAAACTGTTGCTGTGATGATTGAATTAGTTCAAGGTGAAGGTGGAGTTCAGCCATTTGATAAAAAAGCTATTCAAGAGTTAGCAAAATTTTTAAAAGAACACCAAATATTATTGATTGTAGATGAAGTGCAATCAGGTGTTTTTAGAACAGGTGAATTTTTAGCTTCAAACTTATATGAAATACAACCAGATATTATAACACTTGCAAAAGGTTTAGGTGGAGGTGTTCCAATTGGTGCAGTTTTAACTACACACAAAGATATCTTCTCACCAGGTGATCATGGATCAACTTTTGGAGGAAATTATCTAAGTACAGCAGCTGGAATTGAAGTTGTTGATATTTTAGAAAATTATAAAAATAGTGGAAAATTAGATGAAACTATAATTTATTTTGAAAGAAAACTAAAAGAAATTTATGAAAAATATCAAAATTTATTCATTGATAGTTTAGGACTTGGACTTATGAGAGGATTAAGAGTAAAAGATGAACAAACTCTATCTTCTATAATTTCAAATGCTTTTGAAAATGGAATTTTAGTTTTAAAAGCAGGAAAAAATACCTTAAGATTCCTACCTGTTCTTACTATTTCAAAAGATGAGATGGATGAAGGCTTCAAAAGGTTAGATAATGCACTTGGTAAAATCTCTTAATATTTTACTTCTCATTTCTCTTTGTCCTTTTGCATTATTAAATGCAAAGGATGAAGATATCCTTTCAAAAGATAGACTAAAACAGTTCAAACTAAGCGAGCAACAAGTAATAGAAGATAGTGCAAAACTTGAAAAAAACTGGATTAACCCAATAACAATAACTTATAGTAAAATTGATGGAGAAATAACAGATACAGAAAAAACTGTTATTAGTGTAAATCAACCAATATTTAAAAGTGGTGGTATTTATAAAGCAATTTTATATGCAAAAGCTAATAAAGAGTACTCAAATTTAGATATTGATTTACAAAGAAAAGAGATGATTAGAAAAGCATATAATCTTCTTTTTAATATTCATAAAACAGATTTAGAAATCCAAAAAAGTAAACTTGTTTTAAAAAATGCACAAATTGATATAATCAGAAAAAAAGAGCAAGTTCTAAATGGTTTTTTAGATACTTCATATTTGGATAATGCAATTTTAGATGCAAATACAGCCAAAAAGAACCTTGTAGATTTAAAGTACCAAAAAAAAGAGTTAATTAATAGTTTTAATAATCTTGCTAGTAATGATTATAAAATATTTAAACTTCCTAAATTTAATATTGTTTCACAAAAACAGTTTTTAGATAAAAACTTAGAAATAGAAAAATCAAAAGCAGATATAAATACAAAAAAGCAATTAAAAGGCATGACAATTTCTCAATATCTTCCAACTGTTAGTGCAACATATGATTTTACAAGAAATCACGGAAACTCATCTTCTAATATTGTAGAAAAAGAGGTACAAAATGTTGGTATTTCAATATCCATGCCAATAGATGTTAGTACTTTTAATGATATTGAATCTTCTCAAATTGATTATTTAAAATCTAAACTCTCACTAAAAACAAAAAAACTTGAAGAAGAGAACTTTTTCAAAACAAAAATGCAAAAAATTGATACAATTGAAGAGAAAATAAAAATCACAAAAGATGATTATAAACTTTATGACTCTTTGTTAAGAACAATTACTGAAGAGAAAAATGCAGGTCTAAAAACAAAAAGTGATGTAGACACACTTCTTAATTCATCAAAAGTTAAAAAAGTAGAGTTAAAAATATTTAATATTGATAAACAGTTAGAACTATTAGAGTTATATGCGAAGCTAAAGAAGTAAGAGAATTCTTACTTCTTATTTTTTTCTAGTGTTAAATAGTTAAAAATCACAAGAATTCAAAAGATACTACTTTTTGTTTATAATCCTAGATTACCTTTAAATTTAATAGGAAATTCATCAGAATTTAATTGAAGTTTATAGCCTTTTTTTATTGTTTCATTTGATATTTTCCAGTTATTTTGAAGTAAGTTTAATACTGATTTTTTATCATAAATTGTATTTATTGTGGCAATAAAATATGCTGTTGCTTTTATATCATTTTTTAAATCATCATGGTAAAAATATGAAATATGCTTGTATGCTTCTCTTTTATTATTTTTGATAGCTTTTTTATACCACTTTTCTGATTCTTTATAGTTTTTTAATTTTGAATAAACAAATCCAAGATTTAATTCACTTGTTTTTCCTATTTTTGAAGATTTTAAAAAATATTTTAATGAATTCTCATATTCTCCCAAATAAAAGTAAGTAGTACCAAGTTGAAACAGTGCTTCTTTACTTCCTTGCTTTTTAGCTTTTTTACACCATCTAAGAGCTCTATCATATTCTTTTAGTTTTTGATAACAATAGCAAATATAAGTAGATGTTTTGGGAAGAGGTTTAATAGCATCTGAATATTTATACCAATAAATTGCTTTTTTATAATCCTTCTTATACTTTTTATAAGCATATGCTATTGTAATTGCTGCCTTTGGGTCTTTTTGTGCATTTTCCCACAAACTTTTTAATTTATAATTGAGACTTACTACTTCTTTTAAAGAAGTCGGTTTCTGTGCAATTAACTCAAGCTTCTTTTTATATTTATATTTAAAATCTAAGGAATTTAATTGAACTTTATAACCTTTTAATATATCTTTATTAGATATATGCCAATTCAATTGTAATATATTCAAAACATCTTTTTTATTAAGTTTTTTATCAATAATAGAAATCATATAAGCTGATGCCAATACATCATTAGTAAGTATTTTAGAATAAAACTTTGCTATTTGAAAGTAAGAATTTTCTATATCTTTTTTTATTGCTTTTTTATAAAGAAGTTCTGCTTCATTATAATTTTTAAAAAGTGTATAAATATGTGCTAATTCAAATAATGATTGATTATAATTTAAGCTAATTGCTTTTTTACACCAATCTATAGCCTCATATTTCTTTTTTAATAAAACTAATGTTTTACAAATTAAATATGAATTTTCTCCTGAACTTTTTATTTTATCAGAATATTCAAACCATTGTAATGCATTTTCATAATCTTTGACATCTTTTAAATAAGCATAACCTATTAACATGGCAGCTTTATTGTTTGTATTAGACTTCTTCCAAAAGAATCCTAAATTTAAATTCAATTTTTTTATTTCATCTAAAGAATTAGGTTTTATATTTTTTATTTCATCGTTAGCTTTTAAACTATTTATAAATAAAATAGAGATAATTGTTAATAATCTAATTACTTGAATCATAAAATATCTTTTTTGGCACTAAAATACATTTTTAAAACTATTCCAATAGAACTACTATAAATAAGAAATAATAAAAATATAGAGAATAAATTTCCGAATGAATATCTTAAATCAATTGAATTAATAAACACATAATTTTTATTTTCTTGATGTCTAATATTTTCTATTAATAAAAACATATCTTTTAAATTTTTAGATTTTTCTATAGGTAGATTTTCTTTAAATAAGTCAAGTCTAATATTGTTATATGGAACTAAAATATAATTTATTTTATATTTTTTTATAAGATCATTTTGTACCTTTTTAAAAATATGTTGTAGTTCTTCTTTTAATCTATCATTGAAGTGATCTTTTTTTGATCTTGATATCTCATCATATCTATGAATAAGCATTTTAATATTATTTTTACTTTTTGTCCATCTTTTTATTGAACCTGAAGCATCAAACATATCTCCAAAATATAAATTATAAAAAATATAATTTATTCTATCAAATTCTATATCATCAAACTCTTCAAGTGATTTTTCTAAATCATTAGTTAGTTTATTAGTGACGTGAGTTATCTTAAGATTCCAAATTGTATTTTTATTATAAAAACGACCTGGGACTTCTTGCCCTTCATATAATAAATACCATGAAGACTTTACAAACTTGTAATATTCATCAAAAAGATTTTTATATTTGTATATTTGTTCTTTTAATAAGTCATATTTCTTTTTATCTTTTAATAAACTTATCTCTTTACATTTAGCGAATCTTTTTAGTATATTAAACTTTGTACATAATGCATTAAAAGACAATTTATTAACTTCAAAATTTGATCTTTTTTCTAAATCTTCAAATTTAGTAATCACTTTTGGTTGTGTATAAAAAAGCAAGGTAAGTCTTTCATTAAGGGAATCAATAAAACTCTTTTCTTTTATTAAAGTAGAATTTACAAGTATGAAAATATAAAGACATATTGAAATAAAAATAAATCTACCACCAACATATGGACTATTTGTATTAGCAAAGAATAAATTAAAATATGAATCTCTTGATGGTACATTTGTACTTATATTAAAGCTTAATTTATCTTCTTGTGATAGTTTACTTATTTTATTTAAAGATGTATTTTCTTTATTTTTTGTTTCATTCAAATCAACATCTATTTGTTTATCTTTTTCTTTTAATAATAAATTAGAAATATTGTTTTTTTCAATTTTTAAAGTTTCATTATAAGAACTCTTTTTTATAGATGATAACGTAAATTCAAAACAATCAATTAACTTAAAAATAAAAAATATTCTTTCTTCTATATCTTTTAAGTTTTCATTAATATTTTGAGAATTAATTTCTGTTTCAAATAAATCCTTTTTTATAGAAAAAATATTATAGTTTTTAAAATGTATAATTAATTTATTAGAAAATATATTAATTTCAAATTCTTTATTCATATTTTTATTTATTAATTTAACTAAATTATCCATAACTATTGGGCTTAGGATAAAGTTTATAGTAGTTGCATCACTTCCATTTACATAAAAATTATTCATAAAATCTTTATTACTAAAATTAATTGAATTCTCAAAATATTTTGCTTTTCTTATAATAATAAGATCATCTATAGAAAAAGGCAATCTCATAATAAAAAGAGTTCCATCAAATAATGTACTTTTATATTTATCTTTACCTATTGTTAAATGTGAATAAGCTAATAAAGAACTAAAACCTTTATATTTAAGATCAAAGATATTATTTGAATAATATGAAAATTCTTTTTCTTTATCAAAATCAAAATCAACTAATTGAGAAAATAATTCTTTATATTCTTCATCTTTATTATCTCTAAAAAAGCCATTAAATTTTTTTACTAAAAAGGGTTTTACTAATAGCTTACGATATTCACTATAAAGCTTATATGTTTTACTATTAAATAATATTATAAAAGATATACCTAAAAGTAATACGCCTAGAAGTCCAATTCCTACATTATTTGCTAAGTAACTAATAATTATCATGAAAAATGATATTGAAAATAAAAATCCTACAAACTTATCAATTATTTGATTTATTTTTAGCTTTTTTCTTAACTTTTCTAATATCACCACTTCATCATCAAATTTTATCATAAATAGTCTTCTGCTTTTATCTCTTTCTTTTCTTCATCTTTTATCTCAAACATTGGTTTTGATTTTACTTTTAAAAAAGCATCATTTATGAATTTTCCAGGATATATTTCAATACTATTTTTTAAATATGCAATAGACTGATTATAGTTTCTTCTTGCCGCAGATATATTTCTTTCTACTTCACTATAAGATTGTTGAGCTTCTATTAACAATTTATGAGAATATAAGTCAGGATAATTCTCCAAAGAAATATTTAATTCTTTCATCTTTAAATCTAATTGATCTTCTAATTTAAATCTCTCTTTTATATTTTTGTTATCGTCACTTTCTTTATAGTTTTTCTCAAGCTTTGTACGTATATTTGTAATATCAAGTAATACATTTTTCTCATATTCCATATATTTTTTTGCAATTGTTAAAATATTTGGAATTAAGTCATACCTCTTTTTTAATTGCACATCAACATTTGCATATGCTGCATCTAAAAAATTCTTATTTGATATTATATTAGTGTAACTTCTATATAGTATCAGCCCTATTATAAATATAATAGTATAAAAAAATAAACTCATAATGTCTATACTCCTTTTGATTTATTATATATCTAATATTTTGATAAATGATTCATTCTTACTTAATTTAGCAACTTCTAAAGCTGTATAGCCATTATCATTTTTAATAGTAAGATCAATTTTCTTATTTATTAATTTTCTAGCAATATCTAAAAAGATACTTTTTGATGTCTGGGAATAACGATTAACACATAAATGTAATAATGAATTATTAAACTCATCAGTAACATTAATATCTGCTCCTGCATCAATTAATTTTTCTACCATACTATATTGACCAAAGCCAAGTGCAACAAAAATAGGTTCTTTCATAATATTACTTGTTACTAAATTTAATTCAGGTTTGTACTTTAGTAGTAAATTAAATATTTTTAAATCTTTACTAAATATAGCTCTAATTAATGGTGTTCTTCCATCTGGAGAATAATGATTAATATTTGCTCCATTTTCCAAAAGGACTTTTACTCTAATATATTTTTTATCATCAATTGCATTCATAAGCTCAGAATAACCAATTTCATCAACTTTTTCTTTTGGATTATTTTTATATTTTCTTTTAAAGTAAATATATTTTTTTACAAATTTATTATTATAAAATCTGGATTTTGGATCTTGTGTTGAATCATAAAGATCTGAAGACTTATCTAAATAAGGATTATTCCCTCTTATTTTATTATAATAATCAGTTACGTCTTTATCTGTAATCCCATAATAATCTACATTAGAATTATTATTTGAAATAGGTTTTTCAACTTTTTTTATAGTATTTACATTATTGATATTTGTAGTTTTTTTTAGTGTCTTATCTTTATTTAAAATACCTAGTATTTTTTTTGATGCTAGGTCTCCGTTCTCAACTCCTTTTCTAAACCATTTTTTAGCCTCTTTGATATTCTCTTTTATTGAACTATCAATACTTTTTTGTATGTTATTTAAGTAAGCCATATTGCTTACACCTCTTTCGGGAATGCTTCTTAAATAGCTAGTTTGGTTTATTAAATATAATTTGCCAATATCAGTAGCAAGTTCTTTACATCCAGAATAATAAAATCTTATATAAGAATTAATATTATCTCCAAATTCTTTTTCTGTATAAGCTAGAGAAATAGAATCAAAGTTATTTTTAACACTAGATATATAAAATTTTTTATATTTTTCTAGTTTAATTTTTGCAGCTTCACAATCGCCATTTTCATATGCAATATTAAGCCATTTATAAGAGTTTTCTTTATCTAGTTTATATAAACTAAATGGATTAAAACCTAGCTTATAAGCTTCTTTAAACCAATACTCTTTTTTATTTACTTCAGTATATGCTAATCTTATTGCAGCCATTGGATTTTCTTGATCTACTGATTTTTTGAACCAATATATAGCTTTTTCTTTTTTGCCATGGTTAAGATAAAATAATGCTAATTCAAAAGTTGAATTAGCATCATCTCTATTTTCATATAACAATTTTGCATGTGGGTAATTTTCTAACTCTTCATCATATCCATAAGGATATATATATAAGATAAAACTTAATACTACTATTACTAGAAGTAGTAAGAAAGGTATTATTTTTTTTCTATTTAATTTATATTTATTAGATTTGTCTTTAATAATTTTTTTATCTTTTTTTTCTAAATTATTATCTTCACTTATATTTTTTTTAAAATTAAGTTTTCCTTTATATCTTCTAGGAAGCCTTGGCATTGTTAGTTGTAGTTCATAGCCTTTTTTTATTGTTTCATCATCAATTTCAAAATCTTCTTTTAAGATTTTTAAAACTTCATCTTTTGAATATTTTATATCAATTAATGCTATATAATAAGCACTTGCTCTCACATTATCATTTAAAGTTTTATGATAAAGAAGTGCTAAATTCTGCATAGAATCAAGATTTCCTATTTTTAGTGATTCTATAAAAAACTCTTTTGCTTTATCATTATCATTTAATTTATTTTTATAGATAAGTCCTATAATATTTAGTGAATTTTCATTTCCTTGTATATAAGCTTTTTCATACCAAGAAATTGCTTTTTCATAATCTTTCAATATTTCTTCATAAAATATTGCTAGGTTAAAAGCATCATTATTTTTATAATATTGTAATGCTTCAGGATAATCATTTAATCTTTCATCAATAATATCTTCTTGGGGTAAAAAAGATTTTTTTAGAAGTTCTAATTCTTCTTGAGTGTTAAAAGCATAAATTTTTCTCATAAACAACATATTAAAAGTAATAAATACTATTATTATAAGTACTATTATTTTTAATGGAGGAGCTAAAAAATAACTTAATATAAACAAACCCGAGACAATAATAAACATAATAGGATTTTCTTCATTAAATTTTAAATTTGGGAAATAAGATTGTTTATTACATTTTCTGCAAGTTAATATTTTTTCTTTGTTATTAAAAGCATTAACATCAAAAAAAGACAGACCTTCTTCTTTACAATGAGGACAGTGCATTATTAAATCCTAACTATATATAATAGTTTGGATTCACAATCTCTTTTTATATATTCAAAATTAGACTTATTCATAATTTTCCTAATTATTTTTTTTGCATATAATAGTAAAAAATAATTTAAAATCTTATTATAAAGGTTAAATCCCACCTTTATATCTTCTTGGAAGTCCTGGCATTGTTAGTTGTAGTTCGTAGCCTTTTTTTATTGTTTCATCTGATATGTTCCATCTATTTTTAAAAAAATTAATTAAATCATTTAACTCTTCTTTATCTTTTTCTTTATCTTTTGTAATAGTTAATCTATTTATCATATATGCACTTGCTTTTATATCATCTTTTAAGTTTTCATGATACAACCAAGCTATGCCTCTTCTTGCACCATAAATATATTCTTTTATTGCTATTTCATAATATTTAATTGCATTAGTGTAGTCTTTTAATTTACTTTTATATAATAAGGCAATGTTCATTAATGCATCACTCCTGATTAATCCATCACTTTTCATTAGTTTAAAATACCATTCTATAGCTTCTTCATAATTTTCTAAATCCTCATAAGCTAATGCTATTTTAAAAGCAGCCTTTTCTAAAGAATCAATTTTGTAAGCTTCTTTATAGTATTTAATTGCTTTTATATAATCTTTATATTTATTTATATAAAAATTACCTAAGTTAAATGCAGATTCTGAAAATACTGAAGACTCCTTATACCACTCAACAGCTTCTCTATATCCTTTCAGTCTAATATCCATATCTTTAGTTGATTTAAATACAACTTTTTTGCCTATTGGTTTATCTTCTGATCCATTATTAAAAATAAATACAACTACAGCTATAAATATAAGTACAAAAAAAATAGAAGACGAACTATTTTCCTCTTCATCATATAATTCTTTCTGTGGTTTATATACAATAGTATCTTTATTCATCATTAGATAAATAGCTATTATAATAGCAACTATTAGCATCATTATATTTAAAGGAAAAGAAACATAAAAACTTCCGATAAATAAACCACTTGCTAATGTATATCCTATTGGGTTTTCTTCATATGCTTTTAGCTTTACTATATATGATTTTTTGTTACACCTTTTACATTCAAAGACTTCTACTTCTCTATTCGATAATTTCTCAGAAGATGAGGAAAGTAAGTTTTCATTGCAATAAGGACAATACATTATTAAATCCCACCTTTATATCTTCTTGGAAGTCCTGGCATTGTTAGTTGTAGTTCGTAGCCTTTTTTTATTGTTTCATTATCTATTTTTAAATCATTTCTTAGATAATTTAGTACTTCTTCTTTTGTGTAATTTGGATACTCTATAAGAGTTAATAAATAAGCAGAAGCCTTTATATTATCACCTAATTCATTATATAAAGTTGCTATACTTTTAGTTGCTTCTATGCTCTCTCTCTGTATCGCTAATTTATAATATTTTATAGCATTTGAATAATTTTTTAATTTTTGTATATAAAGTAGTCCCAAGTTACTTAGAGAGTCTACACTATTAGATTTAAGATACCATTTAACTGCTTCATTATAGTTAGCTAAATATTCAAAGACAATTCCTAAGTTATTTGCAGCTTTTTTATATCCCATCTTATATGCAATTAAATACCAATTTTTTGCTTCTTCATAATCTTTGATTTTTGTATGATAAAGGACTCCTAAGTTAAAAGCAGAAACTTTATCCATATCCGAATTCTCATACCACTCAACAGCCTCAGGATAAGCTTTAAGTCTTGGGTCCATTTCTGATTTTAAATTATAGGTATCTTTAGTGATTTTTCCTATAGGTTTTTCTTCACATCCAGTGACAAAGATTAAAAGTGAGAGTATTGCTAGTATTTTTATTAGTTTAGTCATTTGTTATTGTTCCTATAAATTTTTCGTCTTCTTGGTCTATAAAGGCTTCTTCAAAGTTTAATACTGATACATAAACTATTTCTTTTAAAAAATATGTGTAATTATATTTTAATGATATATTTTCTGTTAAAACTATGATTGAATATTTTTTATGATTTAACTCTTTTATTTTTGAAGTATGAACTATATCATTATTTGATAAATCATAAGTATAGAAGTCTTCATAAATTGTTGCTTCAGGTTTCTGCATTACTTTATATTCATTTCTATCAGTTTTTATAATTAGTTTAAACTTACTATCATCAAATATTTGCTTAGGTATTTTAACTCTTGTTGCTTTATACAATCCTGATTTGTTATCTATAAAAAACCTAGAACTAAACAACTCTAAATCCAATCCAAAAAGTGTTTTTTTAAGTACTGATATTTCATTTAATAAAGCTGAGTCGAGTATTCTTTTATTTTTATCATAATTATCTCCTATAAAGTTTTGGATATCTTTAAAGGTATCAAATTGTGGTATGTTTAAATCAGAGTCTTTAAGTGTTTTATGCAAAATTGTTGTCCTAAATTTTAAACCTTCATCTGTTTTTGTTTTGTAAAGTAGTGATTTATTTATATAGTTTTCTATTGGGCTATTTATTATGTGTGTTAAATTTAGGATTAACTGATATGCTAATTCTGTCAAACCAGCCAATACAAAGCCAACCCAAGTTGCTCTTAAAAGAAAGATTACTTGTAGTGTTGTTGTTACTGTTGTTATTACTTTTCCATCTATATCTTCATCATCAAGTTCTACAAATCTATTTACACCAGTTATTATTGTTATAAAGATATCTAATCTATATGCAAATATACCAATATTTAGTTTTGCTTTGTTTGCTGCTTGTGATATCAAAGTTGTGGCTAGTTTTGCATTGTTTCTTGCTTTTTCTAATCCTTCTAAAGCTAAGACAGATAAGGTTGATACATCTGATGCAAAAGCAGTTAGATTTGACAGTTTTAATTTGTCATAAGAGTTATAATAGTTTACTATTCCCATAAGGGCTACTACATTTGAGAGGGCTTTAGTTGAGGCTAGGTTTTTTTTGAA
This sequence comes from Arcobacter sp. CECT 8985, assembly GCF_004116495.1. Taxonomy (GTDB): domain Bacteria; phylum Campylobacterota; class Campylobacteria; order Campylobacterales; family Arcobacteraceae; genus Malaciobacter. The sequence continues at coordinate 100,106 of NZ_PDKC01000003.1, read as the reverse complement.
AGTATATGAATCAAAAGTATAAATAATTTGATTTTTACCTCTAAGTCTTACATTAGATATCTTTCCACCAAGTTTACTAATCTTAGATTCTTTCTCTTCTATCAGCTTAATAATCTCTTTTTGTCTTCTCTTTTTAATAGTTCGTCTTGTACTACTATCTAGTTTCATCTTTTTTATTTCATCACTTAAAGCTTTGTTTTCTTCTTTTAAAGCTTTTATATCTTCTAAGACTGAATTCATCTCATTTAATCTTTTTGTGAAACCATTTATTGCACTTAGTGTTAAGTAAAGAGCTTGTGCAGTATCTTGTGATTTTTGAGCCATATCAAAGTTTGTTGAGATAAGTGATTTATAGCTTTGATTTGGATTTTTCTTTTTTTCTTGGGAGAATTCAAAATCAATTTTTGTTTGTAATCCTTGTAGTTTTGAGATTGTATTTAAAAACTCTAAAACATTTTTTTGTCTCTCTTTGAACTTTTTATCTGCATCATTTTGTCCATTTTGTATGCAAGAGTGAGTTACTACTGAGTTTGTTACCATAGAATAAGTTTCAAAAAATAGTTTTTTGTTTTCTCTATATTCAGCCCATTTATTCATATCTTTGATATTTTCTCTTGATTTTGCAAGCTCTTTTATAAATGTTAGAATATGTTTTGAGGATGTATTAAAAATAGAAGAGATATTTAACTCTTCATCCATAAAAGCTATTATTTTTGTTAAATCATATGATAAATTTAACATATTATAATGATATACTATTTCTTCATCTGCATTGTCAAACTCATTTATACCTGAGTATAAACCTAAAAGCTCTTTAATCTTTGGATTTTCTTGTTGCTTTACGATAAGTTTTAGTAATTTATCAGGAGATAATAAAAAGTCATCACTTTTAAAGGATGATAAATCTTTACTTTTATATAAGTCTTCAAATTCCAAAGCTGTTTGAATTTTTATTTTTTTAGCTTCTTTATATGAAAATGATACTTTTTTATGTATATATTCTAGATTATCAAATTGTGATAAAAGTGTATTTTTATCTTTACTCTCTTTTGTAAAAATAAAGCCACTTTTTTTTGTACTTCCTTCAAATATCTCTTTATATAAAGTTTGATCTTTCATCTTATAATTTATATCTTCAATATCATCATCACTTATTGCAGGTAATGCTCTTAAATTTATAAGAAGATTGTAAAACTCAAGTTTCATATCTTCTATATATTTTTGAGCTCTTATTTCATCATCATAATCCCCAGAAAATAAAACAGAAAAAACGATTAATGCAAGTAACTTATTTGAATTTTCTCTATATATTTTATATTCATTATGATAATTTGAAAACTTTAAATATCCATGAACAGGTAAACCCCTTTTTAGTTTAATCTTTTCAATTTCACTATTATTATACTCTACATCTGTACTGCTAAGTCTTGGAGAATACTGATAAATCAAACTGCCTTTTTTAAATACTAAATTTCCAAGGTGATTAGTAAGTAAACTAAAATTAAAAAATGATTTACTTAAAAACTCTATTTGCTTAAAATATCTAGATGCAATATCAAAATTTGGAACAACAATATTTGCCAAATCTAAAGTTCCATCTTCAAATATAATATCTGATAGCTTACCAGACATTATTTCTCTTGCTAAAAACTCATATTGATTTCTTAGTTTTTTTATATTTTTGTCATATTTTTCTTTTCTATCTTTTGGAACATAAAAATAGTTCAATTGATTTGAAACAGTATAAACATAAGCATTTTTATCTCTAATATCATCTATTATACTTTCATTATCAACAAAATTTTTTTTAAAAGAGAATTCATAATATTCTTTTAAATCTTCCAAAACTCCTAACTCATCTTCAATAACTGTAATTATGTTTAATGGATATAATTTAATATTCTTTTCTTTTTCATGTTTAGATAAAGGATCAAATCTCTTTTGTGTTTTTATATCTTGCTTTGTAATTTCACTTAATGCTAAACTTTATACATCTTTGATATAAAAGGCTTTTTCTTTTGTAGAGTCAAGGGTTTTAGGATTTAACTTAATCGCTTTAAATTTTTTAAAATCATTAGCTCTTTTTGATTGTACTTTTCTAAGTTTTATATTTGAATAAATAATTTCTACTTCATCATCATCTTCTAAAGCTATATATTTTTTAAGAATATTTTGTTCATCTTTATAAAATATTTCATTTAAATTTTCAGAACAAAGAGTTCCTCTTGATACAATTTTATATTCATCAATAGACTTTTTTGTTTTTACATATATATATGAGGCTAACTGCGAATATATCCTATCTTTTATTCTTGGATTTATATCTTTATCTACTGAGAAAAAATTTTTTGTTTTTAGAAAAACTCTTGTAGCTCTTAAAGGTTTATATATATCTATATTTTTATTATCTTTTGTTTTTCTTATCAAATATAATTTGTATTTTTCTTTTTCTTTTTTTTCTTCTGCTTCTTTAATTGCTTCTTGCGTAGGTTCTTCAGAAATAATATCTTCAGGAAAGAGAGAAGGAGGAGCAGAAATCTTAGAAGTATATTGTCCTGGATCTACTAAAATTACAGCTCTTCCTTTATCTGTTTTAAATCCATCTGTTCTTAATAAAAAATGATTTGAAGTTGATTTTACATTTGTTTCTGTTCCAGCTGTTGATATTGAAGCTACTTTTGTACACGGGTTTTTACTTCTTGGACAATCTACTGGTGCACCTATTATATCTTTTAAGTATAAAGGTTTTTTTCCTGCTATTCGTTCTACTTTTGCACTAGAAGTTAAAGTTACTTTACCTCCACACGCACATTTTATAAATCCTGATTCTATTACCTTATATTCATTTCCCATAATTTTTCCAATTATTTTTTCATATAATAGTAAAAATGGATTTAAAGTTTTATTATATTTACAGTAGAATTGTAAAATTTTATAGTATAGTTATAATATCTTAATAAAATATAACTTTTGAAATTTTAAATAGTTTGATAAATATGTAAAGAAAACAAATAAGAAGATTAATTCTTCTTATTTGCTGGTAGATTTAAATAATAATCTATTTCACTTTTTGTTAAGATTTTAATTGTATTTGTACTTCCTGGTATTCCTACTGGATAACCAACAGTTGCAACATATGGTCCTTCTTTATCTAGTAAATCTCTTGCTTCTAATGCTTTTAACATCTTTTGAAACATTTTAGTTGTTTGAGACTCTTTTATTGTTCCTATTGGATAAATTCCCCAAACAGCAGTCAAAGAATTTAACACTTTTTTCTTATGAGTAAAAGTAAAAAGTTTTGTATGTGGTCTATATCTTGACATTCTAATAGCAGATTGTCCAGAACTTGTTAAAGCTAGAATACCTTTTGCATTTATATCATCAGCTAGTTTTGTAACTGTTGATTGAATAACATCAAATTGATCAAGATACTCAAATTTATCATGTTTTGCAAATTGATAAATCTCTTCAGTTTTATGAATAATATTACTCATTGTATCAACTACATTTATAGGATCTTCACCAACTGCACTCTCTTCACTTAACATTACAACATCAGTTCCATCTAAAACTGCATTTGCAACATCTGAAATTTCTGCTCTTGTAGCTCTTTCATTTTGAGTCATTGATAAAAGCATTTGAGTTGCTGTAATAACTGGTTTACAAGCCATATTTGCTTTTTTAATCAATCTTTTTTGAATTGTTGGTACTTCATAATAAGGAACTTCAATACCTAAATCACCCCTTGCAACCATTAATCCATCACTCTCTTCTAGAATATCATCAATATTTTCAACTGCATCAAATTTCTCAATTTTTGCAATTAATTTACCTTTATAATCTCCTAAAAGTTTTCTTGCATGTTGCATATCTTTTCTATTTTGGACAAAAGAAATAGCGAAATAATCAACTTTATTCTCTACTCCCCATTTTATATCTTTTTCATCTTTTTTTGTAATTACATCGATATCAATTATTGTATTTGGGAAATTAACTCCTTTTCTAGAGTTTAATATTCCATGGTTTTCAACTTTTGCTTTAATTTCAATTCCAGTTTCAATAACTTTTGCTCTAATTGTTCCATCATATAAATAGATATATTCACCCTCTTTTACTTTGTCTAAAAGTTCAGGATAATTTATTGATACTACATAACTTTTATTGCTTTCTTTATATCCTAAAATTTGTTCTTTTAAAAAAGTAATAACATCCCCTCTATGAAGTTCAAAAGGTTCTTTAATATCACCAATTCTAACTTTTGGTCCAGAAATGTCTTGCAAAATTCCAACTGTAGTATCTAGATTTTTCATAGCAGTTCTAATATTTTTTAATGTTTGTAAATGATATTCATGGTCACCATGAGAAAAATTTAATCTAAACATGTTTGCACCAGCTTTTATAAGCCCTTCAATCATCTCAATACTATCACTAGCTGGCCCTACAGTTGCTAAAATTTTTGTTCTTTTTGTCATGGGCTTCTCCTTTTAATATTTATTAATCTTCGATATTATATCTAAATTCATCTACAAAATAGTTACATTTACTATTTATTCATATATAAATGATATAATTTTTTCAAGAAGGAAAGAATAATGAAAACAAGAAAAATAAAACTAATATCAACAATACTATTAACAAGTTCACTTCTTTTTTCAGGATGTGCACAAAAAAATGAAGATTTATCAACAAATAAAAAAGATGAATATGCAAGTACCAAACAAGGTGCAGTAATGGGTGCTTTTTTAGGTGTTTTAATTGGACTATTAGCAAATGGCAAACATAAAAAACAAAATGCAGCAGTAGGTGCTGTTTTAGGTGCTGGAATTGGTAGTGCAATTGGTTATTCTGTAGATACTCAAGCAAAACAGATTGCAAAAGAGTTAGATACAAAAGTAGATAATAAAAAAGAGGCTTTATCAAATCCAGATAATGATTTAGTAATATCAAATACAGATAAATACGTAAAAATAATGCTAAGAGATAAAATGATGTTTAAAACTAACTCATCTATTCCTACGCAAGAGGCTTCTTTAAAATTAGACAAAATAACAAAAGTTTTAAGAAAATATCCCAATACAATTGTACAAGTTGTAGGATTCACAGATAGTAGAGGTAGTTATGAATACAATCAAAAGCTATCAGAACAAAGAGCAAAAAATGTGGGACATAGAATTTATAACAGTGGAATAGAAAATCTTATTTATTCAAAAGGTTGCTCATATAATAAACCAATAGTTGCAAATAAAACAAAAAAAGATATGGCAATAAACAGAAGAGTTGAAATTTATTTATATCCAAATCAACAAGATATAATTGATGCTTGTAAAAAATAGTAATTTAACAACTTTTAGATAAAATTATTGTATGAATACAAAAATAACTTTTTCAAAATATATGTCATCTTGGTTATACGATAAAGATGGATATTATTCAAATTATAAACAAATAGGTAAGCAGGGTGATTTTTTCACTTCTGTTTCAGTAAGTAAATTTTTTGGTGGAGCAATAGCAAGTAAGATTGTAAAACTAATAGATAAAAAAGAGTTACCAAAGAATTCTACTATAATCGAAATTGGTGCTCATCATGGATATTTACTTGCAGATATTATTCAATTTATTTATACTTTAAAACCTGAGCTTTTAAATACTCTAAATTTTGCAATAGTTGAGCGATTTGGAAATCTACAAAAAAAACAAAAAGATTACTTATATGAATCATTTGGTGATGCGATAAAATTAACTCATTATAATGATATTAAAGAAGTAAAATCTTCAAATGCTTTTATTTTAGCAAATGAAATATTTGATGCTTTTGCATGTGATTTAATCTATAAAAAAGATGATGAACTTTTACAAGCTTATGTTGAAAAAAACTCTATTTTTTTTGATAAAATTGAAAATGAAAATATAAAAGAACATTGTGAAAAGTACAAAATAACAAAAGGTGAAATTTGTCTTGAATATAATGATTTTATAAAAACTCTTACAAGAAATATTGATAATTTTTACTTTTTAACTTTTGATTACGGGGATAAAGATCCAAGAAATGATTTTTCATGTAGAATATATAAAGATCATGAAACAACTCCAATTTTTGAAAAGAATTTAAATCTTGAAAAATTATATAAAAATAGTGATATTACATATGATGTTCACTTTAACTATTTAATAGATTTATTTAAACAAAATAATTGTGAAGTTACTTTTAATACACAAGCCAATGCACTTATTAATTTTGGAATTATTGATTTACTTGAAATTTTAAGAAATAATAGTGATGAAACTACTTATTTAAAAGAGACGCAAAAAATAAAAATGTTGTTAGAACCAACAGGAATGGGAGATAGATTTAAGATACTACTTGTTAAAAAGTAGTATTTTAAGATTCAAGTTTTTCTATTTCTTTGTATTCTTCATCAGTAAAAATTCTTGATTTTGTTAAAAACTGATAACCATAATCTATTTCTAAAGAAAAAGAGTTTCCAAATGCAGATTTTTCCTCTTTTACATCAATTATAATTTGAGAATGTCTAAAATACTCAAATTGATCTTTGTCTATAAAAAATTCACATCCACAAATTTCACCTAATTTTACATTTCTACTAGGTACATAAAAATCGCCTTTTTCATAACACATAGGTGCTGTTCCATCACAACATCCACCACTTTGATTAAATACAAGTTCACCATGCTTTTGTTTTAGCATTTCTACAACTTCTTTTGCTTTGGGTGTTACTTTTACTCTATTTATATCCATAGCATATCCTTTTTAACTTAGGCAAAAAGATACTCTTTTTGCCTAATATGATTATCTATTAAAAGAATCCTAAAGCTTTTTTGTCATATGAAGTTAAAATATTTTTATTTTGTCTATATGCATTTAACATCATCATATGAGTTTCTCTACCAATACCAGATTTTTTATATCCACCAAATGATGCATGAGAAGGATAAATATGGTAACAATTTACCCAAACTCTACCAGCTTCAATTGCTCTACTTACTTTATGTAATTGATGAGCATCTCTTGACCAAACTCCAGAACCTAAACCATAAACTGTATCATTGGCAATTTCAATAGCTTCTGCTTCATCTTTAAATGTAGTAACAGCAAGAACAGGTCCAAAAATCTCTTCTTGGAAAATTCTCATTTTATTATTTCCTTTAAAGATTGTTGGTTTAATATAGTTTCCTTTAGGGAATGCTTTACTTTCATATTGTTCACCACCAATTAAACACTCAGCACCCTCTTCTTTACCAATTTTAATATATTCTAAAATTTTCTCTTTTTGATTAACTGAAGCTTGTGCACCCATCATATTTGTTTCATCAAGTGGATTATCTTGAGTAATTTTTTCTACTCTTTCTAATACTCTTTTCATGAATGGTTCATAAATTGATTCTTGAATAAGTGCTCTAGAAGGACAAGTACAAACCTCACCACTATTAAATGCAAATAAAACTAAACCTTCAATTGCTTTATCAAAGAAATCATCATCTTCATCCATAATTGATTCAAAGAAGATATTAGGAGATTTACCACCTAATTCTAAAGTAGATGGAATAATATTTTCAGTTGCATATTGCATAATTAATTGACCAGTTGTAGTTTCACCAGTAAACGCAACTTTTTTAACATCTGGATGAGTTGATAATGCTTTACCAATTTTCCCACCTGCACCATTAATAATATTAATTGCACCTTTTGGTAATACATCTTGAATTGCTTCCATTAAAAGTAAAATTGACATTGGAGTAGCACTTGCTGGTTTTAATACAATACAATTTCCAGCTGCCAATGCAGGAGCTAATTTCCAAGCTGCCATTAATAATGGGAAATTCCAAGGAATAATTTGAGCAACCACCCCATATGGTTCTTTTATTTCTTGAGATACTGTATTTTCATCTAAATCAGCAACTGTTCCTGCTTCACCTCTAATTACTGAAGCAAAATATCTAAAGTGATCAACAACCAACGGTAAATCTGCATTCAATGTTTCTCTTACAGTTTTACCATTATCTAAAGTCTCAGCAACTGCAAGTGCTTCTAAATTTGCTTCAATTGCATCTGCAACTTTATTTAACATTGTACTTTTTTCAATAACAGAAGTATGTTTATAAGATTCAAATGCTTTTTTTGCTGCTGCAACTGCAAGATTTACATCTTCTTCATTTGATCTTGGAATTCTTGTTAAAAGTTCACCATCAACAGGTGAAAGGTTTTCAAAATATTCACCACTTTTTGGGGCTACCCATTCTCCCCCGATAAAATTTTCATATTGTTTCTTAAATGTAGGTCTTGAATGTATCATTTTAATATCCTTTTTTATTTTAATTTATACTAAGAATTCTACAAGAGAAAAATAGCGTGAATTTAGCAATAAAATAGCATGAAAATAGCGGAGTTTAAAAGCCTATTTTTTGGGTATTTTATATACAAATATTTATTTTTTTTTACTACTTTTGTCTTTTTTATGCTAAAATCTTGCTATGAAAACATACAATTATAGTATTGATAATCAAGATATTAATAAAATTATTGACTTTAACCTATTTAAAAATGAAAAAAATATTCTAATTCAAATATTTTGTGGAGAATCAAAAGATAAACTATCTTTTATTTCAAATATATTAATACAAGAACTACCTCAATCCATTTGTATTGGAACAACAACAGATGGTGAAATATATGAAGAGAGTGTAACTACATTAAATACAGTTATATCAATTAGTATTTTTAAAAATACTACAATAAATTCAACATATATTGAAAATGAAAATTCCTTTGAAAATGGAAAAATAATTGCACAAAATTTAATCAAACAAAAAACTAAACTTCTAATTGTTTTCACTGATGGGATAAAAACAAATGGAGAGGATTTTTTAAAAGGAATTGATTTTGTAAATAAAAATACAATTATATGTGGAGGAATGGCAGCAGATAATGGTAAATTTAAACAAACCTATATATCTTGCCAAAATAAAATTTTTAAATATGGTGCAGTTGCAGTATCACTTGAATCTGATATTTTAAAAGTATTTAATGATTATAGGTTTAACTGGGTACCAATTGGAATTGAGCATACTATTGATGAAGTAAAAGATAATAGAGTTTTTAGTATTTCAAAAATGAACCCAAGTAAATTTTATGCTAAATATTTAGGAGAAGAAGTAGCTAAAGAGTTGCCTTCAACAGGAATTGAATTCCCATTAATCATAAAAAATAAATCTTTAAAAACAGCAAGAGCAGTTATAAAAAAGCATAATGATGGAACACTTAGTTTTACAGGTAACTTTAAAAAAGGTGATATTGTAAAAATAGGATTTGGTAATGCTGAAACAATAATGCAAGATCCAGTTAAGCAGATAAAAAAAGCACTTGATAAATTAAAACCTGAAAGTTTCTTTCTTTATTCATGTATGGCAAGAAGAAGATATATGCAAAATTTGATTAATGCAGAGATTGAACCTTTTAATAATATAGCACCAACTAGTGGATTTTTTACATATGCAGAATTTTTTCATAATCAAGGGCACAATGAATTACTAAATCAATCTTTAACTATTATTGCTTTAAGTGAATATGAACAAACACCTAAACATATATATTTAGAAGATGCAAAAAAAAGTACAAATAGTGATTATGCACGAACAATAAAAGCTTTAACACATTTAATTGAACAATCTGCTATTGATCATGATTTACAAACACTAAAATTAAATACTCAAAAGAAATATTCAAATAGATTACTTGCTTCACAAAAACAATTTTTAAGATATGTTGTTCATGAAACAAATACTCCCCTATCTGTTATTATGAGTAATATTGAATTATATGAGATGAAATATGGGAAAAATAGTTATATTTCAAATATTGAAGTTGCTATGAAAAATATATATTCTATATATGATGATTTAAGTTTTTTAATAAAAAAAGATCAGCTATTTTATAACAAAATAAAAATAGATTTAGTTGATTATATAAGAAGTAGAGTTGATTTTTTTTCACAAGTTGCCTCACAAGCACAATCAAACTTTATTTTTACATCAAATTGTACTAATATGCCTATATTTTTTAATGAAACAAAACTACAAAGAATAATAGATAATAATTTAACAAATGCTATTAAATATACTAGAGAAAAAGAAGATATTTATATCGATTTAAAAAAAACAAACTCAGATTATATTTTTAATATATCAAGTCATTCTTCAATTATTCAAGACCCTAAAAAGATTTTTGAAGAGTATTATAGAGAAGAGAAAACTCAAGAAGGGTTTGGACTTGGATTAAACTTAGTAAAAAGAGTTTGTCAAGAAGAAAATGTCGAAATAAAAGTGATCTCAAATGAAGATTCAACTTGCTTTACATACACTTTTAAAGGAGGTGCAAGTGAAAATACTACTTCTTGAAGATGATATTATGTTAAATAATGCCATCAAACAATATTTAGAATCAGTTAACCATGCAATAATATCAACAAGAGATGGGAAAACATGCTTAGATATATTAGAAGATAATAAATTTGATTTACTGATTTTAGATATAAATGTACCAAAAGTAAATGGTTTAGCTATTCTTGAGGAATTAAATAAAAATAAAAAAGTAATACCTACAATATTCATCTCTGCATTAATAGATATTGAAGATATATCAAAAGCTTTTGATATGGGTTGCTATGATTATTTAAAAAAACCATTTCATCTAAAAGAGTTACATCTAAGAATCAATAGACTTTTACAAAATAAAGTTGTTCCACTTCAACATAAAAGATTATCAAGAAATTATAGTTTTGATTTAGAAACAACAACACTTTATTTCAATAATGAACCACATATTTTACCAAAAAGACAACTTCTAATTATCTCGCTATTAGCTAAAAATAGAAGCTTAGTAGTAAATTATGATATGTTTAGAACTTATGCATATGAAGATGATAATGTAGATATTGCTACAATTAGAGCAGAAGTAAATAGAGTAAAAAAAGTTTTAAAAGAAGATTTTATTATAAATGTAAGAGGTGTAGGATATATGGTTGAAAGACCAAATTAAACAATTTTTTACAAATCTTATTTGAGTTATACTAAAGAATAATTAGCTAAAATTTTACTATTTTAATAAAGGGGTGATAAATGCAATTAATTATTAATGGTGAAACAAAAGAGTTTGCAGAAAATCTTACATTAACAAAAATTATGCAATCTTTAAAAATTGAAGATAAAGTTATGGCAGCAGCTGTTAATATGGAGATTATAAAAAAAGAAAATTGGGATAGATTTATACCAAATAATAAAGATAAATTAGAACTATTACAATTTGTAGGTGGTGGTTGATATTTAAAGGCTGCTATTGTGAGTAAACAAAAAGGTGATTTAGCAGAAAATAAAGCAGTTTTATATTTAGAATCAAAAAAATATAAAATTATAGAAAGAAACTTTTATGCTAAAAAATTAGGGGAGATAGATATTATTGCAAAAATAAATAATATTTATCATTTTTTAGAAGTGAAATCAGCAAATGATTATGAAACAGCTATAAATAATATTACAAAAACTAAACTTTCCAAATTAAAAAGAAGTATTGATTATTATTTACAAATTAATAATTTGGATGAAGCTTATTGTATAGATGCAATTATAGTAATAAATGATGATATTGAACACCTTGAAAATATTACTTTTTAAGATACTCTTCTAATGAAGGAAATTTATCAAGTTCCCTTGGTTCTACATTTAAAATGTCTGCTAAAGATTTTACTCCCATTGAAAGTAAATATTGTAAATTACTATCAAATGTAGCCTCTTGTATTACAAAAATCTTATCTTTTGGTACTTCAAACATAAATCCACCATTTGGAATTGGAGTCATTGACAAGGTTACTGTATAGTGATCTTTAACAATACTTTGTCTTGTAGAGTACATAAGCCCAATATTAAATCCCTCAGTTGTAAAACCTTTGATTAAAACAACCAAAACTTTTTTCTCTCCTGATTTTGAAGTATTAAAAATATTTACTAACTCTTTAATTGTTTTATACCCTGGAATTTTAGAATAGAGTTTTTGAATAAAATCTCCTAATCTTGTTTCAACAAATATACCTACAATATAAGCAACAAGTGCAAGAATAAGTACTCCAAAAATAGTCCATAAAAATGGATGATGAAGTGGATTTATTCCAATAAGCTCAAACATTGTTTTTGTAAGAGCATTTATATTATTATAAATCCAAAGTATAATTAAGGTAATTGCAATAATTGGTGCCAACCAAAATAAACCTTTCAAAATTACAGTAAAAAAATGATCTTTCCCATGTCCAAAATAGTTTTTAATTTTATTTATCATTACCTCTTCCTTTATTAAACATAATTGATTATATCAAATAAAAGTAAAGAGTGTAAAGTTAAGATTAGTAATAAAGAAAGTAACTAGATTTCTCTAGTTACTTTCTAATGTGAAGGAGTACTGATTAAGTACGTAGAAATTATAACTACCTAAAATAGCATAATAGTAGCATCAAAAAATTTACCAAATATTTATATATATTTAAATATAATATTAAAATTTTAGGAGATGCTTTGTACTCTAAAGAATTAAATTCTATAAAAAAATCAAACAGACTTAGAACACGGGAAATTTTCGATGAATCTCTTGTAGATTTAGCTTCAAATGACTACTTAGGACTTACAACAAATAAACAACTTTTTGAAGATGCATATAAAAGAGTATTAAAAGAAAACTACACTGGTCCAAAATCATCACAACTAGTTAATGGTTATAACTCAATTCACAAAGAGTTTGAACAAATGTTATGTAAAGCTAATAAATTTGAAGCTGCAATTACTGTTGGTTCTGGCTTTTTAGCAAATCTTTCAATGATTGAAGCATTAGTTAGAAAAGGCGATAGATTATTCATTGATTCAGATTATCATGCAAGTGGAATTTTAGCTACTAAACTTCTTGAAAAAAACCAAGTTATTTTATTTGATCATAATAATATTGAAGATTTAAAAAATAAATATAAAGAGTTCTCAGGTCCAAAAAGAAATATTATTGCTATTGAAGGTGTTTACTCAATGCAAGGAGATTTAGCAAAAAAAGAGTTTTTTAATTTTGCAGATGAGAAAAATGCACTTTTAATTGTAGATGAAGCCCACTCAAGTGGAGTTTTAGGTGAGAACCTACTTGGTATATTTGATTATTATAAAATAAAACCAAAAGAAAATCACATTAAGATGGGAACTTTAGGAAAAGCATATGGAAGTTATGGCGCATATATTTTAGCTAGTTCACATATTATTGAATATTTACAAAATAGAGCAAAAGCAATTATTTATACAACAGCTCCATCTTTATTTGATATTAGTCTTGCATTACAATCTTTAAAATATATATTAGCTAATCAAAAGCTTATAAAATCTAAGATTTCTGAAAATTTAAATATAGTAAAAGATATTTTAGATATAAACTCAAATAGTTTAATCATCCCAATTGAAATTAATGATAATAAAAAAGTAGTTGAAATTCAAGAAGAGTTAAAACAAAAAGGCTTTTTAGTTGGGGCAATTAGACAACCAACAGTAAAAAGTGCAATTATAAGACTAATTGCAAAAGTTGATATTGATACAAAAGATTTAATATCAGTTTGTAAATTTCTAAAGGAAAAAAGATGAAAAAAATATTAATATTAGCAATTTTTGCTCTTATGTCATACGCAAATGAGAACATTATTAAACCAAAAAAATGTGAAATAATTAAACTTTCAAATTTTACTACATTAGTATCGTGTAATAAACTTGATTATATTGTTCAAACTAAAGAATCAAGAAGAGAAGATGAAGACAACATGAAAAAAATCACAGTTTTATCTAAAAAAGATAGCAAAATTATTGTAAATAAATTAAGTGAGTAGAAGTGAAAGAATTAATAGAAGGTAACAAAAGATTTAGAGAAACTAAGTTTCCAGATATGAAAGAAAATGTTCAAAAGTTAGTAAAAGAAGGTCAAAAACCTGAAGTACTTTTTATTGGATGTTCTGATAGCAGAGTAACACCAGATATAATGCTTGATATAAATCCAGGAGATATGTTCATATTGAGAAATGTGGGTAATTTTGTTCCACCTTTTAAATGTGATGAAGATTATCATGGAAGTGCAGCTGCAATTGAATATGCAGTATCAGTGCTAAATGTAAAACATATTATAGTTTGTGGTCACTCACACTGTGGAGCTTGCCAAAGCTTATATATTGATATTCCACTTGAAGAGCAAAAAGTTGTTCATGTGAAAAAATGGCTAGAACTTGGGGCTAAGGCAAAAGAAAAAACTCTTAGTTTAATTAAAGACCCTAATGATAAAAATAGTCTTTACAGACTTACAGAAAAAATTTCTGTAACATTTCAACTAAAAAATCTATTAACTTATCCAGATGTAAAAAGAAGAATTGATAATGGAACTTTAAAAATTCATGGATGGTATTATAAACTAGAAGATGGTACTATACAATTTTATGATCAAAAAGAGGAAAAATTTAAACTATTAGAAGAGTCTGAATATGGAAAATAAAAATGTCTAATGAAAGCCAAGTAAGAAAAATACCAAAAAAATCTAAGATTATAATAGCTATTTTAATAGTTATTGTAGCAATATTATATGCAGGAACTACATACTTAAAAGATATGAAAATGAAAGAGATTTTAAACTCTTTAGGTTATAAAAATACGGGAAGTATTCAAGTCATTAATAAAATGAATGTTGAAAACAGAAAAACAAATAAAAGAGGTACTTTATATAAAGTAGTATTTGATAATAAACAAACAAATGAAGAATGTATTGGATTTGTGCATAAAGATGCAGAAGGAAAATATTATGATGATTTTGATTGTAAGAAAAGTGAGTAAAAATGAGCGTATTAGAAAAACTTAGAAATAATGAAAGATTAGAATTAGAAGATGCAGTAAAATTGTATGATTTAGAATTATTTGAACTTGCAGAACAAGCAAATAAAATAAGAGAGAACATGCATGGCAAAAAAACGTATTTTAATATTAATAGACATATAAATCCAACAAATATTTGTAAAGATGTTTGTCAATTCTGTGCTTATAGTGCGAGTAGAAAAAATCCACACCAATATACAATGACACATGAACAAATATTAGATGTAGTTGAGAGCTCATCAAAAAATGGTATAAAAGAAGTTCATATAGTATCAGCACACAATCCAAATACTGGATTACAATGGTACTTAGATATTTTTAAAAAAATAAAACAAAATTATCCATCAATTCATATAAAAGCATTAACAGCTGCAGAAATACATTTTTTAGCAACTGAATACAATTTATCCCATGAAGAGATAATAAAAATGATGTTAGAACATGGTGTTGATTCAATGCCAGGTGGAGGTGCTGAAATTTTTGATGAAAAAGTTAGAAAAAGAATCTGTGGAGGTAAAGTGACTTCACAAGAGTGGCTTGATATTCATAGATTATGGCATAAAAGTGGAAAAAAAAGTAACGCAACAATGCTTTTTGGACATATAGAATCAAGAGAAAATAGAATCGATCATATGTTAAGACTAAGAAAATTACAAGATGAAACTGGTGGGTTTAATGCATTTATTCCACTTGTTTTTCAAACACAAAATAACTACTTAAAAGTAAAAGAAGCACTTACAGGTCAAGAAATCCTAAAAACATATGCAATTGCAAGAATTTTACTTGATAACATTCCTAATATAAAAGCATATTGGGCAACATCAACTGTAAAACTAGCATTAGTTGCACAAGAATTTGGTGCAAATGACTTAGATGGTACTATTGAAAAAGAATCGATTCAAAGTGCAGCAGGTGCCAAAAGTGCCCATGGTGTACAAGTAGAACAATTTGTAGATTATATTAAAAACTCTGGATTTACTCCAGTTGAAAGAGATTCAATTTATAACGAAATAAAAGTTTGGTAAAATTAAAGGATAAAAGAGTAAAACTCTTTTTATCCTACTTTATAATTAAACTACTTTGGTTGATGAAATTGTAATATAAAATCGATTTGTATTCCAGCATCTGTATTAGTAAAAGTTATTGGATATGAGATATGAATTGAATATAATTCATTATTTAATACATCAATTAAGTGGAAAAACTCTTTTGGATCTTTAACCACAAAACTTACTGCATAATTAAATGTAATCACATCTGATTTATAACTTGATTTAAAATTCACTTTTGCATTTTTTGGTAGTAATGTTTCTAACTGTTCTGTCACTCTAATAATAGGAATAAATTCATCAGTAATATATGTTTCTTTATATATTTTCATAGATGGTTCAATAATTTTTTCACCACTATTTTCAATTATTCCATGATAAACCACATCTTTTTTTTCTTCAAAATCTATTTTTGAAGTTTTATAAAGTTTTAGTAGTTGTGGCTGCATTGTTTTTATATATATATCATCACTTAAAAAATCTGCACTAATTGTAGAAGTATCTTTTGTTAACTCTAACTCTTTTAAAACAACATCAAAAGGAATAATATTAAATAACTCTTTTACTCGTTGTTCTACAATTAAATTTTTTTCAACATGATTTGGAAGAGTAAATGTTTTTTTAGCATACTCTTGTGTTTGATTCTTTTGATTATTGTTTTCACTTATTAAATCTTGAAATGGAATAGTTAAATATGCAACTAATCCTATGATTACAATTGATAAAAATGTAAGTAAAACTTTTGTTCTATTTTTACTTTTTTTCTTTCTAGCAATAATAAAACTTTTATGTTGTCTTTTATCTTTTACTAGTTCAAATAATTCTTCATCAATTGAAATTGGATGATAAAAAACATCTACTAATAATTCATCTTTAATTTGTTCAATTTGTTTTTCATTTAACTGTTTTACAGTATATAAAAATCTTATCTCTTCAATAAAAATATCATTTGTTGTTTCATAAAATTCATTAATAATAGTATTTATAGTATCAGTAACTTCAAAAAAATGTAATTCATCAAATAGTTTTTGACCTATTACATCATTATCATAAAATTTACTATTTTTTACACTTTCAAATGTCGTAAAAGTTACAACTTTAGCAAAAACAATCTCACCTTTTGCATTTAAAATTACAATATAACCTTTATTATTAAAAAATAGTACTATCAATGAATTTGTATATGGATTTTTTTCTATAAAAGAGTTTAGAATATGAAAAGTAGAATAGATATAATCAATTCCTGTTGCTTCAAAATAATGTCTTGTTTCAAATAATTTACTTTTTGATATTGCAATATCATACTCATTATTTAAATTTGTAGTAGCGTAATCTTTTAATCTTTTTGACAAATTTCTTTTAACTAATTTTGTGTCATCACTCATTAAAAGTGTAGTAATATAAGTCCTATTTATTTCATTTTGAGAAGCATTTATTTTATGAACTGCATCCCTTGGTAATATTTCATCTTTTGAAATAAAAACAGATTGATTTGATTCAACAATTTGTTCATTGTCTAATTTTTTATAATCTAGTCTTAATGAATTATTATTTTTTATAGCACTAATATATAAAGAGTGATCACCAAACATTAAATTTCCCTACTTTAAAGCATTAATCAACATTCTTTCAGTTATTAAAGCTTTTGCATCTTGCATATCCAAATCTTTTATATCAAGTGGCTCTTGAATAAAAAATTCTAATGTACCAAAAGGTTTTGGTACAACAAACTTATCCCATGATTTCATCTGCCAATATTTTGTAGGTTTGCAATTAAAAATTGCAATTCTACAATTACTTTTTTTTGCAATTGCTACAATACCATCTGCAACTGAAAATCTTGGACCCCTTGGACCATCAGGAGTAATTGCAACATCATTTTTTGCTTTTAACTCTTTTATTGTACTAATTAATGCTTTAGCACCACCTTTGGAAGAGGAACCTCTAATTGATCCTATACCTAAATATTCAACAGTTCTTGTAATTGCCTCGCCATCTTTATGTTGACTAATAATTGCTTTTACTAAAGAATTTGGTCTCAATTTTTGATAATTAAAAGGTTGCATTAATAATTCACCATGCCAAAAAGCCACAATTAAGGGCTCTTGGGGGTCAATTTTTGCATGGTGATAAACTTTTTTATTTGTTAAATAAATAAATCTAACTATTAATTGCATTATAAAAGGTATTAATTTTTCTGCAATAAAAGTTTTTATTCTTTTTTTCATTATTATTTTACTATTTCACCTTTTAATGCTGTTCTTGTTACATCTGTAATTTTAACATCTACAAATTTTCCAATAACATCATCACTTCCTTTTGCAAATACTTGCAAATAATTATCTGTATATCCAGATACTTCTCCATTTGGTTTTAAACTCTCAACTAAAATATTTACAGTACTACCAATTAAATCTGGCATGTGTTTTTCTAAATATCTTTTATGAAGTTCAATTAAACCTGTAAGTCTTGCACTTGCAATTTCATCATCAATTTCTAAATCTTCTAGCTTTAAAGCTTCAGTTTCAGGTCTTGGAGAATATTTAAAGTTAAATATTTGATCAAATTTAACTTCATTTACCACATCCAAAGTATCTTCAAAATCTTTTTGTGTTTCCCCTGGAAAAGCTACAATAATGTCAGTAGTAATTCTTAAATTTGGAACTAAATCTCTTAACTTTTTAGCTCTATTTAAAAACCATTCTTTTGTATATCCTCTTTTCATAGCTCTTAAAATTTCTGTAGAACCACTTTGTAATGGCATATGAATACATTTTGATATTTTTGGATTTTTTGCAAATTCCTCAATAAATTCATCATCCATATGTAGTGGATGAGGAGATGTAAATCTTATTCTTTCTAAACCTTCAATTTTTGAAACATCTTGAAGTAATTTTGTAAATGAATATTTAGGTCTTTTATCACTAAATCTTCTTCCGTAAGAGTTTACATTTTGCCCTAAAAGCATCACTTCAACAGCACCTTCTTCAACTGCTTTTCTAACTTGATCTACAATCATTTCAGGAGGAATTGAAATCTCTTCACCTCTTGTATTTGGTACAATACAGTATGTACACTTTTTATCACATCCTATTGAAATATTTACACTTGCTCTATATTTATTAGTTTTTGCAGGTGCAAATTCATAAGTTGACTCATCATTATCAATTGAAATTTCAACTGCACCTTTTACGTCAACTACGTCTTTTATTTTTGAAATATTTCGTGCCCCAACAACAAAATCTACATAAGGGGCTCTTTTTATAATATCTTTTCCAAGATGACTTGCAGTACAGCCACATACTCCAATTTTTGCACCATCTTTTTTCTTTATGTTAAATTGCCCTATTTCAGAAAACAATTTTTGCACTGGCTTTTCTCTTACAGAGCATGTATTAATTATGATTAAATCAGCATCTTCCATATTGTCTGTTTTATCATAATCTTTATACTTTTTTAACTCTGCTGCTATATGTTGGCTGTCAGTATCATTCATCTGACAACCTAGTGTTTGAATAAATAATTTCTTAGTTTCTTCTTTACCCATATATTTGCCTACTTAATTAAAAGTGCATGTACCTCATACATATACTCATCATCAGCTAATCCATATTTTACTTCTCTAAAATATACATTAAACCCTTCTTCTTCTAATGCATCAACCAATGCCATCATATCTTTATGAGAATTATCTCTATCAAAATAGAAGATTTTTTCACCAGCTTTTAATAGCTCTTCTTTAATTTTTTCTAATTGCACTTTTTTTGGTTTTTCATTTAACTCATTTCTTGCAAATAATAATTCCATATACCTAAACCTTTTTGTCATTTAAATTAGCTATATATTCTAGCTTAAAATGGCTTTAATTTGTATAAAAGAACTTTTAGATATAATATGACTCTAACAATAACATTGAAAATCATGAATATACATTTCAATGTCAAATAATAAAGGGTTTTAATGGATAAAATTATTGATATTTTAGACTCAATTGCTTATGAAAAAGGTCTAAAAATTGAGGACGTAGAGCAAGCGTTAAAAGAAGCATTAATCAAAACAGCTGAGAAAATGGTAGATCCATCATTAAATTTCGATGCACAAATCGATAGAGTAAATAAAAAACTTGAACTATTTCAAAAATTAGAAGTAGTAGAAAATGATGATGAGAGATTATCTGGAAACTCATTAGATGAGTATAATAATTTGATTAACCCTGAAAACTTTATCACTTTTGATGAAGCAAAAGAGATAGATCCAGATTTAGAAATTGGTGATAGTGTTAATTATGACTTAGAATTCGAAAATATGGGTAGAAATGCAGCAACTATTTTACATAATAATTTTGAGTATAAAATTCAAAGATTTATTGAAGAAAACCTTGTATCAAAATATAAAAATAAAATTGGAAAAATAGTAAATGGTTCTGTAACTAGAATCGATAGAGCTGAAAATACTTTTATTGAGATTGGTGAAGTTAAAGCTATCTTACCAAGAAAAAATAGAATCAAAGGTGAGTTTTTCAGAATTGGAGACAATCTAAAAGCAGTTGTAAAAGCAGTAAAAATTGATAAGTCTTTGGGATTAATCATTGAGATTTCAAGAACATCTCCAAAATTCCTAGAAGCACTATTAGCACTTGAAGTTCCAGAAATTAAAGATGAAAGAATCACAATTGAAGCCAGTGCAAGAATTCCAGGTAGTAGAGCAAAAATTGCACTATCTACAATAGAACCAAACATTGACCCAATTGGTTCAGTTGTTGGTGTAAAAGGTGTAAGAATATCATCTGTTAGTAGAGAATTAAATGGTGAGAGTATTGACTGCGTTGAGTACTCAACTGTTCCAGAAATGTTTTTATCAAGAGCTTTATCTCCAGCAATTATAAAAAGTGTTGTAATTGATAGAGAAGGTAGTTATGGTAGAAATGCAAAAGCAACTGTTACTATTCCAAGTGATCAAAAATCAAAAGCAATTGGGAAATCTGGATTAAATATCAGATTAGCATCAATGCTTACAAAAACTGATATAGAACTAAATGAAATAGAAGCAACTAATACATTATCTTCAAGTTTTGCATCAAATGATGATGATAAAAAAGAAGAAAAAGTTGCAGATACAAAAGATTTAGAGGCACTATTTAAATAATGAAAACTTTACATCTATTTGACTCTGTAAAAAAAGAAAAATTAGCTTTTGAACCAATTTTTAATAATGATGTAAAAATATATGTATGTGGCCCAACAGTGTATGATGATGCACACTTGGGTCATGCAAGAAGTGCAATTGCCTTTGACTTATTGCATAGGGTTTTAAAAGCAAATAACTACAATGTCACTATGACAAAAAACTTTACTGATATTGATGATAAAATCATAAAAAAAATGAAAGAAACTGGCAAATCTTTAGAAGAGATAACTACTTTTTATATTGATTCATATAAAAAGGACATGAATGCATTAAATGTCTTAAATAATACATTAGAACCAAAAGCAACACAAAACTTAAAAGTTATGATTGATATGATTGAAAACTTAAGAGAAAAAGACATCGCATATGTTATTAGTGATGGAGTATATTTTGATACATCAAAAGATAGTGAGTATGGAAATATAAGTCATAGAGCAAGTGATGAAAATTCACAAGCTAGAGTTGAAGCAAATAGTGAAAAAAGAAACTCAAATGATTTTGCACTTTGGAAATTTCAAAAAGATGAAAATGAAGTAGCCTATGAAGCTGCTTTTGGAAAAGGAAGACCAGGTTGGCATATTGAGTGTAGTGCAATGATAAATGAACATCTAGCATACAAAGATAAAGAGTATGCAATAGATATCCATGGTGGTGGAGCAGATTTACAATTTCCACATCATGAAAATGAAGCAGCTCAAACTAGATGTGCAACACATCAACACCTAGCAAAATATTGGATTCACAATGGTTTTGTAAATATTAATGGTGAGAAAATGAGTAAATCTTTAGGAAATTCATTTTTCTTAAAAGATGTTCTAAAATCTTATAGTGGAGAAGTTATAAGATTTTATTTATTAAGTGCACACTATAGAGCAAACTTTAATTTTAATGAAGAAGATTTACAAGCAAGTAAAAGAAGATTAGATAAAATCTATAGAGTAAAAAAAAGAGTTTATGGACTTGGTAAATCTGCTGTTAATAAAGATTTTAAAGAAGAGCTATTAAATGCATTAAATGATGATTTAAACACTTCTATTGCCCTTTCAATAATTGATGAAATGATAAATAAAGCAAATGAAACATTAAATAATGAACCTAAGAATAAAGCTTTTAAAAAAGAGCTTGTTGCTAATTTAGAATTTATTGAAGATATTTTAGGAATTGCAACTCAAGATGCTTATAAATATTTCCAATTTGGTATTTCAGATGAACAAATAAAACATATTGAAGAGTTAATTAATAAAAGAGTAGAAGCTAAAAAAAATAAAGAGTTTGAAAAAGCTGATGCTTTAAGAGATGAATTAAAACAACTTGATATTTCGATTATGGATACACCAAATGGCGTAGTTTGGGAGAAATTATAATTTTATAATTTCTTTTGATTAAGCATAAAAAAAGGGAAGAAGTTAAACTTCTTCCCTTTTTTATTATCAAATCTCAGACTATTTAATGTGTGCTGGATCAGTAACGTTTTTAGTATCAACAATATATGGAACTAATGCCATGTGTCTAGCTCTTTTAATAGCTTTTTCAACCATTTCTTGAGCATTTTTAGAGTTACCTGTAAGTCTTCTAGGCATAATTTTACCTCTTTCACTCATTGATAACTTTAATAAATCAGTGTTTTTATAATCAATGAAATCAATTTTCATCTCAGTATATTTACAATATTTTTTTCCGTATTTTCTTTTTTCTGCCATTTTTTATCCTTATTTTCTAGAAAGGTATTTCGTCTTCATCAATATCTATTTCAGGTATTTTATGCTCAGGTGCTTGTGCTTGAGTATTCATACCACCATAATTATTCTTTTGACCATACTCGTTTTGAGGATTAGAAGGTGCATTATATTGATTTTGTTGTGGTTGAGAATAACCATTGTTATTGTTATTATTATAGTTATTATATCCACTATCATTATTTTGCATAGATTGTGAATCAGATTTACTATCTAACATTTTCATAGTATCAACTCTTAAAGAGTGTTTACTTCTGTTAGTTCCATCTTGTGCTGTCCACTGCTCTAATACAAGTCTTCCTTCTAATAAAACTTTTGAACCTTTTCTTAAGTATTGATTAGCAACTTCACCAGACCTACCAAAGATATTAAAATCTAGAAAACATACTTCGTCTTTTTGCTCTCCAGTTGAAGTTTTATACTTATAACTAGTAGCAATTGCAGATTTAGCTATTGCTGCTCCACTTGGTAAATATCTAAGTTCTATATCTCTTGTTAGGTTTCCTACCATTACTATTTTATTATACATTTAAAAGGTCCTTGTTAACTTAATTAGTTAGCTTTTTTAGCTGCCTCATCACTCATTTTAGTCCATGCACTAATCTCTTTTTTGCTTTCATATTTAATGAAAATAAATCTTAAGATTTGTTCATTGATTCTGTAGTTTCTTTCTAATTCTAAGATTGCATTAGCAGGAGCTTTAAAATAAATTACGAAGTAATAACCTCTTTTATTTTTTTCAATTTCATAAGCTAATTGTCTAGTTCCCATATCATCAAAAGATGTTACTTCACCACCATTTTTTTCGATATTAGCTTTAACTAATTCGATTTGAGCCTTAGTCTCTTCTTCAGTAAGAGTTGGCTTTAAAATAAACATTGTTTCATAATGTTTTAATTTTGACATTAATTTCTCCTTATAGTGTATGCCGGTATCTTTACATAAATATCAGCAAGGAATTTTTGTAAAGTTCGTGATTTTATCTAAACATAACTGTGAATTTTCTTAGACTTGCTTGTAAAAATAGATTTTGTTTATTAATTTTCGTAGATTTTATTTCTAACTCTAAATTTAACAAAAATTCAAACATTTCTTGAAAAGTTTCAGGTTTAATTGATATTGCTAATTTTGCTTTCTTTTCCCAAATATTTTTAGGTGGCACAAAACCTAAAATTTCTTTTGCATTAGGTGTACCAAAAGATCTTGTATATGCACTAATCATAAATAATTGTTGAACAAAAGAAGTAATCTGTGTTAATAGATATATTTCATTCATTCCCTCTTCTAAAAGAATTTGAAGTTCATCTGAAATATCATTTCCTAAAATTAAATCATTTAAAAAATCTTCAAATGATACATTTCCAATACCAAAACAATGAGAGTTTACAAGTGTTGTTGTAACTCGTTTATTTAAAATAGCTAATTTACTTAAATCATTAAAACATAAACTTAAATCTTGTCTATGCATAAAAAATAGATGATTTAATGCAGAAACATCTATTTGTAAATCTATTTTTCTTGCTTGGCTTTCTAAAAGTTTAATTGCTTCATTAGTAAAAGGAGCAAACATTCTTACACTAACAGAGTTAGTTTTTGTAGTAAAATATGATCCCATAGTTTTAAAATCACTATCCCCAATACAAGAGAAGATAATTGTAGAATCTGGGTTTATATTACAAGCATTAATTAATTCTGTGACTTCATTTTTAGGAAGCTTTTTTTCAATTCTTACTATTATCAAGTTATTTGAAGAGAATAATGAAGATTGCAATAATTGGTCTTTGATATACTTAAAATTATAATCATCATAATAGATTCTTTGAATATCTTCTTTAGATGCAATACTAGTTGCAACTAAATTAGTATAATAATCTATAAGGAAAGTTGATTGCCCATAAAACATGTATGCATCAAACTTTTTATTTTGGTTTAGTAAGTTATCAAATTCTTTTTTATACATTTAGATATAATACTTAATATTAAGTTATTTTTTAATAAAATGGCTCGAAATTCGTAATAATAATGAAAGGTTATATCTTGTATGAAGTAAAAGTACCTATTTTAGGTTTTAATGACAAAAACAAGATGAATATAAAACAACTAGATAATAACTACTATATATTAGAAATGGATAGAAAAGAAGATACAAATATGTATTTATTATCTTCTAACTCTGTTGCAAGTTTTGATATTGATATTAATGATGAAGATTTAAGAAAACTTCAAATTACGGAAAAAACAAAAATATCTATATATTATACTATATTAATAAACAATCCTGTTTCAGATTCACTCGTAAACTTAAGTGCCCCAATTATTATAAATGAAGATAAAAAACTAATGGGACAATGTATTATTAATAGTTCAAACTATTTATATGATACTCTTGGGAAAATCAATATTTAATTGATGCAACAATTTGTTTAGTTACAACATCTGCTGATTTAATAATTACTTTTAATTTACTATATAAAGTTTGTGCTTTATAATTTTCTAAAAGTAATTTCATCCCTGGAATTTTATGATAAACTTTTGCTATACCTCGTTGTTCATCAATTACTTCAGCTTTTAATTCAATTCCAATATTCTTTTGGGCCCATCTTGCATATTTTCTATCTTCAAAATCCCAAACTAATTGATCTATTTTTCTTTCTTGAATAGAGATATGTTCACAAATATCATCAATATTACTTGGTGTTTGTTTAGATTTCAACATTCTATGTAAAACTAGATCAGAGTATCTTCTAATTGGACTTGTAAAATGTGAATATGAATCAAATCCTAAACCAAAATGTCCAGAATTTCTCGATGAGTATTTTGCTTGTGTTTGTGAATGAATTATAAGTTCATCAATCTCTTTTGAAAGAGTAGTTTGTCTTGCTTTTTCTTGAATATGAGTAATTGTATCATGAACATCTGATTGAAGTTTTACACTAACACCTAACATATTTACTTCATCAACTAATTTTGATATTGCTTTAAAAGCAGGTTCATCATGAACTCTAAAAATTCCAACAGTATTTACTTTTTTACTAGCTTCTATATTTGCTAAAAGCATACACTCTTCAACTAGTTGGTGAGATGAAGTAGAGTGTTCTTGTGTAATTGAATCAATTTCACTGTTGTTTGTAAGTTTTAATCTTAATTCACTAGTTCTAAAATCATACCCTTTTTTCAATCTATTTTTTCTATAGGCTTTTGTAACTTTATAAAGTTCTTCAATAGAAATAAATAGCTCTTTTTCCAAGTCAGTACATGTGTCATATTTATTTTCTAAAACTCTATCAATTCTTCCATATGAAAATTTTCTTTTTGATTCAATAATTGCTTCATAAAGTTTTGATTTTTTAATACCAAAATTTTTAATATCCAAATGCAATTCAAAAACATAAGCATATCTTTTTTCATTCTCTCTTAAAGAGCACATATCTTCACTCAATTTTCTTGGTAACATTGGTAAAACTTTTGAAGGTAAATATATTGAACTTGATTTTATAAAAGCCAATTTATCTAAAGGTGAATTTTCCTTTACAAAATAAGATACATCTGCAATTGCAACATATAAAACTTCATTTTTTTCATCATAATAAATTGCATCATCATGATCTTTTGCACTTGCTGGATCAATTGTACAAAAATTCAAATGTGTTAAATCAACTCTTGGATTTTTATCATCCATTTTTGCATCAACATCAATCTCTTTTTCTAATCTAATCAACTCTTTATATAAATATAAACTTATATATTCATCAATTTTAGGATCTGTTAAATTACCAACTTTTTTTATTAGTTCTAAACTATTTGAATCAACTACTAAAACATCGCCATCCTCAAATTTTTCTTTTAATTTAAAACTTAATTCAATATTCTCTTTTACAGTATAAAAAATATTATCTTTAACATAAACTAATAGCTGTTTTTTCTTATCATTAAATACTTCAACTATCTTAGCTTTAATTCTACTTCTTGGATTGAAAACTCTTTTTGCAATGACAAAATCACCATCATAAGCTCCATTTAGATGTTCAAATTCTAATTTTATGCTTTTATGTTCATTAGCTAAGTCATTTAATAATGCATATTTTTTTTCAAAACTTAAAGTACCTACTCTAAATTTTGAATTAATTTCATAATATTTTTCTTGTTTAAAAATTACATCTTTTTTTATTAAACTATTAATTAGGTCAATCTCTTCTTTCGAAAAATTTTCTTGTTTTTTTATAATCTTTTCAAATAGTTTTTTGTACAAAATTATTCCTTGGTATTATTCTTTTATAATATTATCTAAAAAAATTTTAACTTTTTTAATTGATACTATACCATAAATTATATACATCTGTTTGGTTGTCAATCTATTACTTAAATTTTAGAAACATTAGAGTATAATTGCCAAAAAATTAATTAATAGAGGGAAAATAATGGCATTAAATGTTTACTATGATAAAGATTGTAATATCGATTTAATAAAATCAAAAAAAGTTGCAATGATCGGATTTGGTTCGCAAGGACACGCTCATGCTGAAAACTTAAGAGACTCTGGAGCGGAAGTTGTTATCGGTTTAAGAGAAGGTGGAGCATCTTGGAAAAAAGCTGAAGCAAAAGGTTTTGAAGTAAAAACTGTTGCAGAAGCTACAAAAATTTCAGATATCGTTATGATTTTATTACCAGATGAAAATCAAGCATCTGTTTATGCAAATGAAATTGCTCCTAACTTAAAAGATGGTGCAACAATTGCATTTGGTCACGGATTTAATATTCACTATGGAAGAATTACTCCAGCAAAAAATATCAATGTAATGATGGTTGCTCCAAAAGCTCCAGGTCATACAGTAAGAAGTGAATTCCAAAGAGGTGGAGGAATTCCAGATTTAATCGCAGTTGAACAAGACCCAGCTGGAAATACTAAAGAAGTAGCTCTTTCTTATGCATCTGCTATTGGTGGAGGAAGAACTGGAATTATTGAAACTACATTCAAAGATGAAACTGAAACTGACTTATTTGGTGAGCAAGCAGTACTTTGTGGTGGTGTTTCTGCATTAGTTCAAGCTGGATTTGAGACATTAACTGAAGCTGGTTATCCTGCTGAGATGGCATATTTTGAGTGTCTTCATGAATTAAAATTAATCGTTGATTTAATGTTTGAAGGTGGAGTTCATGATATGAGATACTCTATTTCAAATACTGCTGAATATGGTGACATGGTTTCTGGACCAAGAGTTATCAATGAAGAATCTAAAAAAGCTATGAAAGAGATCTTAAAAGAGATCCAAAATGGTAAATTTGCAAAAGACTTTATATTAGAAGGTCAAGCTGGTTACCCAAGAATGACTGCTGAAAGAAATAACTTATTTAATCACCCACTAGAAATCACAGGTAGAAGATTAAGAGATATGATGCCTTGGATTAAAGCAAATAAACTAGTAGACGAAGATAAAAACTAAAAACAAGGGTTTCCCCTTGTTTTACATGAAATTATAATATATGGCAAAAAGAAAAACTACAACTAATAAAACTAAACAAAAAAAAACTAAGACACAGCAGAAAAATTCTAAAAGCAACAATCAAAAATTAAAATTAATCAATCTTGTTTTAGTTATATTAATACTTTCACTAGTAATTTCTATACTAAGTTACTTTTTTATTCTAAATGAACCAAACAAAATTGATACAAAAAAACATGTACAGAAAAAAGAGCATTCAATTAAAAAAGATGTCGATCTAAATAACTATGCAAATAAAAAATTAAATGAATACTTTATGGATAGTGCAAAAGATAATAATGTAAAATATGAAGAATATACAGATGAATTTGAAAAAGAGTATGTTCATAAAAATAACAAAGAAGACAAAAAGATATCAAAATCTAAAGAACAAAAAGAAGATAAAAAACAAACTAATAATAAAGAAGTTGCGGTATTTCCTAAGAAAATAGAGAATAATAAACCAAAACTTGCAATTATAATTGATGACGTAACACTTCAAAGACAAGTAAAAGCAATCAAAAAAATTGGTTATAAAATTACTATGTCTTTTTTACCTCCAACAAAACATCATCCAGACTCAGCAAAAATTGCACAAAATTTACCATTTTATATAATTCACTTTCCAATGCAAGCACAATCTTTCAAATTTGAAGAAGAGCATACATTACATGTAGGAGATTCTTTTAAAAAAATTGAAAATAGAGTTAAGCAGTTAAGACATTGGTACCCAAATGCAGAATATACAAATAATCATACGGGAAGTAAATTTACATCAAATGATAAAAGTATGGACTATTTATTTAAAGCATTAAAAGAGTATAACTTTTTATTTGTAGATAGTAGAACAACAGCAAAAACTGTTGCAAAAAAATATGCAAAAAAATATGATATGCCTTATATCTCAAGAAATATTTTTCTAGATAATAAACAAAAATTTGACTACATTCAAAATCAATTAAAAAAAGCTATTAGAATTGCTAAAAAAACTGGATATGCAATTGCAATTGGACATCCACACTCTATAACTCTTAAAGTTCTTAATGATTCAAAACCACTATTAAAAAATTTAGATTTAGTATATGTAAAAGAATTACCAATTTCAGTTAAACCTTGATATAATAATTTTATAAATTATTTATTGGGGTTTTATGACAAATTGCATTGATTTTAAAATAAAAGAGTTTGAAAAGTTAAAGAAATATCCTAAAGAGCTATTTTATAGGGGTAATTTAGAACTACTAAAAAAACAAAAAGTCTCTATAGTTGGAACAAGACGTCCTATTTCATACACAAAAATCCAAACCCATAATATATCATCACTTTTATCAAGTAGGGATATTTGTATTGTAAGTGGAGGAGCAATGGGAGTAGATGCAATTGCCCATCAAGCTGCAACACCAAAAAATACAATTTGTGTTTTAGCAAATGGCCTTAATATAAAATACCCAAAAGTAAATAAAAACTTATTAGAGCAAATAGAACAAAATGGCCTACTTATAAGTACTTATAAAGACGATACACTTGCAACAAAATATACTTTTGTACATAGAAATGAACTTGTGGTTGCATTAAGCGATATCTTAATAATAATGCAAGCAGATGAAAATTCAGGAAGCATAAGAAGTTTAGAATATGCTATAAAAATGAATAAAAAAATCTATACAATTGCTCATAGAATAGATGAGAATAAAGGATTATTACCTTTTATAAAAAATGGCCAAGTAGAAGTTATTTATGATATAAATGAGTTTTTAAATAGTGTAAAAAAAGATGATTCAAATAATAATAAAGATGAAGTTTTAGAATACTTAAAAACAAATCCAAGTTATGAAGAGGCTATATGTAAATTTCCTGAAAAGATATTTGAGTATGAGTTAAACTCCATTTTCAAAGTAGAAAATGGAGTTTGTAAAGTTATTTTTTAGCAACAACTTTTAGAACTAAATATCCTATAATTCCAGATAAGAATGAACCTAATAAAATTGCTAACTTATCAGTATATGCAAATAATGAATCATCAACAAATGCAAGTGAATCAACAAATAAACTCATTGTAAAACCAATACCTGTTAATATTGCAATTCCATATAATTGCTTAAAATTAGTTCCTTCTGGTAAGCTTGCAAATTTCATTTTTATTGCAAGATAAGAGAACCCAAATACTCCTAATTGTTTACCTAAGAAAAGTCCAAGCATAATTCCTAAAGGAACACTTGTAGTTAATTGGTTTAAAGAAATACTTCTTAAATCTACTCCTGCATTTACAAATGCAAATAAAGGTAAAATAAAAAATACTACCCAATAGTGTAATGAGTGTTCCATATCTTTTAACATTGAAAAAGCAGTACCATCTTTTCTTTTAGAGTGTAAAGGAATTGTAAATGCCAAGGCAACTCCTGCAAGCGTTGCATGTACTCCTGATTTTAGTACAGATACCCAAAGAATAACACCTAATATAATATATGCAGCTGGTTTTATAACTTTAAATTTATTTAATAAAATAAGTCCAATCAATGCTGATCCTGCAATTAAGATTGACATTATTGATAAATCATTTGTATAAAATAGTGCAATAATAACAATTGCTCCTAAGTCATCAATAATAGCTAATGCCATAAGAAATATTTTTAATGATACTGGAATTCTACTTCCAAGAAGTGATAAAATACCTAATGCAAAGGCTATATCAGTTGCTGTTGGAATTGCCCATCCTCTCATTGCAACCTCATCACCTATATTAAAATATACATACACTAATGCAGGAATAACCATTCCTCCAACAGCTGCAATAGCTGGAAGTGTTATTTGCTTAGCACTTGATAAATGACCTTCTAAAATCTCTCTTTTTACTTCAAGCCCAATAAGAAAAAAGAATATAGCCATAAGTCCATCATTTATCCATAACAAAAGAGGCTTTGCAATATTTAATGCGCCAAATCTTATCTCAACTGGAGTATGTAAAAAAGCATCATATGCTGCTGAAAAATCTGTATTTTTCAGTATTAATGCTAAAATAGTCACAAAAATTAAAACTATTCCAGCACTTGACTCCTTTTTTATAAAATCTTCTAATACACCCATTGTTGCCCTTTTTTATTTAAGTTTATATTATTTTACTTTAACTAAGTTTAAAAAAACTCAATAAGATTTTTTAAATATGATAATTAAATAAAACTATAAATCGCAAAGCTTTTTAGTCTTTGTATATCTTAATATCAAATACCCTACAATTCCTGAAACTATTGATCCTATTAAAATAGCCAATTTATCTGTGTATGCATAAACATCGGAATCTTGAAATGCTAATGAATCTATAAAAAGACTCATCGTAAATCCAATTCCTGTTAAAACTGAGACTCCATACATTTGTATCCAATTTGTACATTTAGGTAGTTTTGCAATTTTTAATTTTACTGCAATAAAAACAAAACTCATTACACCCAATTGTTTTCCTAAAAATAATCCTAGCATAATTCCTAAAGAAACATTACTAAATAATTGCTCAAAAGATAATCCTTTTAGACTTACTCCAGCATTTACAAATGCAAAAATTGGTAAAATAAAATATGCAACCCAGAAATGTAGATTATTTTCTAAATTTTTTAAAGGTGAAATAGTTTTATTTTTTTCATCTTTGAGTGCTATTGGAATAGTAAATGCTAAAATTATACCTGCAAGAGTAGCATGAACTCCTGATTTTAAAACAGAAATCCATAAAATAATACCAACTAAAATATATGCAGTTGGTCTAATAATTTTTAATTTATTCATTATGATTAGAACAATAGTACAAGTGACAGCTGCGAAAATAGAAAGAATAGATAAATCACTAGTATAAAATATAGCTATAATTAAAATAGCGCCTAAATCATCAAAAATAGCAAGTGCCATTAAAAAGATTTTTAAAGAAACAGGTACTTTTTTTCCAAGTAAAGATAAAATTCCCAATGCAAATGCAATATCAGTTGCAGTTGGAATTGCCCAGCCTTTCATAGAAAAATCATCACCATAATTAAAAACAGTAAAAATAATTGCAGGTATTGCCATACCACCTATTGCACCTATTGCAGGTAATGCTATTTTTGATTTTGATGATAAATGTCCAGCAAGTAACTCTCTTTTTATTTCCAAACCTACTAATAAAAAGAATATTGTCATTAAACCATCATTTATCCAAAGTATCAATGGTTTTTGTATTAAAAGAAGATCACCAAAAGCAAAAGTAATTTGTGTTTTTAATAGTGTATTATATTCACTTGAAAAATAACTATTTTGGAAAAGTAATGCCAACACTGTAATAAATATTAAAATTACTCCAGATGATGATTCTTTCTTGATATAATCTCTTATTAATATTTTCATATATCTGCCCTACTTTCACTTATAATAATTATTTTATACTTTTAGCCTTTAGTTTTACTTAGAATTATTAATCTATTTTCCTCTTAATTGATATGTAATATCACCTGCACCTACACCTAAAATAATACCTTCAGTATATGTTTGAATAATTTTTTCATTTTTTATTATTTCAATTGCGCCATTTTTTGAATTAATTCTATCTGCAAAAATTGGATTATAAAAATCAAACTCTTTTTCAAAATCTATATCAATTTTTTGTTCTCCTGGAATTGTCCAAATTGGAAGAATAATAAGTTCATCACATCTTCTAAAACATTTTTTAAAACCTTCTAAATTGTCTTTTGTTCTAGAATATTTATGTGGTTGCCATATAACTACTCTTTTATTTATATTTGTAAGATTATCATAAACTTCAACCGATTTTATTGTTGCTTCAATTTCAGTTGGATGATGTGCATAATCATCTATTACAACTAAATTATCATTTTTTTGTACAATATCAAATCTTTTCTTGATACCTTTATAATTTAATAAATTTTTTCTTATTACTTCAATATTAAGTTCATTTAATGCTGCTAATATTGCTAAAGATGCATCAATTACTACATGATAACCAAATCCCCAAACTTCAAATGATCCTAAATCTTTTAAATCAAATTTAGTATATGGTTCTGCATTTTTTAGTAAAAAACATAAATTTCGTATATCTTTACTAGGATATAAAAAATTTGGATTTTTTATATTTAATTTTTTTATATATTTATCTTCACCATTTAAGACATTCTTTTTTGATAAATTAATAAATTTTTCATAAGCTTGAAAAAACTTTTCATAATCATAGTGATAATATTCCATATGTTCAGGTTCTGCATTTGTTACAATAGAACAATAAGGGTTTGATAATAAAAAACTTGCATCAGATTCATCTGCTTCAAAAGCAACTAAATCATTTATATACCTAAAGTTTGAATTAAAATCTTTTGATATTGCACCTATTAATGCTGAACTATTTAAAATTGAAGCTAAAATTGCAGTTGTTGTACTTTTACCGTGTGCACCTGCAACACAATAATTCTTTTTATCACCTAAAATAATAGGTAATGCCTCTTTTCTAGATAGCGTTCTTATTTGTTTTAATCTTGATTCAATTAGTTCTGGGTTCTCATCTGTAACAGCAGCTGAATAAATAACTAAATCTAAATTTTCACTTATATTTGAAGCTTCTTGTGAACAAAAAACTTTTATACCTTCTTCTTTTAAAGCTTTTGTTATTGGTGTACTTTTCATATCTGAACCACTAACATCGTGCCCATCATTTTTCAAAAATCTAGCTAGTGCAGAAAGTCCTATTCCACCAATTCCAATAAAATATATTTTCATCAATTTAATCCAATAAATATTTTAATTTTTCATACTCTTGCTCTAAAATTTGAGCATTTTCGTTTAAGTATTTTTCTATTTCAAAAGTAAAATCTACGATAAAATAACCATATTTTTCATCTTCAACATTTTTAGAATCTACATTTTTTTCATAAAATGAGTCTAAATCCACATTTTTATTCAAATTTATCAAATGAACATTTAAAGCATCCACTAATTTATTATCATCCACAATATTTGAAAGAACAAAGAAAAGTTGTTTTGCTGAATCCATATCACCATAACTCCATTTTTCTATTGCAAATTCATAAAAAGCTCTAATATAAAATAATTCATCACCTTCAAATTTTAATTTTCTACCATTATTTACAATTTCATCAACTTTTGAAAAAGTAATTTTTAGAATATTTTCATAAACTTCATTAATTTTTTCTTCTTGTAAATCAAGTATCAACATAGAATCTAAAACTTCATACAATGCAGATATATTACCTTGGCTTATTGCATCAACTCTTGTCTCTTCTAAATATTTTAAAAAATCAGGATTAGTTCTTGCTTCATTTAGTTCCTCTTTAGTCATCAATAAAATCCTTCAATCTCTTTAAAACATCTTTTGTTTTTATGGCATTTTCTACAAGTGCAATTCTTACATAACCTTTTCCCATACCTTCTCTTCCTAAAAAACTCCCAGGTAGAACTTTTATACTTTTTTCTTCATATAGTTTTTTTGTAAACTCTAATTCATCATCTACTTTTAACCAAATATAAAATGTGGCAACTGGAGGATTTATTCCTAAAATTTCTTTTGCAATTTGAAAATTTTGTCTATATATTTGTCTAAATCCTTCTACATGTTTTTCATCATTCCATGCAGCTACTGCAGCTTTTTGTAAAGGAACAGGACTAGCACATCCAACATAAGTTCTATATTTTAGGTACTCTTTTAAAATTGTCGTATCTCCAGCTATAAAACCACTTCTAAGACCAGGAGCACTACTTCTTTTTGAAATTGAGTTCATTACTAAAATATTTTTAAACTCACCATTTCCAGCTTTTATACTTGCTTCAAGTAGTGACGGTGGTTTTGTTGCTTCATCAAAAAATATCTCACTATAACACTCATCGTTTATTAATATAAAATTAAATTCTAATGCTTTTTTAACCCAAACAGCTAATTCATCAATAGACATAACAGCTGAAGTTGGATTATTAGGATAATTTAATACAACTAAATCACATTTTTTCAACTCTTCATCACTCAAATTTGCTTTAAATTCATTTGAATCATCTAAATTAATATGAATAACTTCTGCTCTACTTGCAATTGCTGAACCTTCATATATTTGATAAAATGGGTTTGTAAATGCCATAACAGGATTTTTTTTATCAAAAAGTGAAAATTGGGGAAAGTTAAATAACACTTCTCTTGTACCAAAAGTCGGGATTATTTGCTCTTGATTTAAAAGAACATTAAATCTTTTTGAAAAGAAACCAATCATTGATTCTTTTAATTCTGGTAATCCTGCACTTGCTGGATACTTTTTTAATAATGTTGAATTAGCTTTTAATTCATCTTGAATAAACTGTGGTGTTTCAAATTGTGGTTCACCAATAGTTAAAGAAGATAGTTCATATTCACTATTTGGTGTAACTCCTTGTAATAATTTATTTAATTTTTCAAATGGATAAATCTCAAAATTCATTTATTTCCTTTAATCTTCAATAACAGGTATTAATAGTTGATTATATTTTGCCATATCAAATGATAATAAGTCTGAGTTTGTATATAAAAAACTCCAAGAAAATCGTTTATGAAACATACTTTTTTTCAATGGCAAGATTTGTAAAATATTCTCTTCTTTTCTTAACTCTCTAATAGGATTTTTTTCACAAGATACTACTTCTATTTTTTGACTGAAAATTTTTGATAAATTTTCAAAATGATCTAAAAGTTTTGATTTATCTTCTTCTTCTATTGGATCCATATCAAATATTTTTGTTTTTGTTTTTAATTGACTAGAAATATCAAAAACAATAGGAGATATTTGTTCGTATGATTTTGTATCATTTAATAAAATAAGAGTATTTTTTGTAGCTCCAACAGGCTCTTTCCCTAGTTTAAACAATGGCATTTTTAACTGCATTAACTCAAGTGAGATATCTTTTATTTTAAACATCTCATTTGTTAACATAAGCATACCTATATCAAACTTTTTAAAATCCATTTTTCTTATTCTTCTAAAGCCTAAATTGTGATAATCTATTTCAATTATCACTGTTGAATCATCTTTAAATTTACTTTTTATCATATTCATAATTCCAACTGTTGTTGGTCTTGTGATTCTTATAATTAACTTACTATTTTTAAGTTTTTTATTTAGATGTTTTGCTTCGTATACTGCTTTTTCTATTCTTGATTTTTTCATCAAAAATAAATCAAGATACAAATATATATTATGTCCAAAAGGCATTGGAAATTGTCCTCTTGTTTTACCAATAGCACTATAAACTTGCATTAATACTTTTGGTTCACCAATTACTAAAATAATATCATTTGGTTTTAAAATAGAAGATGGCTTTAAATCTTTTAGTTTTTCATTTCTATATAATGCAAATATTCTCCAATTTTTTTGCTCAATAGAACCTATATACCTATATGCATAAGAGCTACCAAAAGGTATTCTTATTTCCATAATTTCACCGTGCTTTAATCCTATATTTTGTGCAATTACAGGAATATTTGGAAGTCTTTCAACCATTCCATTTGCTAAAACTTCTATTCCTTTATATACATTAACATAGGGGTCTTCAAGCTCCAAATTCCAATAATCTAAAATATTCATTTGTAAGTTGTGTTTATGTGATTTTATATTACTAATTACACTTAACATATCATCTTTTGAATTAAGAACAATCAACACTTCATAATGAATATTTTTATCTAAAACCATTGCAAGTTTTGATTTTGATGTTGGATCAAATTTATAAAATGTAAAATTTGATAATTTTTGCTCTGGGATTATTGCATCATTAACATATATAATATCATAATAGTTTTCACCTGTATTAGTTTCAACTATCCTTTGCATTAAGTTCTTTGCAACAATACCATCTAATATTACGAGTATCTTTTTCATAAAAAATATTATATCTAAATCTTCTAAATTTTAATTTTATTTATTTTTTTAATTTTGTATGAAAATTCATATCTTTTATACAAAATATAAATTAAACTTGATTTTTGATATAATGTGCGTTTTTTAAAAGGATTTTTTTATATGCAATTTAAAATAGATGCAACACAAAACAAAGCTAGAGCATGTACAATTAAAACAGCTCATAGTACTATTACAACACCTGTATTTATGCCTGTTGGAACACAAGCAACTGTAAAGGCACTTGATGCCAATGATTTATTGACTATGGGTGCAAAGATTATACTTGGGAATACTTACCATTTATACTTAAGACCAGGTAGCAAGCTAATCAAAAAATTTGGTGGACTTCATGGATTTTCAAAATTCCCAAACTCATTTTTAACTGATAGTGGAGGATTTCAAGCTTTCTCACTAAGTGATAATTCAAAACCAGATGAAAATGGAATTATGTTTAGATCTCATATTGATGGAAGCAAACATTACTTTACACCACAAAGTGTTTTAGATACTCAATATGAATTAGGTAGTGATATTATGATGATTTTAGATGACTTAGTAGCTCTACCAAATACTAAAGAAAGAATTAAAAAATCTATTGAAAGAACTACAAAATGGGCAAAAGAAGCTATTACTTACCATAAAGAACAACAAGAAAAAGGAATTGGTGTAAATCAAAATATATTTGCTATTGTTCAAGGTGGGACAGACAAAGAGTTCAGAAAAATGAGTGCTGAGCAACTAAGCGCTTTAGAGGATTTTGATGGATATGCAATTGGTGGATTAAGTGTAGGAGAGCCAAATGAGCAGATGTATGAAACAGTAGAGTGGACAACACAATTTTTACCTGAGAATAAACCAAGATATCTAATGGGAGTTGGAACACCAGAAGATTTAATAGAAAATATCCAAAGAGGTGTAGATATGTTTGATTGTGTTATGCCAACTAGAAATGCAAGAAATGGAACACTATTTACTAGTTTTGGAAGAGTAAATATAAAAAAAGCAACATACAAAGAAGATCCAACACCTATTGATGAAGAATGCGATTGTTATACTTGTAAGAATTTTAGTAAAGCATATTTAAATCATCTATTTAGAGCAGGTGAAATTACATATTTTAGACTTGCATCAATTCACAATATAAATTACTATTTAACATTAATGAGAAACGCAAGACAAGCTATTTTAGAAGGTAAATGGAGTGAATTTAGAAAAGAATTTTATGAAAAAAGAGGCGTTAGTATAGACTAAACTCTTTTTAGATATAATTTAAAAAATTTTAAACCGAAAACAAAAATAAGGGAAAAAATGACAGTTGATGATAAACTAATAGAAAAGCTATCAAAACTATCAAGTCTAGAGATTGATGAGCAAAGAAAAGAGAGTTTAAAAAGTGAACTTGCAGATATTATAAACTTTGTTGAAAACCTAAATGAAATTGATGTTAGTAATATTGATGCAACATTTAATACAGTTGAAGGTGGAACTCCATTAAGAGAAGATATTGCTCAACACGATTTAGAAAGATCTAAACAAATTTTAGAAAATGCTCCAAAATCTGAAAATGGATATTTTGTAGTACCAAAAATTATTGAGTAACCTATGATAAAAGTATATGGTATAAAAAACTGTGATAGTGTAAAAAAAGCACTTAAATTTTTTAAAGAACATGATTTTGAAGTAGATTTTTTTGATTTTAAAAAGCAAGAAGTTACATCTTCTATGATTAATCATTGGGTAGATAACTCTTCTATTGATAAACTATTTAACAATAGAGGAACTACATATAGAAACTTAAAACTAAAAGATTTAAACCTTGATGAAGAAGGTAAAAAACAATGGCTTAGTAAAGAGTCAATGCTTATAAAAAGACCTGTAATTGAGTATAATGATAAAGTTATTGTAGGTTTTGATGAGCAAGAATATAAAAATATTTTTCTTTAAAAAGAGGAATTAACCTCTTTTTATATTATTAAATCTTTTCTAGCTTCTTTTAATGTTTCAGCTATCATGAAAGATAATTCTAATGCTTGATCAGCATTTAATCTTGGATCACATTGAGTATGATATCTACTTGCTAACCCTTCTTGAGTAATTGCAGAAGAACAAGACCCTGTACATTCTGTTACATTTTGACCAGTCATTTCTAAATGAATCCCACCTGCATATGTACCTTCAGCTTTATGAATTTGAAAAAATTGTTTTACTTCTGATAAAATAGATTCAAAATCTCTTGTTTTAAATCCATTATCAGTTTTTATTGTATTTCCATGCATTGGATCACTTGACCACAATACATTTTTACCTTCAGCTTTAACTTTTGCTAAAAGTTTTGGGAAATTATCTGCAATTTTTTCTGCACCCATTCTAACAATTAAATTTAATCTTCCTGCTTCATTTTCAGGGTTTAATTTATCAATTAATTCTATAAGTTCATCCTCTTTCATTGAAGGACCTACTTTACAACCAATTGGATTTTTTATACCTCTAAAATATTCAATATGAGCATCATTTAAACCTCTTGTTCTATCACCAATCCATAACATGTGTGCACTACAATCATACCAATCACCAGTTAATGAATCTTTTCTTGTTAATGCTTGCTCATAATTTAATAATAATGCTTCATGAGAAGTATATAAAGTTGTCTCTCTTAATTGATGCGAATTTGCAGAATTAATTCCACAAGCTTGCATAAATTTAAGAGTTTCTGAAATTTTATCTGCTATTTGTTCATACTTTTCACCTAAAGTATTACCTTTAACAAAATCTAAATTCCAAGAGTGTACTTTATTTAAATCTGCCATACCACCTCTTGCAAATGCTCTTAGTAAATTAAGAGTTGAAGCACTTTGATTATATGCTTTTAGTAATTTTTTAGGCTTTGGAATTCTTTCTTTTTCATCAAAGTCAATACCATTTACAATATCTCCTCTATATGAAGGTAAAGAGATTCCATTTATTTCTTCAAAATCTGCACTTCTTGGTTTTGCAAATTGACCAGCTACTCTTCCTACTTTTACAACAGGACAACCCCCTGAAAATGTTAAAACAACTGCCATTTGCATCATTACTCTAAATAAATCTTTTATATTATTTGCATTAAATGCATTAAATGACTCAGCACAATCTCCACCTTGAAGTAAAAAAGACTTTCCATTTACAACATCTGCTAATTTACTTTTTAAACTTCTTGCTTCTCCCGCAAAAATAAGTGGAGGATATGAAGATAATTCTGCTTCAACCTTTGCTAAATTTTCTAAGTCTTTATATTGTGGCTGTTGCTTTATAGGAAAATCTCTCCAGCTACTTGGACTCCAATTATTCATTATAAACCCTTTTATTCTTATTCTGATTGCACAAAGTTTAGCAAAATTTCTCTTAAGAAAGTAGTCTTTACGGCTATTTTGCTAACTTATTTAATAAATCACTAAATGAAACTTTAAACGCTTCTAATCCATCGTTTAATAATTTTTGTGAAACCTCATCAATATTTATTCCCTCTTTTGATAATGTTGCAAAATATTCATCACAATCATCTAATGAAGGAATTTGAGCAGGCTCTTTTTGTCCATCATTTACCCAATCTTCAATTGTTCCTAAAGGAGCAGTATTTACTGAGTTTGGATACAAAAGACTATCAACATAATAACTTGGTAATAACTCATCATCTTTTACCCCAGTACTTGCAAATAAAGTTCTAATATTATCATTTTCAAATTTATTAATTTCATGATAACATTTTGTTGCATTCATAATCCCTAGTTTTGCTTTTTTAAAACCTTTAGATACAACTAAATCATCGCATAATCTATCAAATCTTGATACAAATACAGAAATTACTGCTTTGATATCTTTGTTTGATTCTCTTATTCCTTCATTTAGTGCTTTTGCACATTTTATAGCTTGTTCACTTGAAAAAATAAGTGTTGCATTAACATTTATACCTTGACTTGTCAACTCTTTCATTGCTACATATCCAGCTTGTGTTGCAGGTACTTTAATCATAACATTATCATAACCAATTAAAGAGTTAAGTCTAAGCCCTTCATCAATAGTACCTTGGGCATCATCACACAATGTTGGATCAACCTCTAAAGATACAAATCCATCATTGTTATTTTCTTTATATAAAGGTTTTAATAATTCTGCTGCTCTTTTAATATCTTTGATAGCTAATTCTTCATATATAGTTTTTGAACTATTTGCTTTTAACATATCAATTTGTTGTTTATAAGCAAGAGAACTTGTAATTGAAGATTCAAAAATTGCTGGGTTAGAAGTTGCTCCATAAATTATATTATCATTAATAATCTCTTGAAATCTATTTTCTAAAAAATCTCTTTCAATAAAATCACACCACAATGAAAAATTAATATTCTCTTTTAAACTCATTTTCGTTCCTTTAATGCTTACTATTTATATATGATTTAAGATTTGTGTCAAATCTTTTTTATCTACAATTATATTTGCTTCTTTTTTTAGCACATCTTTAGCACAAAATGCAACTTTTTTAGATGCATATGGAAACATACTTACATCATTTGCACCATCTCCTGCTACTAATGTATTTTCAACTGATACTCCAAGCATAGCTTGAACTCTTTGAATCATATCACCTTTGGAAAAACCAAACATCATATCTCCTCCAACTAAACCAGTTAATATTCCATTCTTTTCATGCAAAATATTTGAAAAATCTGCATCAAGCCCAAGTTTTTCCTTTGCAGGAGTTGTTCCTATTCTAAAACCACCTGAAAAACAAACTACTTTATAACCCATTTTTTTTAATTCTTGAACTGTTTGATAAGCACCTGGCATAAGTGGTAAATCTTTACAAATATCAACTGCTTTTTGGTACTCTAATCCTTTAAGCAAAGATACTCTTTCAACTAATGATTCAAAAAAATCTAATCTTCCTGCCATTGCTTCTTTTGTTATACTTGCAACTTTTTTTTCAAGTCCAAGTGGCTTTGCTAAAAAGTCTATTGTTTCTCCATCCATAAGTGTAGAATCAAAATCAAAAACTGCTAATTTCATCGTCTTTTCCCTGCTATAATAAATACTTTTAATCTTTAAAAGGTATAATAATACCTAAAATATACTAAAAGGATAGTTTTTTAATGTTTCAAAGCCTTATACAAAAACTTCAAGAAGATAAGTATCTTACACTAGAAACAACACCTCAACACGAGCCAATAATGCATAATATTATTGAAAGAATTAAAAAATTTGATTTACAAAATAGAGTTGATGGTTTTTCAGCAACAGATAATCCACTTGCAAAACTAAAATACAATGCACTATTTGCAAGTTTAAGATTACAACAAGAGTTTAATAAACCTGTAATTGCTACAATGAGTATGAGAGATAGAAATAAAATTGCACTTCAAGCTGATTTACTTGGTGCAAATGAGTTTGATGTTAGAGCTATTTTAGCACTTACAGGGGATCCAGCAAAAATGAGTGATCAACCACATGCAAAAGGTGTATTTGAATCAAACTCATCAATGCTTTTAAAAATTATAAAATCATTTAATTATGGAATGGATATAGCAGGTCATCCTTTTAAAATTGAACCTAAACAAATTTATCCATTTGCTGTAACAAATGCATATGCAAGAAGTTTTTCTTCACTTGAAAAGAAAATGCATACAAAAATTCAAAATGGAGCAATGGGAATAATTACACAGCCTGTATTTGAATTAGACAATGCAAAAAAACTTTTAGAAACTTTTAATGAAGCAAAAGAAGGAGTAGTTGGAAATAAGAAAAAAGCACAACTTATTTTTGGAATTTTTCCTATAACAAAACTTCGAACTGCTCTATTTTTATCTGCACAAGTTCCAGGTATTCATGTACCACAAAATTGGATAGATAAATTAGAAATGGCAAATCAAATTTCTCCTGAAGAGGAGTATAAAGTTGGTATGCAATTAAGTAAAGATCTATTTTCAAATATAAAAAAACTTCATCCAAAAATTCATCTAATGACAGCAAATAAATTTGACTTAGCAGATGAGATACTATCTTGAAACTAGCAAGTATTGATATTGGATTGAAAAGAATTGGTGTTGCAATTTGTTTAACTTCAAATATTGTAACACCAAAAGATGCAATCTTGAGAAAAAATAGAAATCAAGCAGCAAATGAAATAAATACATTTTTAAAAGAGTGGG
Source organism: Arcobacter sp. CECT 8985 (assembly GCF_004116495.1). Lineage (GTDB taxonomy): Bacteria > Campylobacterota > Campylobacteria > Campylobacterales > Arcobacteraceae > Malaciobacter. The sequence goes on along the minus strand of NZ_PDKC01000003.1, from coordinate 56,635 downwards.
AGATAGATAAACTAATTGTTGGTTTTCCAAGTGCTAGTGAAGAGATGCAAAGAAGAATATCTCATTTTGTTAATCTTCTAGAACTTGATATTCCTTTTGAATATTGTGAAGAGAACATGAGTTCTATTGAAGCAGAAGAGATGATGAAAGGTGAGATAAAATATAAAAGAGATGGAAGAGTTGATTCTCTTGCAGCTAAAATTATTTTAGAAAGATATCTAAGTAAAAAATAGTTATTTTTTCTTTTTACTATTTTTTACTACTGCAATTGCCAAGTTTGCATCATGTGTTATTGAAAGATGAGATTTTTTTATATTAAACTTTTTTCTTATGTGTTTTTTATATTTTAATTTTGGTGCACCTAATTCGTCTTTTGATATTTTTATATCATGAAATCCACACTCTTTTCCAATACCCGTTCCGATTGCTTTACTTGCAGCTTCCTTTGCTGCCCAAAAACCTGCAGCTGTTTCAGCTCTTTTTATAAGTTTTATCTCTTCTTCACTTAAAAACTTTTGATAAGCTTTTATTCCAAACTTTTCAAACATTCTTTTTATTCTATCAACTGAAGTTACATCAATACCTAACATTTTTAATTCCATTTATTAAATTATTAAATATTATACTAGATTTTTTATTTAACAATTAAAAAATAAAAATAAAAATGTTCAATGACCTTAAAATAATTGAAAAAATGATAAAATACATTTTTATATGAAAATCTACTTTTTTTAGATACTAAATATAAAATTATTTATAATAATCCAGTTAATAAGAGAGAAAAAAAGAAGAATGAGAATACTATTAAAAAAGCTATTTTATTTATTTATTATGCTTTTTATTATTAGTGTCATCTCTTTTTTGGCAATAAACTTAGCACCAAACTCATTCTTTGCTAGTGGTGAATTAAATCCAAATATTACAAAAGAATCTATAGAAAACCTTAAAGCAATATATGGACTTGATAAACCACTTTATATGCAATATATATCTTGGCTAAAAGCTATTTTACATTTAAACTTTGGAATATCTTTTGCCAGTGGCAGTTTAGTAAAAGATGAGATTTTGCAAAGATTACCAATTACATTAATAATAAATATTTCATCCATGATACTAATATTTATTATTTCATTGTATCTTGGAATAAAAGCTGCATTAAATAAAAGTAAGTTATTTGATAAAGTTACAACACAATTATCGTTATTAAGTTTTTCAATGCCTTCTTTTTATTTGGCATTAATTTTAATTTTAATTTTTGCAGTTAATTTTAAAATATTCCCAATTGCAGGAGTTCACTCTGTTAAAAATGATGGAAGTTTAACTTATTATTTGGATTTTATTTGGCATCTTATTTTGCCAATTTTTGTAATTGTTTTTGCAGGAATAGGAAGTCTTACTTTATACGTAAGATCACTTGTTATTGAAATACTTAAAACAGATTATATTTTCTATGCAAAATCAAGAGGACTTAGTAAAAAAAAGATTTTAAGATACTATATTTTACCAAATTTATACCCTCCTGTTATAACCCTTCTTGGATTATCACTGCCAGGAATTATTGGAGGTAGTGTTATTTTAGAGTCAATTTTTTCTATTGATGGAATGGGATTACTTTTTTATAAAAGTGCATTAGCACATGATTATCCTGTAATTATGGGAATTTTGATAATTACAGCCTTTTTAACTCTACTTGGTAATATACTAGCTGATGTAATTCTTTTGAAATTAAATCCTAATTATAATAACAATTAAGGGAAAAACTTGAAAATATTAAAAACTATTGAAGAATTAAAACAAATAAGAAAAACTATTAAAAAAGATAAAATTGGATTTGTTCCAACAATGGGTGCACTTCATGATGGTCACATATCATTAATAAAACGTGCAAGAGAAGAAAATAAGATTGTAATAGTATCAATTTTTTTAAATCCAACACAATTTTTACCAGGTGAAGATTTAGATAACTATCCTAAAAAAGATGCAGCTGATATTAAAATATGTGAAATGTGCAAAGTTGATTATCTTTTTATGCCTGAGTCTTCAACTATGTATGAAAAAGAAGAAGTATTAATTAAAGCTCCTAATAAAAGTTATATTTTAGAAGGGGCAAGTAGACCAGGACATTTTGATGGTGTGTTACAAGTGGTACTTAAACTTTTTAATTTAACAAGACCTACAAATGCATATTTTGGTAAAAAAGATGCACAACAACTGTCATTAATACAACAAATGGTTAGAAATCTATTTTTAGATATAAATATTATTCCTTGTGATATAGTAAGAGAAAAAGATGGACTTGCACTAAGTAGTAGAAATGTTTATTTAAATAAAGAACAAAGAGTTCAAGCACTTAAAATATCTAAATCACTTACAAAAGCTGGACAATTAATTGGGAAAAAAGAGTTTGATGTAAAAACTATTAAAAATGCAATGAAAGAAGTAATGTGTGATTTGGATATTGAATATATTGAAGTAGTTAATAAAAACTTTGAACCAATAAATACAGTAGAATTAAAAAATACAATTATTTTAGTAGTTGCAAGATTTAATTCTACAAGACTACTTGATAACCTATGGGTTTAAATATTTGTTGATTTTCATATTTTATGATAAAATTGCGAAAAAAGTTATAGGAAGTATATGAATTTTTCCAAAGAGAAACCACAAAAAAGCCTACATTTAGTATCTTTAGGTTGTACAAAAAACTTAGTAGATTCAGAAGTAATGCTTGGTAAATTAAGTGAATATAAACTAACAAATGATAATGAAAATGCAGATATTATTATTGTAAATACATGTGGATTTATTGATAGTGCAAAAGAAGAGAGTATTAACACTATTTTAAATCTACATGAGCAAAGAAAAAAAGATTCAGTATTAGTTATGGCTGGATGTTTAAGTGAAAGATATAAAGAAGAACTTCAAAAAGAGTTACCAGAAATTGATGTTTTTACAGGAGTTGGTGATTATGATAGGATTGATGAACTAGTTCAACAAAAACAATCAAACTTTAAAAATGAAGTATTTTTAGCAAATGATACAAATGAAAGAGTAATTACTGGTTCAAATTATCATGCTTACGTTAAATTAAGTGAAGGATGTAATCAAGCCTGTTCATTTTGTGCAATTCCTAGCTTCAAAGGAAAGCTTCATTCAAGAACTTTAGAATCACTTGTAAAAGAAGTAAAATCATTAGTAGCTAAAGGATATGTAGACTTTTCTTTTGTATCACAAGATTCTTCATCATTTTTAAGAGATTTAGGGCACAAAGATGGACTTATTGATTTAATAAATGAAATAGAAAATATAGAAGGTATTAAAACAGCTAGAATTTTATATTTGTATCCATCAACTACTTCATTAGATTTAATAGACAAAATTGCTGATTCAAAAGTTTTTGAAAACTACTTTGATATGCCTTTACAACATATAAGTGCTTCTATGCTTAAGATAATGAAAAGAGGAAAAGGTGTAGAAAAATTAAGAGAATTAATGTCACATATGAAATCAAAACCTAATTCATTTGTTAGAACAACTTTTATTGCAGGTCACCCAGGAGAAACACAAGAAGATTTTGAAGAGTTATGCAAATATGTAGAAGAGTTTAAATTTGATAGAGCAAATGTATTCTCTTATTCAGATGAAGAAGGAACAACTGCATATGAAAATCAAAATAAAGTAGCTCAAGAGATAATTGATCAAAGAGCAGAAACTCTTGGTGAAATAATTGCAGATACTACTTTGATTTCACTTGAAAATGAGATTGGAAAAACTTTTGAAGTTTATGTTGATAACCAAAGTGATGAACATGAATATTTATTAAGTGCAAGAAAAACTATTTGGGCGCCTGAAATTGATGGTGAAATTTATATCAATGACAATGAAACAGATGAACAAATTGAATTTGGGAAAAGATATAAAGTAAAAGCTACACAATTAGCTGGTGACAAATTATTAGCTACAGTTATTGAGAAATGCAACTAGACTTATCAAAACTTACATCAAGTAGAAATCTATTAGCATTCTCTGCTGGTGTTGATTCAACTGCACTATTTTTTTTACTTTATGAAAATAAAATCTCTTTTGATATTGCAATTGTAAACTATAATTTAAGAGAACAGTCAAAAGAAGAAGTTGACTATGCAAAATATTTAGCTTCTAAATACAATAAAAATATATATTTAAAAGATGTTCATTTAAAAGGAAGTAATTTTGAAAAAAAAGCTAGAGATATTAGATACAGTTTTTTTGAAAAAATAATAAAAGAGAATAACTATAAAAATCTAATCACTGCACATCAATTAAATGACAAACTTGAATGGTTTTTAATGCAATTATCAAAAGGTGCTGGATTAGTTGAATTATTAGGACTTCAAAGAGTCCAAAAAAAACAAAATTATACAATAATAAGACCATTATTAGATATTTGTAAAGATGAATTAGAAAATTACTTAAAGAAAAATAATATAAAATATTTTGTTGATCAATCAAACTATGAAAACAAATATAAAAGAAATTATTTTAGACACAAATTTTCAAATGAATTTTTAAATGAGTTTAAAAATGGTGTCTCAAATAGCTTCAAATATTTACAAAGTGATTTAAACTCTTTAAATATAGATTTTGAACCAATTTTCAAACAAAAAAAATTATATATATTTAAAAAAACAAATGACAATAATCTAAATATTAAAGTAATAGATAAACATCTAAAAAAAATGGGTATTTTAATATCTAGTGCTCAAAGAGAAGAAATTTTAAAGCAAAAAGAATCAGTTATTTCAAATAAATTCTCAGTTTCTTTGATTGATGATTATATTTGGATTTGTCCTTATATAACACTTCCCATGAAAAAAGAGTTTAAAGAGTATTGTAGAAAAAGCAAAATTCCAAAACTATGTAGAAGTTATATTGGCAGTGAAAATATTAAAATAGATATTTTTTAATTTATTTATTTTTAGCAAACTCTTTTAACTTTACAACGTTATTTAATTCTTTTCTTGCAATCTCTTTATATTTTTTTAAAAAATTTATGTTTTTAAAAAAAAGTTCTGATAATTCTTCTAAATCTTTTAATTCCAAATCAAAATCAGTAATTTCATTTGAAGTAAGGTATTTATTATTCCAATAAATAAGTTGTTGAGCTCTGTCATAAGAATCAAGTGAGTCAATATATCTTAACTCACTCAACGCTTCTAAAGACCAGTTTCGTCTTTCCATGCGTCAATTAAACCTTGAGTTACTTTCATAACCTGGTTTATAGAGTTTATATTATCATTTACACCTGCTGAAAAAAGTGTTTCTATTTGATAAAGATATAATCCATCAAGATAGTAAGCTACATCTCCACCATCAAAATCTAGAACATTCCTTAATTCATCAAAAATAGCAATAGATTTGTTTATATAATTAAACTTTTGCTCAATCTCGCCATTCTCCATAGCATTTTTTACAAAAGATAAGTATTTTAATAAACCCTCATATAATTTCAATATCAATACATAAGGATCATCAGATACAGCATTTTGTTGTTGGTATGCTTCAATTCCCATTAAATAACTCCAAAAGTTCTAGTTCTTAAAGACTTTAGTATATTATATATTAACTTAAAATTAGTTATGAGAACTAATAGTCAAAAAATTATTTTGACTATTAATTACTTGCAGTTGATTGAGCAATCATCTGTTTTAATCCTGAAAATGAACTTTCCATTTTAGTAATAATTGCAGTATATGAAGCAAATTGTTGTGCTAATGTTGAGTATTTTAAATCTAATTTTGCAACTGCTTTATCTTTTTCTTCTGTTAAGGTTTTTTCTCTATCTGTCAAATAATCATCATATTCATGTAAAATACCATTATCATAAGTAGCATCATCCATGTATTCTTTTAAATTTGTACCTAAACCTTTACTTTCAGCTTTTCCAATAAACAATTCTTGTAAGCCATCAAAATCTTTATCAATAGCTTTTTGTAATTCACCACTATCATAACTTAATTTACCTTTTGAATCTAATTGAAATCCATACATGAATAAAGATTTTTTATCATCTTCTCCTGTGCCACCATATTCACCCATGATTCTATTTTTAACACCAGATAATAAGTTTCTAAGTGAAGATTTATCTGATATATTAGTTTGTGGATCAACAAGTTCTTCATTTAAACTACTTGTAAAATCATTATATTTTGCAACAAAATCATCTAATAAATCAACAAAGGCATTTGTATCTTTTGTAATATTAATAGAAGAAGTACCTTTAGTAACAGCAGTTATTTTAAGCACTCCATCAACTGTAATATCATTTGATGAACTTTCATATTCTACTCCATCAACTGTTGCTTTCATATTTTTTGCAACTAATGTATGACTTGCTGGATTCTCTGTTGTTCCGTCAGTAGTAAAACCTAAAACTTGACTTGCTGGTCCACTTATTTTTATAGCATTTTCTGTACCAGCTCCATCACTTTTAATTACTATTCTATTACTATCAGGACCAGTAGGTTCTATTGAAGCAGTAACTCCAATATTTGCATCATTAATTCTATTTACTAATCCAAAATAACTAGGAGCATCAAAAGTATGAGTTTCTCCTCCAATTTCTATTGTAAAGTCACCTGCATCAAGAGGGGTATCACTATTTAAGTCTTCCATTGTAAATGTATTAGATTGAAAAACATCTTTTTGTGATAATTGTGTTACATCTACTGTTGTAACACCTTCTTTTAATGATGCTACATCTGGAGCATCAAAAACAACTGAACTTCCTGTAGTTGAAGCTGCTTTTTGATTAAATGCATTAACTCCCCCAGATACAAAAAGGTCAAAAGGTTTAATTGCATCTAATAATGCATTAAATTTAGTTCTAATATCTGCAAGTTTTTCTTTTTCTAATCCTAAATTTTTCAAATCAGTTTCTAAAGGTTCAACTTGTCCTTTTCGTTCTGCTGCTTTTAACTTATCAATCAGTTCTTGACTTAAACCTGTAGATTGTCCTGTTCCTAATCCTAAAATTCCTTCAGCCATGACAGACTCCTTTTATTATCTTTTCATTCCCAATAAAGTTTGTAGCATTTCATCTACGACTGTAACAATTTTTGCATTTGCAGTATATGCTGATTGAAATTTGATTAGACTTAACATCTCCTCATCTTTATCAACCTTTACCAATTCATCATAACTACTTTGAACTGATTGTTTAACTGCTTTTTGAGTATTTAACTGATGATCTGCAGTCTCTTTATCTGAAGATACAGTAACTCTTACATCTTGATAATACTCTGCAAAAGATGTTGCTTTTGCACCTGGAACATCTTGTCCTTTACCTTCAAAAGAAATATCTTTTTTCCACTGAAGAGAAGCCAAATAATCAAGATCTGCTTGACTTAAATTATCAAGTCCTTGATCATCAAAATTAAGCGTTTTAACATCTCCACCCGAAAAAAGATTAATTGATTGAATATCATTTTGATTCCCTGTATAATTATCAGTTGAAATTTGACCACTTACATAACTATCTGTACCAGTTTTTACATAACTACTTGTAATATCACTTAATGTTTGAGCAAAGGCATCTAACTTATTTTTATAAAGTGTAAATCTATTATTAGCAGAATCTGTTGTCAAATTTTCTGCTTGTGATTTTAATATACCTGAAGATAACTCAATTGGAGCATCTGCTGAATATACTTGAACACTATTTCGTCCTTCATTACTTTGGTACTCATTTTTAAATAATGAATTTTTAGATGTAATAGTAGAAGCATCAGTAGCATCCGTTTGCTCAGTAACTTGAATATGTCCTGAAAATTTGCCTTTTTCTCCTGCTACTATTGACTCAATTAATAAATAGTTATCTTTAGAATCATCAGTTGTTTTAGAACCATCAGATTGAGATGTATAAGTACCATTGTAAGCTTTTACAGTTTTTGATAACTCTGGATCACTGTTAATTTTACTTACTAATGCTCTTACAATATTAGTTTCATCCACATTAAAATCAATGCTTCCATCTCCATCTTCATCTATTCCCTCACCATATTGAACACTTACTTGATCTTTATTATTTAATTTATACGTAATAGTATCTTCATTATCAAAAGTTATTCCATCTAATAGAGAACTTGTCTTTCCATCATCTTTTATAAATCTATCTTGTTGTGGAGAATAATAATCTTCAACTGTTATATCTCTTACCACAGTATTATTCCCAATTGCAACAACATTACCTATTTTTAATGTATATGTTCCATTTATAACTTCTGAATCAATATCTGCATATTTTGCTAAATTTAATTCTAATTGATCTCTTTTATCTAATAAATCATTTGATGCAGTTTTTGTTTCTGCCATTTGCGCATTCAATTTTCCAATCTCTTTTAATATTGAATTAACTGCATCAACATTATCTTTCATAGATTGTTTTGTTAACTCTTCTGCTTTTTCTATGTCAGAATAAGTAGATTTAAGATTATTAATAAGTAATTCTGCATGAGTTTTTACATCTGATTTATATATTTCTGAAGTAGGACTTGATCTTAAATTTTCAAGGGAATCTAAATATCTAGTCAAGTCTTTTGAGATACCACTTTCATCAGTCTCTTTAAAAATTGTTTCTATATTACCAAGCATCTCACCTCTTTGATTAAAGTAAGCTTCTCTTGTTGTTTCAGATATTAAATTACGAGACATAAAAGTTGATGTAATTCTATATGCAGCACTTGCTTGAACTCCACGCCCATAAAATCTAGAGTCATTATGAGGTAACTCAGATTGATCAATTACTCTTCTTTTGTAACCAGGAGTATTTTCATTAGCTATATTATTAGAAACATTTTCAACTGCTATTTTTGCAGCTGCTAAACCAGTTTGGGCTACATTCAATGAATTTAGCATAATATACTCCTTTTGCAATAATTTAACTAATTATTGCATTACAATTCTTAATTTTAGCTTAGAAAGGCCAGATCTTTTGTAATAATTGCGTTCCCCATGGAGTATGCATTACATCTTTTTCTTCTCCATTTTTGACATATAATATTTTTAAATTTGCTATTTGAGAAGAAGAAATACTATTATCTGGTGTAATATCATATGGTCTAATTACTCCTGTAATTATTAATTCTTGTTTTTGTCCATCAATTAATAACTGTTTATTACCTCTTATATAATAATTGCCATTTCTATATGTTTGCTCTATTATAGCAGAAATTGTAGTAGAAAAAGACTCATCTAGCGTTGTTTTTGCTTCACCATTATTTTTACTTTCATTAGTAGAGTTAAAACTTACACCTGCTGATCTATTAAACTTATTTGCAACTTTTCCAACAGTTCCACCAAGAACATTCCCACTCATAGGAGTTAAAAGTCCGCCACCTAAACTTGTATCATCACTTCTTGTTAACTCTCTTTTATTTTTAGTATCTGAGTTTAATGATTCATCAATTCTAATTTGAATGATATCTCCAATTTGTAGATCTTTTTTATCTGCAAATAATGAAGGTCCTTTTCTTGTATATAAAGAGCCTTTTTTCTTTTTTACTTCTTTTTTAGGTTTTGGTAATTGCATTTTTGGTTTTGAAAAATCTAATGTTTCAGGAGTTGCAATACAACCTGAAAAAAGTACAGATACCACAAAGGTAGTTATTATTAAACTAATTATTTTCATTATACTTACTTTCAACTACATATTTTAAATCTATTGCAATTTTTATATCATCTATTGTTCTTTTTACTAAAGCCATAGTCCCATATCGTACAACTAAAGCATCTATATTAGTATCAGGGTCACAAACTATCACAATTCTATTGCCAATAATTTTTACATTTCTAACATTTAATTGACCTACTAAATCAACTGCACTTTCAACTTCTCTATAGATAATTTTTTCTATCTCGCTTTTTCTTTTTTTCTCTAATTGGGATTTTGATTGAGACATTTTTTCCAATTTTTCTTTTTTTGCATCTTGTGTAAATTTATCGCTCATATGAGAATAGTAAGCTACAAACATAGCTATTACAGCAAAAATTGATATAATTTTTATTATCAATCTTTTTTTAGATGTTCTTTTTACTGCTATTATCATACTAATCCTCTTATTAATTATTTAATTACAAAAGTAGTGAAATAAAGATTTTTAATACTATCTTTTTTAATATCTTCATTTGATGCATTCACTTCATTTATTACTGAATTTATTTCATCAATCAATTCTTCTTTTAATAGTGCCTTACCCCCAACAGTTAATAGTTCTTCTGAACTTCTTGCACTAATTTGAGAAATAACAATATCTACTATTTCAGGTTTATGATTTTCAAAAATTTGCGCAATAGTTGGCTCTGTACTTGTAATAGTAAAAGATAACTTCATTAACTTTTCTCTTCCTCTTGAATTAGTAATATTTAAAACTAAATCATTTATTGCAGCTCTATAAGTCTCTTGTGTATTAGAATCTTTTTGTTCTTTTGCATTTTCTTGTACATTTGAGTTCTCTGATAATGAGCCTTTTGTAAGCATAAAGTATCCCATTGCACCTACTGCAAGTAAAAGTACTACAACTAATATAATTAAGACTATCATTAGTCCTTTTCCACCACTTTTTGCAGGTACGCTATTTTCTTCTTCTGCCATAAACCTATCCTTTTATATTTTTTTTAGCATATTCTTTTAACATTAGTGTTAATTGTGAAGCATTATTTACATTTAAAAATTTCAATATTAGAGTAACTTTTTTCTCTTTAAGTTTCAAGATAATATCAAATACATCTTGAATATTTCCCTCTTCTATCATTTTATCAAAAATTTGGGCACTTACTTTTGGTTTCATATTGTTATAGATTTTTGAAGTTTTAGATGACACTTCTCCTTTAATATCTTGTAATATTTTTAAATTACTATCTCTTGTATTTTTTATCTCTTCTTTATCTTTTTCAATTTTTGTTAATATATCTTGTAACTCTTTTTTTCTTTGTTTATATTCAGTTTCTTTTTTATTATAAAAATCGTTTAACTCTTTTTTTAATTCTCTTATTTCAATTTTCTGTTTTATAAAATCCGATGTACTCTCTTGTGCACAAAATAATAATGTTGTACAAAAACATGAAATAAAAAATATCTTACTTAGCATTTTATAGTTAACCCCTTATATACTTACTTTGCATGTACTCTGCTGCAGCGTCTTCTTCTGCTTTTAATACAGCTTTTATTTTCTGTTTTTTTTCTTCTTGCAAAAGATAATCAAACTGCTCACTCTCTTTTTGAAGTTCTATAAGCTCATTTACTACTACTTCATATTTTTTCTGTAAATTTGTCTTTTTTACTTTTAATTTACTCATATGAAGTTTCATACTATTTTTATGCATTTGTAAAATTGTAAAATCTGAAATTGCTCCATGAGGTTGAACCCCAGTTGTATTGATTTTTGCTTGAGTAATAGAAAGCTCTGTATCAATTGCATCAATTTGACTCATTAATTGTCCCTTCTCCATTAACTTTCTATCTACTTGAGTCTTTTTTAACTCATACAACTTTTTAATCATTTTTTACTTCCCAAAAACTAGCATTATATTCCACAAATCTTGTGCATAAGTTACTATATGATCACCCATCCAAGGTAATGAGATCAATACAAAAACAGAAACAAATATAACTTTTGGAACAAAAGATAATGAAGCATCTGAAACTTGAGTAACAGCTTGAAATATTGATATTAATAATCCAATAACCATACTTACAATTAAAGATGGCATTCCTAATATTAATATAATTTTTACTGTATTCTCAGCAATTCCAATTAGATCCATTTCCATATATTAATCTTTTATCTTTATTGTTATCTCCAAAGTTTTATTATTTAACAATTTTTGTACTAAAGCTACAATATCTTGTGCATTACTACTATCTAATGATATTGATTCTTTATCACTACTACTTGTAGATGGTTTTATCTCTTCTATATCAGGTAAAGAAGTACTTGGCTTTATATCATCGTTTAATCCCTCTAATGCAGATAAAACATCATTTTCATTTAAACTATCTAATTCAGAAAACTCACTTGCCATTTTTTCTCCTTTTGCTGCTATATTCTCTTTTATATCTTCTAATTTTTCTTTACTAATTATATCATTATTTTCTTGCGTGTCTATAGGATCTTGTTCTTTCATTAATTCATCTAAATCTGATAAATCATTTTCTGTTGCATTTTCCTCTTCCAAAGCATTAATTAATTCCTCTTTTATCTCTTCTGGAGTTTCATCTTCATAGCTTTTTTCTTCGCTATTAACATCATTATTATTCATATTTATCAAATCATCTAAATCTGAAAAATCTTCACTATTATCAGACTTATTCGATAATTGTTCATCTGGTAAATTCATTAAGTCATCTAAATCTGAAAAGTCATCATCGTGATTATCGTCGTGTGATAATTGATCAGACATATTCATCATTTCATCTAAGTCTGAGAAATCTGTATCATTACTTGAATCAGACTTATAATCTTCTGATTCAAAATTTTCTTCACTTTGTTTAGCTGCTGAGATTTCAGCATATGTCATAGGTCTATCTTCTTCATTAATAAATTCATCAAAATAATCTTTTGAAGACGTTGCTATATCATTATCATCCATTTTAGGAGTTTGATCAAAGAAATCATTCATGGGTTCATCTTCATTTGGATCAATATGTGTTAATAAAGAACTTAATTCATCATCTAATGGTTCATATTCTTCTTCATCTTCATAGGCTTCATCAACAATATTTCGAATAGATTCTTCAACACCATCATCAATAATACTTTTTTTATTTGATTTTTCTATTTTATTGATAATATGAGTTGTCAATTCTTCTAGTGAATCAATAGACATATCACCTATGCCATGGTCAAGTAGATATTCTTGTTCTATACCATCTTTAGGTCTTAAAAACTTGAATTTTGAATTGATTGATTTTTTCTTTATTATCTTTGAATCATCTATTAAGTATATATCTTCAGGCTCTTCTTCAATGGCATTTTTTAATTGCTCAATACTATCTAATTGGATTATTGAGCTATTTTCATCTAGTCTAAATTTAACATTTGAATGCTCTAGAAGATTATTTATTTCTTCTTTAAAGTCTGAATTTCCATAAATATAAATGTTCAAATATAACCCTAAAATAATTTTTGTATAGATTATACCTATATTTTATAAAATTTTAGATAAAATAAAATGAAATTGAAAAAGGTGTGTTTCTTTGAAAAGTATCGTTGTTATTTTATTATTTTTAACATCATCAATTTTTGCACAGTCAATAAAAGATATATCTAATGTAGTGGGAATAAGAGATAACCAACTCATTGGTTATGGCTTAGTTGTAGGACTTGCAGGAACAGGTGATAAAAGTCAATTTACAATGCAATCATTGCAAAATCTACTTAGAAACTCATATATTAAGATTCCAACATCTTCTATTAAATCTAAAAATATTGCAGCAGTTATGGTAACAGCAAAACTTCCTGCTTTTTCTAGACAAGGTGATAAAATTAAAATTAAAGTTTCTGCAATTGGTGATGCAAAATCAATAGACCACGGACAGCTACTTTTAACACAATTAAAAGGTGTTGATGGAAATGTTTATGCTCTTGCACAAGGAACAATTGTTGCTGATTTAAACAACTTAACAACTGGTTTTATATATGAAGGTGCTACAATTGAGAATGAAGTTGCATATGATTTAAAAGATGAAAATATGATAACATTGAGTTTGAAAAAAAGTAGTGCAAAGCATGCATTTACCATTGAAAATAAAATAAATAAAAGATTTGGTAAAAAGCTTGCTAGTGCAGAAGATACAAGAACAATAAATGTAAAAAAACCAAAAGATATGTCAATGGTTAAATTTTTGTCTATTGTTCAAAATATTAAACTTGATGATTCATTCAAAAAGAAAATTATTATTGATATGAACAGAGAAATGATAATTGCAGGTGCAGATATAAAAGTTGATCCGGTAACTGTTTCTAGAGATGGATTTACTCTAAGAGTAAAAAAATCTCCTTTAGATGATGAACAATGGAATGATAATAAAATAAATAAAGGTGTAGATATCGGAGATAATGTAAAAATTGGTAATAAACCAGTTGTTAATATTGATAATGCTCTAATAAATACAAAAAGTGCTCCTACAGTATCAGACTTGATGAGAGCAATGAAAATAATGAAACTACCAATCACAGATATAATTGAAACTATAAAACTTATAAAAGATTTAGGTTCAATTGATGCTGATGTTGAAATAAGAGGACAATAATGGCTGAATTTTTAAGTCAAGATGAAATTGATGCTCTTTTAGATATTGCTGAACAGGGTGAAGATATCGACACTACGGTCGAAGAAAAACCTATATCTAAAGAAAAAAATTATTCAATATATGATTTTAAAAAGCCAAATAGAATTTCAAATGAGCAATTTAAAGCATTCTCAACTTTACATGATAAAATGCTAAGAGATCTGATTACTGATCTTTCAGCAATGTTAAGAAAAATTGTTGATATAAAACTCTATTCAATTGAACAAATGACTTATGGGGAATTTATTTTGTCAATTCCTCAATTAACTTCTTTAAATACATTATCAATTAAGCCCTTAGAAGGAAGAATTGTAATTGAATGTAACCCAGGAATTTCACATAAAATAATTGCTGAACTTTTAGGAAGTGGAGCAGTTGCAGCAAGTGATAACCTAGATAGAGAATTAACTGAAATTGAAGTTGAAATTTTTGATCACTTCTATAAAATGTTTGTTAAACATATGTATAGAGCTTGGGATGAAGTAACAACTTTAAATTTTAAAATTGAATCTAGAGATACAAATGCAAATGCCATTCAAATTATCTCTGACCATGAAATTGTACTTCTTGTTGTACTTGAAATTACAATTGATGAAGAATCAGGATTTTTATCTATTTGTTACCCTATTTCTTACATAGAGCAGTTATTAAATAAAATTGTTGAAAGAATTTTTTCTGAAGGTAAAAATAGAAAAATCAGTAGAAGAAGAGATATTACTACACTTATTTCTGGTGCAAAAATGCATGTTGAAGCAATCATGGCTGAAACAGAGATGTATGTAGAAGATATATTAAATATAAAGAAAAATGATGTAATTGTATTTAATAAAAATGCGAGTTCATCTTCTTCTAAAGTTTATATAAATAGAAAAGAAAAATTTGTTGGTTTATCAGGACTCTCAAATAATAGGAAAGCTGTTCAAATTGAATCAAACATTGACCATGAAAAACAAGAAACACTTGAAATTTTAAGAGTTATGAGAGAAGATAGAGAACAAAAAGCAAAAGAAACAAATGCTAATATTAGACGTCTTCTTGCAGAAAAAGGGGTATATTAAGAAGTAACCCTTCTTAATAATATATTATTTAATTTCTTTTATACTCCAAGCAATACTTTCACCTGCATACATTGGAACTACATTTTCATTTTTATATTCATAAATTTCAGGAACTATAAACTCTTGTTTAACTAATGTTATTTTTTTATCTATTGCTTTGAAATTATATATTTTTTGTGCATTTAAACTAACAAAAGCATTTAAATTATCTAATTTCCCATACCTATGAAAAAGTTCAGTTAATACTTGAAGTGCAATTGGCGAAGTAAAAACTCCAGCAGCACATCCACAACACTCTTTTTTATGCTTTGGATGAGGAGCACTATCACTTCCAAACATAAGTTTTGGATGAGCATTTAAAGCTGCATTTAAAAGTGCACTTCTATCTTCATATCTCTTTGCAATTGGTTTACAAAATAGATGTGGTTTTAATGCTCCACCAGCAACATCATCAAGTGTTATCAAAAGATGATGTAAAGTAACTGTAGCATATAAATTATTATGTTTATTCATTAGTTCAACTGCATCTTTTGTTGTAATATGTTCCATAATAATTTTTAAATTAGGAAAAGCAATAGCTAATGACTCATAAATTGGCATAAACTCTTTTTCTCTATCCATAACAAAACCATTTGTTTCACCATGAACACACAAAGGGATATTTAATTCACTTAATATTTCTAAAGTAGGTCTTAAAACTTCTATATCCATTGAAGAAACACCATTTTCAGAGTTTGTAGTGATACCTGCTGGATATAATTTTAATGCTATAATATCATCTTTTATATCATTTAAAAATTCATAAGTATAATCATTTTTAAAAAAAAGAGTCATAAAAGGCTCAAATTTATCATCATTACAAGCTTCTTTTATTCTTTGTTTATATGATAATAAAGCCTCTTTAGTAGTAACAGGTGGGACTAAATTAGGCATAACAAGTGCACCAGCAAAAGTATTTGAGGTTTTTGGAGCCACTAATTTTAACATATCTTCATCTCTTAAATGAAGATGCATATCCAAAGGTGAATATATTTCGAATTGCTGCATTTCTATATTGCTTCCTCGTCTTCTTCACCTGTTCTAATTCTCACAACTTTTTCAATAGGACTAACAAAGATTTTTCCATCACCAATTTTCCCTGTTTTTGCCGATTCTGTGATAATAGAGATAATATTATCAACATCATCATCAGAAATAACTAATTCTAATTTGATTTTAGGTAAAAAATCTACAACATATTCAGCACCTCTATATAATTCTGAATGCCCTTGCTGTCTACCATAACCTTTTACATCCGATACAGTCATACCAGTAATACCTGCTTCACTTAAAGCATCTTTTACATCTTCAAGTTTGAATGGTTTAATTATCGCTTCTACTCTTTTCACAGTTTTTCCTTTTTTAAATTATATATATTTTAACAAATTTTGTTTAAATTAAAATTATCTTAAGCCACTTTTTGCAATTAAATATATTAAAATGCTCTTTTAAATTCAGGGTAAGCTTCAAGACCACACTCTTCCACATCTAATCCTTGAACTTCTTCATCATGAGTTGCTCTTAAAGGAATAATTTTATTTATTATAAATAATACAATATACGAACAAATAAATGCAAACATTCCAACTACAATAATTCCTTTTACTTGTCCTAATAAAGTGATGTCATTGCCATTACTTGCAAAAATTCCAACTGCAAGAGTTCCCCAAATACCATTTACTAAATGCACAGATAAAGCCCCAACTGGATCATCAATTTTTAATTTATCAAAAAATGTTACAGCAAAAACAACTAAAGCTCCACCTATTGCACCAATAATAATTGGAGTATGAATATCATATAAATCTGGACCTGCAGTAATTGCAACAAGACCACCTAAAGCACCATTTAAAATCATAGTCAAATCCAATTTTTTGTATTTCAAATACATGATAATTGATACCATTATTGCACCAGAAAGTCCCGCTGTGTTTGTATTCATAATTGTTAATGCAACAGCATCTGCATTTTCTTTACTTGCAATTGAGCCAACACTACCACCATTAAAACCAAACCATCCAATCCATAAAATTAATGCACCTAAAGTAACCAAAGGAACATTTGAAGCTGGAATTACTCTTATTGCACCATCTTTTGTATATCTACCATGTCTTGAACCAATTATCAAAATTGCAGCAAGTAATGCCCATCCACCAGTACTATGAATAACAGTAGAACCAGCTAAATCATACATATTTAATTCAAGAAATGTTCCTTTTAAAATATTTGTTCCCCAAGTTACATTTACAATTAATGGATAAATAATTGCAGCCATAATAACTGTAAATATAGTTAATGGAATTATTTTCGCTCTTTCACTAACTCCACCACTCATAATATTTACAACTTTACCAACAAATGCCATTTGGAACATAAATGCAGCCCATTTACTCATAGTATCACTTCCAAAATCTCCAAAAGCAATAGAATATCCAATTAATAAAAATGCCATTGAAGCTACACAATAGATTAAAGTATTTATAGTTAATACAGCAGTTACATTTTTTGTTCTTACAAGTCCTGCTTCAAGCATAGCAAAGCCAGGAACCATAAAAATAATTAACACCATTGCAAAGATTGCAAAAAGTGTATCAATTATATAAGAAATTGAGTTTATTTCCATATAATTATCCTCCGTTTTTTTAATGGGGATAATTATATAGTTAAATCAAGATAATTTAGAGTATATTTCTGTATATTAAATATACAATTGTTTAAGAAGAGGCAAAGTGCCTCTTTTTTTATACAGCTTCAGAACCTTTTTGTTCTGTTCTAATTCTTACTACTTCATCTAAAGGAGTAACAAAAATTTTACCATCACCAATTTTACCAGTTTTAGCTGCTTCAATAATAGTTTTGATTGTTGCTTCTACATCTTCATCATTTACAACAACTTCAATTTTATTTTTTGCTAAGAAGTCAACAATATATTCAGCACCTCTATATAATTCAGAGTGTCCTTGTTGTCTTCCATATCCCTTTACATCTGATACAGTCATACCAGTTATACCAATATCAACTAAGGCTTCTTTTACATCATCCAGTTTAAAAGGTTTAATTATTGCTTCAATTTTTTTCATTTTTAATCCTTTATTTATTAATTATGATCTTTTGAATTCAGGATAAGCTTCTAAACCTGTTTCATGAATATCTAATCCATTTACCTCAGTCTCTTCATCAACTCTTAACCCCATAATTATATCAAGGATTTTCCATACAATAAATGAACTAACGAAAACAAATATACCAATTACAACCACACCTTTTAATTGTGTAAAGAAAGTAACTTCTGGATTAAAAATACCAACTGCTAACGTTCCCCAAATACCTGCAACCAAGTGAACAGATAAAGCACCAACAGGATCATCAATTTTTAATTTATCCCAAAATGGAACTGCAACTACAACTAATGCACCACCAATAATACCTTCAATGAATGCAATAATCATACCTAAATCAGGTCCAGCAGTACAAGAAACAAGACCAGCTAAAGCACCATTTAATACCATAGTTAAATCAACTTTTTTATAAATAAGTTGAGTTAAAATAGCAGCAGCAATAGCACCAGCAGCTGCAGCCATATTTGTATCAGCAACAACCATTGCAATTCCATCAATATCTGTTTTTGAACCTAATGCCAATTGTGAACCACCATTAAAACCAAACCATCCCATCCATAAAATGAATGTACCTAGTGTAGCTAATGTTAAGTTTGAACCTGGAATTGGTCTTACTTGTCCATCTTTACCATATTTACCTTTTCTTGCTCCAAGAATAAGTACACCAGCAAGTGCAGCCCATCCACCAACAGAGTGAACAATAGTAGAACCAGCAAAATCAGAGAAACCATCAATAATTCCACCTAATCCTGTTCCACCCCATGTCCAGTGCCCTTGAATTGGGTAAATAACACCACTTAATACTACTGTAAAGATTAAGAAAGGCCATAATTTCATTCTTTCTGCAATTGTACCTGAAATAACCGATGCAGAAGTTGCAACAAAAACAACTTGGAAAAAGAAATCTGCCATTACTGGGTAACCCATTGCTTCATTTGTTTTCCCTGATAACATTGCACCAGTTCCAATGAATGCTGAACCATCACCATACATGAAGTTGTATCCAATAAAATAGAACATTATACAAGATATTCCATATAAAGCTATATTTTTTGTTAATACTGTTGCATTATTTTTTGTTCTAGTTAAACCTGCTTCTAACATAGCGAATCCAGCCGCCATCCACATTACAAGAAGTCCCATCATAACAAATAGGAATCCATCTAATATATATTTTACATCTGCGAAATTTTCCATAAGTCTCCTTTGGTTTTTATGCTGTCAGTATAAAATATTTACCAAAGTTTGTAAACACTACATCTGTTTATTTTTTATACATTTAAAAAATATTCTTTTTTTACAATATATCCCTATTTTTTGTTACTTTTCTTAGTTTATATACAAATGTTTATTTTTTATACAATTTTTTATTGCTCTGAATTCTTATTTTGCTATAATTGTTAGAATTAAGGAGTTTGTATGAGAGAGTTTTTGGATCTTTATGAAGAAAATAAAGAAAAAATAGAATACTATTTACAAGAAAGTTTAAAGAATATAGGGAAATTATCACCCCATAAAAATTACAATTTTATACAATTGTTTAATTTATTTCCATCTTTAGAATTAGTATATCTTGTAAATAAAGACTCAAAAATACAAACCTCAGCAGATATTTATAAACATAATACAGATGATAAAGGCAAGGATAAAGATAGATCTCATTTACTTTCAAAACTTGAATTAAAAAATAATCATGTTGCAATATCAAAACCTTATATTAGTAGTGCAACAAGAAACAACTGTATAACTGTATCAATTCAAGAAGATGACAATATTATATTTTTAGACTTTAGACTTGATGTTTTATTAGAAAAGTTAAATTTGATTGAACTTCATAAACCTTTTCATAGTATAACAAAAGCCTTTTATTTATTTGTTGGTTTTACAATGATTACATTAGCAACAATTACTATTTTATTTTCATTATATGATTTTGGAGTATATCTATTTAAGAATCAAGATATAAAACTTGAACTAATGTTTAAACCAATTATTGCATTAACATTGGGAATTGCAATATTTGATTTGGCAAAAACAATCTTAGAACAAGAAGTATTTTTTAAATCATATGCTAAAAATTCAATAGTTGAAACAAAAATGATTACTAAATTTTTAATTACTATTATTATTGCTTTATCAATTGAAGCTTTAATAGTTGTTTTTAAAATAGCAATTGCAGATTATGATAAAATGGTTAACGCTTTATATTTAATCGCTGGAGTATCATTAATATTAGTTGCTTTGTCAATTTTTATATATTTTACAAAAAAGAAATAATAATAAAGGAGAATAGATGGAAGAATTTATTGCAGTATCACCTAACTCAAAAGAGATTTTAAACTCTGCAAAACTTTTGCAATCAGTTAATATACATGCTCTTATTTATGGAGAAATAGGAGTTGGAAAAAAAACATTAGCAAAATATATTGTACCTGAAGCTAGGATTTTTACTCCACATGAACTTCAAAGAGATATAACAGATGGAGTTTTAACGTTAAATAAAGAATCTATTATTATAGATAAAGTTGAACAAGTTACAAATATTGATCTTCTTATTTCTTGGATTGAACAGAACCAAATAAGAGTAATTGCTACAACTGAAGCACAATCTTTAAACAATAAATTAAGTGATATTTTTTCCATTACATTAAGTATTCCTCCTTTATCTCAAAGAGAAGATGATTTAAAACTAATAACTCAAAAATTTTCAAATGAAGCAAGTAAAGTTCTAAGAAGTGAAAAAATTGTTCCTTCAAAGCTTATGCTAAATACTAGTAAAAATGCCCATAGTTTAAGAAAATCTATCTATTTTTCATATTTATTTGAAACAATTGGAGAAGATGAAATTCTTATGTTTTTAGAAAACTATATGTTAACTAACCTAGAGGGTGAAAATTCATATAAAGACTTTTTATATCTATTTGAAGTCCCATTATTAAAAGCTGCAAAGAAAAAATATAAATCCCAGGTTCAAATGGCAAAACATTTAGGTCTAAATAGAATCACATTAAGAAAAAAACTTGACATAAATAAAGACTTATTAACATGATAAATACATTAAATGAAGTTAATCTACAAGTAGAAGAACTTATATCAAATAATGCAAGCAATTTTGAAATTTCTAAAGTTTTTAGAAATCATATTAAAGAGTATAAAAAATCAATTGATGTAATCTTAGATACAACAGGTGGAAAAGATTTTTTTGTAAAAAATACAAAACACATTGATAAATTTCTTATCTCTTTATACAAATACATTTTAAGAAAATATTTTGGTTCATACCAACCTATGAGTACTTCAATACCTATTACTCTTGTAGCTCTTGGAAGTTATGGAAGAGAACAACTTTGTATATACTCTGATATTGATTTGATGATTCTATATGAAGATATTAAAGGGTACAACCTAAAAGAGATGATGGAAGAATTTATCACATTAGCTTGGGATTGTGGATTAAAACTTGGATCAAGAGTTCATGAGATTAAAAATATAGAAGAAGCTGTAAAAGAAGATATTACAATTAAAACTGCAATTATTGAATCAAGAGTAATTTATGGATCTAAATACCTTTGGTATGCATATGAAAATGCATTAAATAGTATAAGAAGAACAGATATAAAAGAGTTTGTATCTGAAAAACTAGAAGAACATAAACAAAGATTATTGAAAAACCCACTAAAAATGGAACCAGATATAAAAGATGGATATGGTGGATTAAGAGAATCAAATATGATTTTTTGGATGTCATATATTCTTTATGGAGCAAAAAGTACAAAAGAGTTAATAGGGAAAATAATAAATGAAGAAGAGCATAAAAGATATAGAAGTTCCCTTGAATATATTTTTCAAATTAGAAATGCTTTACATAATATCTCAAGAAAAAAGCTTGATAAAGTAAATCTTGATATTTTGCCTGATTTAAGTACAAAACTTGGTTTTGTAAATACTCCTAGATATACAAAAGAGAGACAATGTATGGCTAAACTATTAGGTTCTCTTCATACAATACACTTCTTTTCAACCCTTATTGTTAAAAGATTTACAAGTTTTTTACTAGAGAATAAAACAGAAATAAAAGTAATAAAACAATCAAGATTAAAAAAAGATGTTTATCTTCATAAAGGTAAAATCTATACATCATTTAATAGAAAACCTATAGCTTTAAATAATTTATTAAAAGAGTTAATCTCTCTTCCTAAAGAAGTTAACTCTTTTGATATATCTTATGTATATTTTGCTAGTAAATCAAAAATTCCAAAAAAACAAAGTAAAGAATTAAAGAAAAATATTAAAGCTATTTTATTAAAAGAACATCTTTACCCTATTATTAAGCTTTTATATAATGCAAGTCTTTTTAAAACTATTCTTCCAATTACAAAAAAGATGATAAATCAACCGCAATTTGATGGGTATCACCAACACCCAGTTGATATTCACTCTTTAAAAACATTAAAAAAAGTTGAAAATATTCAGGATAATTACGTAAAAGAGATTTATGAGTCATTAAATACAAATGAAAAATCAATTGTAAAACTTGCTGCATTGTTACATGATGTAGGAAAAGGAAGAACAGCAGATCACCATGTAGCAGGTGAAAAATTATTCAAAAATTTTGCAACATCATTACAATTAGATGAATATCAAATTCAAACTGCTGCTCATCTAATAAGATACCACAATATGATGAGTGCTTATTCTAAAAATGAAGATATTTATTCAGAAAGAATTATTCTTGCATTTACAGGATTAGTAAAAACAAAACAGATTTTAAAAATGTTATATGTTGTTACATATGCTGATATCTCTTCAGTTGGAGAAAATATCTATAATAGTTCTGTTTCATCTTTATTAAAAGAGTTATATTTGCAATCTCTTCCTGCATTTGAAAATCATGATTTAGTAAAAGAAAGTTCTAGAAGAATTGCTAAAATCAATACAATAAAAAATCTAAAAAGATATAAAGAATTACCATATATTACGAAGAAAAAAATCTCTTATATTTCATCAAATCAAATATTCTTAAGATTAAAAGCTGATGATATTTTGGATATTGCAATAAAAGCAAAAGATGTAAATAATTATATTTATAAAATAATGAATGAAGAGAGACTTGTATTACGAATTATTAGAAAAGCTCCATTAAATTTGGGATTTCTACTTGGAAATTTGGAATTTTTAAATATATTAAGTATGGATATTTATAAATTATATGATGAGAAAAAAGCCTTTGAAATTACCTTTACTGAAAAAGTTGAAGATGAAGACCTATCACATATAAAATATATAATTGAAAATTCATTTGATATGAGTAAAAAACAAAAAGTTAAAAAACCCATTATCAAAAAGAATCAAATGATTGCAAACTGTAATCATAGTCCATATTTAGCATCACTTCAGATACGAGCAAAAGATCAAAAAGGTTTATTTGCTTATGTTGCTAAAATTTTTGATGATTTTAATATAGAAATAGAAAGTGCAAAACTTGCAACAACAAAAGGCTTTACAAGAGACTTAATATTAATAGAAAAAACCGGTGAATTTTGTGGTAAGCAAGAAGAAATTATTAACTTAATTTGCCAAGAGGAAGATTAGTAAATTTTCTTCTTCTGCTTACCATAATAATTATAAAATCAATTTTTAGATAAAATATCGACCTTCAAATAAGCAAAAAATCAAAAACATAAGGAATTATATGTATCAAACCATAAAAAAAGATTGGTTTTCTAATATTAGAGCTGATTTACTATCAGGAATCGTTGTTGCGCTAGCTTTGATTCCTGAAGCAATTGCATTCTCAATTATTGCAGGAGTTGATCCAAAAGTTGGACTTTATGCTTCTTTTTGTATTGCAGTAGTTATCTCTTTTGTTGGTGGTAGACCAGGAATGATAAGTGCAGCTACTGGATCAATGGCATTAGTAATGGTAGATTTAGTAAAAGATCATGGTTTACAATATTTACTTGCAGCCACACTTTTAACAGGTCTTATACAAATTATTTTATCTTACATTGGTATTCATAAATTGATGAGTTTTGTAGCAAGAGCAGTTGTTATTGGATTTGTAAATGCTTTAGCTATTCTAATCTTTATGGCACAACTTCCAGAATTAACAAATGTAACTTGGCATGTATATGCATTAACAATTGCTGGTTTAGGAATTATATATCTATTCCCTTATATTCCTGTAGTTGGTAAAATATTACCTTCACCATTAGTAACAATTGTTGTATTAACTATAATTGTATATATTATGGGAATTGATGTAAGAACAGTAGGAGATATGGGACAGCTTCCTGATACTCTACCAATATTTCTAATTCCTGATATTCCATTAGATTTACAAACATTAAAAATCATTTTTCCATACTCTATTGCTTTAGCAATTGTTGGCCTATTGGAATCTTTTATGACAGCAACAATTGTTGATGAATTAACAGATACAAAAGGTAATAAAAAAACAGAAGCAAGAGGTCAAGGTATAGCAAATATTGCAACTGGATTCTTAGGGGGTATGGCAGGTTGTGCAATGATAGGACAATCAATTATTAATATTAAATCAGGTGGTAGAGGACGATTATCTACTTTTATTGCTGGGTTTGTATTACTTATTATGGTTGTATTCTTAAGTGATATAATTTCACAAATTCCTATGGCAGCATTAGTTTCTGTAATGATTATGGTTTCAATTGGTACATTTGATTGGGCTTCAATAAAAGGCTTAAAACAACTTCCATTATCTACAAATATTGTTATGCTTACAACTGTTTGTGTTACTGTTTATACAGATAACCTAGCACAAGGTGTAATATCTGGAGTTCTATTGGCATCTTTATTCTTTGCTAATAAAATCTCACACTTTATGTATTGGGAAACTTCATATGATGAAAAACAAGAAGTTAAAACATACAAATTTGTAGGACAAGTATTTTTCAATAGTTCTGATAAGTTTTATGAAGCATTTGATTTTAAAGAAGTATTAGATAAAGTTATTATAGATTTATCTAAAGCACACTTTTGGGATGTTTCAGCAGTTGATGCTTTAGATAAAGCAGTAATTAAATTTAGAAGAGAAGGTTGTGATGTGCAAATCGTTGGTAAAAATGAAGCAAACAAAACAATCATCGATAGATTTGGAATTGCTGATAAACCAGAAGAGATAGATAAAATAATGGGAGGCCACTAAAATGAGCTATGTTTTATGTTGCGTTGATGGTAGAAATTTTTCATATGACACTTGTGATTATGCAATATTAATTGCAAATAATATGAATCTTCCTTTAAAATTTTTAAATGTTGTAGAAAGAACATATAGCGTTACAAATGTTGATTTATCTGGAAGTATTGCTCTTGGAGAAAGAGAAGATATGCTAGAAGAGTTAGCCCAAAAAGAAGAAAAAGAGTGTAAAAGAATAAAAAAAGAGGGTAAAGAATTACTTAATGAATTAAAACAAAGAGCAATTAAAACTTGTAAAAATGAAGTTTCAATCTCACAAATACATGGAGAGATTGTAGAAAACATTGCAGAATATGAAAATGAAATTGAAGCATTAGTAATTGGGATTACAAGTCATGCAGAACATGAAATTGGAGATAATGTAAAAGGAATTATTAGAGCTGTACATAAACCAGTTTTACTAGTAAATAGTGAATATATTGAACCTCAAAAAATGCTAATTGCATATAATGGTTCAGCAGAATCAAAAAAACTTTTAGATCAAACAGCAAATAATCCTTTATTTAAACAAATAAAAAGAGAAATTGTAAATATTACAACAAATGAAATAGAAGGGTTAAAGCTATTAAATGAAGCAAAAGAGATTTACTCTAAGAAAAATTATGAGGTAACTACTAATATTTTAAATGGTGAGAATGAAGATTTATTAGTTAATTACTTTAATGAAAATGATTATGATATCTTAACTATGGGTGCATTTGGTCATTCAAGAATTAAAGAGTTTATATTTGGTAGTTTTACATCAAAAGTTATTACAAAAATGAGAAAACCTATTTTACTTTTTAGATAAAGAATAAAGAAGAAGACTATTTTCTTCTTCTTTTAACAGCATCAAATGAAAATATCACTAATGCTATCCAAATTATAAAAAATATGATTAATTTATTTATATTCACATTTTCATCATAAATAAAAATTGCAACTAAAAATGCAACAGTTGGACCAATATATTGTAAAAATCCCAAAGTAGTAAGATCCATTCTAATTGCAGCACTATTAAACCAAAGTAGTGGCAACACTGTAACTAATCCACTTAAACTTAACATTGATAGATTATAAAAGCTCAATGTATTAAATACACTTGTGCCATTATTATATATAAAATATAAATATATTAGTGCAATAGGAAGAATAATAATTGTTTCTATAAAAAGTCCTGGTATTGAAGCAATTTGTACTTTTTTTCTAACCATTCCATAAAAACCAAAAGAGAATGCTAAAGATAGTGCAATTATGGGAATATTTCCAATTGTTATAAGTTGATAAATCATTGCAACAAAGGCTAATAATATAGCAATTTTCTGTGTTTTATTAATGTTTTCTTTAAATATAAAAAATCCTAAAGCAACACTAACTAAAGGAGTAATAAAATATCCTAAACTTGCTTCTACAATCTTATCAACAGATATTGCATAAATAAAAGTAAACCAATTCAAAGAAATAAGTAAAGATGCAATAATCAAATATTTCATTTTTGATAAACTTTTTAGTATTGGTTTAATTGTATTAAACTGTTTACTAACTGTAAGTAAAAATAGTAGTACAATTACAGAAAAGACAACTCGTGCAGCCAAAATCTCAAAAGGAGGAACCATCATTACTTGTTTGTAATAAATAGGCACTAGTCCCCAGAAGAAAAAAGCACATAAAGCATATATAAATCCCAATTTTTGTTCATTCAATATTTAATCCTTGATTTTGCTAAAAGATTATATATTGAGTAAACTTAATTACTATTTTACTTTTAGTAAGTAACATACTTTTAACTATATAAAGAACCTTTTTAGTCTAGGTACTTTTGATAATAAAACTAAATCTAAAAATAAAATTATTATTAAAGTAATACCTACTAAAGGGAATAATAAAGATAAAAACAACATAATTAACATTGCATTCTGCCAATGAGGAAGTTTTTTAGGCATAGGTGGAGCACTCAATCTAAAACCTGCATTTGGTGGTCTTCTTTTCCACCACATTACAAGTCCAGTAATACTTAAGGCTATTACAGATAAACAGATAAAAGTATTTATCAAAAGGTTCCAAATAGTTACCAATCCCATATGTATAGGAATTGATACAGCCATAACTTTCCCTGCAAGAGAATAATCATCAAAAGTAACTTTTGCTAAAACTTTTCCTGTGTATTTATCAACATGAACTGTTTTATCAGCAAAAGGATTTTTTGCATCACTATTCATAGTATCTTGATTAATAGTCCAAACTCCAGTTTCACCTTTAGGTAAAGAGATTCTATATCTAGATTCAAAACCTATTCTTTGTGCCAAATCATTTATACTATCAAGATTTACTCTTTGCCCTTTTAATGTTCCAGCTGTTCCCATATTTGAACCAGAAGCTGGTAACTTTGTTTCTTCTATTGCCCAAGGCATACCTTCACTAGGACCATAATTTAAAGAAGCATGAGTTTTATTTGATAAAGGAATTTTATCCCACTTTTGTGCAGGGAAAGTACTCCAAGCTTGAACTATCTTAGCACCCCAAACACCTGTCCAAGACATTCCAGATAATAAAAAAAGAAAAAAGAAAATTGAAATATATACCCCAAGTGTAATATGGAAGTTTTTGAAAAATTCTCTACCTTTTAATGAAAAATCAAATTTTAAAGTCTTTAAAAAACTCTCTTTTCTTGGCCACCAAAGATATAAACCAGTAATAATTAAAATAATACCAAAACCAGCAGCTATTTCTAAAATTCTATCTCCAGGTTTTCCTATTAATAAATCACTGTGAATATTATCTGCTAAATCATACCAACCTTGTCTTCTCTTCCAATCTTGTATAATCGTTCCAGTATATGGATTTATAGCTACTAAAGTTTGAGAACCATCTTCTAATTTAAGTCTAAATACATTTGCCCTATCTTTTTTAGGTGCTTTTATAAACTCTACAAGCTTAGAATTTTTATATGAATTTTCTGCTACAAAAGCTTGTTTTTCTAAACTTAACATTTGAGTGTTTTGAGGAATAGTAATATTTATTTTTTCCCCATCTCTTCCATCAAAAAAACTAATATACATCATCATAATACCAGTTAATGCTAATATAAGCATAAAAGGTATTACAAAAACTCCAGCGTAAAAATGCCATCTCCAAACTGCTTTATAGAAAACATTGATTTTGTTTTCCACTACTTCTTCTTTTAATTTCATATATAACCCTATTAAAAAATAACCTAAGATTTTATATAAGAAGTGTTAATTATCTATTAAATATGGCCTTTTATTCAATTAATATAAAATTATTATTTTAATAACTCTTTAAGTTCATCTACATTTAGAACTTTTCCTGTTGATTTAACTTCCCCATCTATTACTAATGCTGGAGTATTCATTACCCCATATTCCATTATTTTTACTAAATCTTCAACTTTTTCAATTTGTGCAAATATATTGTTTTGAGCAACTGCAGTTTTTACATTTTCAAAAAGTGCTTTACATTTTGAGCACCCTGTACCTAAAATTTCAATTTTCATTTTATTCTCCTATAAAATAGTATTAAATATATATCCAATTATCATAATTCCTGTTCCTATTATTGCAAAAAAAGTAACAATAAGTTTAGTATGCAATAATCTTTTTAAAATCATTGCCTCAGGCAAAGATAATGCTGTTACAGCCATCATAAAAGATAAAGCACTACCTAATAACATTCCTTTTGAAGTCAATACTTCAACTAAAGGCATAACTCCTGCTGCACTTGCATACATAGGTATTCCTAAAATAACAGATAAAGGAACTGTATACCAAGCATCTCCTCCTGTATATTTAACAATGAAATCTGTTGGAATATATCCATGAATAAATGCTCCAACACCAACACCAATAATCACATATAAATATATTTTTTTAAATATATCCATAGTATATACCCAAGCATCTTTTATTCTTGTTTTATTATCCAAATCAATTGTGGGATTTTCGCAATTTCCTTCTATTGGTTGTACATCAAGTAATATATATTTTTCCATTTTTAACTTACCAATTACATATCCACCAATTATTGAAACAAGTAACCCAAAACCAATATATATAGCAGCAATTTTCCAACCGAATAATGAAAATAACATTGCAATTGCTATTTCATTATTTAAAGGGGCTGATATCAAAAAAGAAAAAGTAACGCCTAAGGGTATTCTAGCTTGTAAAAATCCTAAAAAAAGGGGAATAGCACTACAACTACAAAAAGGAGTAATTATTCCAAATATACTTGCAAGAATATTTCCTGTAAATTCAGATTTACCTTGTAAATATGCTCTAACTTTTTCTACATTAAACCATGTTCTTAAATAAGATACTATAAATATTATTCCAATTAATAAAATAAATATTTTTATTGTATCAAATATAAAAAAATGCAATACTTGGGTTAAATGTGCAGTTTTATCTAGGTTAAATAATTCGTAAATAAGATAATCTACAAGTTTTTCCCAATAACTAAACATTTAAAACTTCTTTTATTTTTGGCAAAAGTTTTTTTTCAATTTCATCATAAGTTTTTTCAAAAGCTTCATACCCTTTTCCATCAGGATCTTCAAATCCAACATGAATCTTTTTAATAGGTTTAGGAAACATAGGACATGTTTCATTTGCATGGTCACAAACTGTAACAACTAAATCATAATTATTTTTTATCACACTATCTAATGTTTTACTATGATATGAACTTCTCCAAATACCTTTACTTTCTAATAATTTCTTTGCATTTGCATTTACTTTTCTACTTGCTTTTACACCACTAGAATCTGCATCAATTCCCTCAAGCTTAGCATTTATCAAAGCTTCGGCAATAATGCTTCTACATGAATTTCCCGTACATAAAATTAAAACTTTTTTATTCATAACTTTTTCCTTATTACAATAGACTTAACAATACAATAAATAACACAGGAGGTGTTACTAATAAACCAAATTTTGTATATTGCCAAAAACTGATATTTACACCTTTTTTACTTAATACATGCAGCCATAATAGCGTAGCTAGGCTACCAAAAGGAGTCATTTTAGGGCCTAAATTGCACCCTATAATATTAGAATATGCTAAAACATCATGAGGAACATTTTTTAAAGCTATATCCATAATCATAACAGTTGGCATATTATTCATAATAGCACTTAAAAAAGCAGATATAAATCCTGTAGATATAATTGCTACAAAATCCCCCTTATTAGATAATTGAATTAATACTGATGATAAATAATCAGTAAGTCCAGCATTTTTTAATCCATAAACTACAATATAAAGACCAATACTAAACCATACAACTTGCCAAGGTGCAGTTTTTATTGTAAGCCATGCTTTTGCATTTTTTGTATAACTTGCAATAAAAAGGAAAATCAATCCTCCACTAAGAGCAAATAAACTAACTGGTAAATCAAAATAATCACCAACAAAATATCCAACTAAAAGTAATGCTAAGAAAAACCAAGAAAATATAAACAAAGGTTTACTTTTTAAAACCTCATCAGGTTCTTTTAATAAAGATATATCTATCCTTTTAGGGATATCTTTCCCAAGTATTAACCACAAAATAAATATAGAAACAACTGTACTTACAATGTAAGGTAATATCATATTTGATAAATACTCTAAAAATCCTATATTAAAATAGTTTGCAGTTACAATATTTGTTAAATTTGAAAATACAAAAGGTAAAGATGCACTATCACTTATAAACCCACCTGCAAGTAAAAAAGCCAATATAGTTTTTGCATTTAGTTTTAATACTTTCATTTTTGCTAAAATAATTGGAGTTAAAATAAGTGCAGCTCCATCATTTGCAAACAGTGCAGAAACAAAAGAACCAAGAAGTAGTGAATATATAAACATTCTATTTCCACTACCTTTTGATAGTTTTGCCATTTTAATAGCACACCATTCAAAAAAGCCAATTTCATCTAAAACCATTGATAAAATTATGATTCCGATAAATGCCAAAGTTGCATCCCAAACAATTTTTGTTACATCAAATACATCCGAAATATCTACAACTCCCATAATCAATGCAACAATAGCTCCAATTATTGCAGTTGTACCTATTTGTAAACCTTTTGGTTGCCAAATTACAAATACTAAGGTAATTATAAATATTGAACTTGCTAAAATCATTTTATTCCTTAAATATATATATCAAGATATATTGATATATTAAATAAAAAAAAAGAGTTAATACTCTTGTTTTTCTTCAATTTCATCTTTTAACACATATATATATGTATCTACTTCTAACTCATCATATCTTTCAACAGTTACTTCTTGTCTTACAAATTCACTACCTTCAAACTCATCTAAATAATCCCAATTATTAATTAAATTATTTGAATAAAATAAAAATCCATGAATTGTGTCTTCTTTTGCTTCTAATCTTATTCCAGGGTATCCCATACTTGCACTCCATCCTGCATCAATTAGTTTTCCCTTAACAGTTGCAGGCACAAATTTTCCTACAATATTTTCTAGTACAAAACCATTTGGACAATTTGGCATAAGTGTTCCATATACAAAAAGTGTTTCTGTCATTAAATATCATCCTTTTTACAATTTTTTTGAAAAATCGGTAAATCTACATCTAAAAACATTATCTCTTTTATACATGATAATCTAAATTCATCAAGTGGTTTTCTTATACTATAGTAAGCCCATCTTCCTTGCCTATCAACTCTTAAAAATCCTGCTTCTTTTAATATTTTCAGATGTCTTGATAGCCTTGATTGTATCATTTCAAATGAGTTTTCCAAATCACATACACAACAAGAACCATGAATATTAATAAATTTTAATATTTTTACTCTTGTTTCATCATTTAAAGAAGATACTGTTTTTAAAAATATATCCATAATCTCTCTTTTATATTTTATGGAAGTATAACACAATTTTATACATATATCAATATATCTTGATATATGTATATTAAAATTTTTAAATTTTAAAATTTTCGTTTTATATTAAAAGTTACTTTTCTTGGTTCACCTGAATATATTCTATAATCATTTGTTCCAGATTCATAATATTTTTTATCTGTAATATTTTCTATATTTAATGCAAGTTCCCAATCTTTTAATGAATAATGAACTCCCATATCATATCTAGTATAAGAAGGTAGTTCTACCCTAGTTTTTTTTGAAGAACTAGTATATGTTTCATCTCTATATATAACCCCTGCTGTAACTCCTAATGTTCCATCATATATCTTTTTAGGAATATTATATCTTGTAAATAAAAAAGCAGTTGATTTTGGACTATTTTTAGGAGTGTTGCCCATATCTTTACCACTCACATAATCCGTTTCATTATATGCAACTCCTGTTTTAAATTGCCAATTTGAAGTTGGAAGC
The DNA here is from genome assembly GCF_004116495.1 of Arcobacter sp. CECT 8985. GTDB lineage: Bacteria > Campylobacterota > Campylobacteria > Campylobacterales > Arcobacteraceae > Malaciobacter. The sequence continues at coordinate 23,504 of NZ_PDKC01000003.1, read as the reverse complement.
CATTGCATTTCTGCTTCAAAACCTTTACTTTCAACTTCTCCTTTTAACTCATAATATCCACTAGGATTACTCTCTGCAACATTCTTTTTATCTATTTTATAAAAAGAAAGAATTGTATTTAATTTTTCAGTAATATTAATCTTTGTTCCAATTTCAAACTGTTCTGATTTTTCTGAATCTAAATAATTCCCTGTTTTGTCCAATCTTTCTGCAGAATTTGGATCATAACTTTGTGCATAACTTCCATAAATTGAGAATATATCATTAATATTATAAACTGCACCTATTGAACCCACATAATCTGTCGATAATTTAACCATATTATCAACACATTTACCCCTTAAACACTCAAAATCAATCTTAGTTCTATCTGCTCTTAAAGATCCCACTAAAGTTAATTTATCTGTTACATCAATTTTATCTTGAACATAAATACCTGCACTATAATATTTTGTTTCTCTTCTATTTCCTTTTTTATCAATTGCTTCTCCACCTAATTTTGGATTATAAATATTTAGATCTGGAGTTACAATTCCACCATAAACCTTTCTTACATAATCAGTTCTTTTATATGCACCTGATAAACCAAATAACATATTATGTTTCATATTTAAAAATTTTGTATTATATTTTAAATTTGTATCAAAACTATGCCAATCCCTTTCATTATATTGATGTCTATTTCTTCTTGTTAATGTAGTATCTTCTATATTTACATTATTATTAACTTTTCTATTTTCATACAATTTTCTATCGTCTTCATGAAAAACACTTCTCCATGCAAATTTATACGAAAGATCACTATTAATATAATGATCTAAATTAATATCAAATGCTGTTCCTTTATCATTGTCATAATCATTTTTTTCTTGATATACTGTATCTAATGATGCTACGTCATTAATATTATGATTTGCAGCAGCCAAACCATTATCTGCACTTCCTTTTTCAGTACCATATTCCATTGCAACTAATAAAGAAGTATCATCATCAATATTCCATAAAATACTTGGATAAACATATAGATTTTTAAAATCAACATCTTTTCTATATGAATCTATTTTTTCCCCAACCACAATAAACCTATAAAATAAATTATCTGTTATTGGTCCTGTTGAATCAAATGTAGTTGTTACTCCATTATCATCACCAAATTTTGAACTATTACTCATGTAAGTTTGAAAAGAAGTATCTATAGAAAAACTTTGTTTAGATTGAGGTAATTTTGTTTGAATATTCACTAATCCACTTGGTTGCATTGCCCCATACAGTACGGATGCAGGACCTTTTACAACTTCAATTCTCTCAACATTTGCAGTTGAAGGTGAACCCATTCTACTAATTAATCCAGGCATTCCATTTACTTGAATATTTTGTAAATTAGTTTGAAAACCTCTAATCATAATAGCATCAGCATTTTTACCAACTTTTGTTACTCCTGTTGTGTAATCATAAGTATCTTCTATTCTTTGAGCTTGTAAATCATCTATTAAGGTTCCTTTAGTTACAGATACAGAATAAGGAGTCTCTTTATCACTGAATTCGCCTTTCATACTACTTGAAGAATACTCTTCAAAGTAAGATTTTTGTGCTCCTATTACTAAAACACTATCTAATTCTTGGGCCAAAAGTACATTATTTAATAAAAATAAAAATGCAAACATATACCTCTTTTTCATTATTTTCCCTTGTGTAAATTTTAAAGTGCAGAAGTATATGTAAAAAAAAGTTAATAGTTTCTTAATAAAGATTATCATTATTAAGAAACTATTTATAATAAATTATATTTATTTATTTATTTAAAAAAAGAAATCATAATAGGAAGAAATATTGCAGTAAAAATACCACTTAATCCCATTGCTAAAGCTGAAAATGCAGCTGCTTTTTCCCCTATTTCTATTGCTCTTGCTGTTCCAATTCCATGGGATATTAAACCAAGAGCAAAGCCTTTAGAAGTTTCATGTTTGATTTTTACTATTTTAAAAATAATTGTTCCTAATAAAGCTCCTATTATTCCAGTAATAATAACAAAACCAACTGCTAATGATGGGATTGCTCCTATTTGTTTAGATGTTATAATTGCAATTGGTGCAGTAATAGATTTTGTTGTCATTGATAAAATTGTTTGTAAATTTGCATCTAAACTCCATAATAATCCAACTGCAATAACTATTGAAAAAACCCCTGCAACTACCAAAGTTATAACAATGGGAAGAAACAAAGACTTTATATATTTTAAATTATTAAATAAAGGTAATGCCAATGCAACTGTTGCAGGGCCTAAAAAGAAGTGAATTATTTTAACTGAATCAAAATACTCTTTATATGAAGTACCTGTAATTAAAATAGCACTCATAATTATTATGTATGCAATTATTATTGGTTGTAATAAAGTATTTTTATTAGTTTTTTCATAAATAATAATTCCAATTTTAAATGATGCCATTGTTAATATAAGCCATGTCAAAGGTGTTGAAGTTACATAGTTTTCTAATGCATCAAAGTTCATTTTTAGCCTTTCTATCTGTTAAATAATCCATTAATTTTGCACTAAAAATTAGTGCAACAATAGTACCTACTAATAAAGAAATAAGTATAGCCCAAAACTCTTTTTGTAAAATATCTGCTTGTGTTATTATTCCCATTGCAGCAGGAATAAATAACATTGGTAAATATCTTAAATGAATAAAAACCGCATTATCTAAACTTTTAAAACTGCTTTTTCTTATCATTAAAAATATTAACAACAAAATCATTCCTATAACAGGTCCTGGAACAAGTAAAGAAAAAAGTTTTGATATACACTCTCCAATAAATTGAAAAACAAGTAAGACAATAATTCCTTTTAACATTTCATATCCTTAAAAAAAATAAAATTATAGAGTTTTATAGACTTTTTGTCAACTTATTATTTTTTATAGACTTTTTGTATTTTAAGCTTTAATTATTGTAAGATTCATTATGAATAAAAAATTAATACCACATATAACAGTTTGTGATGCAATTACAAAACTTTTTTATCCTAATGTCGAAGTTGTTTTACATGATGTGAAACAAGAAAAATTAGTACATATTTCAAATGCCTTTTCAAAAAGAGAAATAGGTGATAAAATGATAAATGATGTTAAAGACTTTAAATCACTAACAACTGATATTGTAGGACCATATGAAAAAGTTAATTTTGATGGTAAAAGATTAAAAACCGTATCTTCAATTATTAGAGATGAGAATAATGAAATAATAGGAATTATGTGTATTAACTTTAATATACAAACATTTGAAAATATTTTCGATTCTTTAAAATCATTTTTAAATATTGAAGATAAAAATGAATCCCCTAATCTATTATTTTCACAGGATTGGAAAAGCCATACAAATAAATTAATAAAAGAATTTTTAGAAACAAAAAATAGAAAAATAGAAGAACTTAAAATAAAAGAAAAAAAAGAGTTAATACTATTTTTAAATGATAAAGGTATTTTTTCAATTAGAAATGTTGTTGCATACTTATGTGAGATATTAAATATATCAAGAGCAACAATATATAAATGGTTAAAACAAGAGAATTAACTCTCTTGTTTAACTATTATAAATTTTTTCATCTAACTCATTTTCACTTTTTGCAACAAAAACTGTAACCATTGCATCTCCAGTTACATTTACAGTAGTTCTTGCCATATCTAATATTCTATCAATTCCCGCAATAATTGCAACACCTTCTAAAGGTAAATTAACAGAAGTTAATACTAAAGTAAGCATAATCAATCCAGCACCAGGAACTCCAGCTGTTCCTATTGAAGCTAATGTTGAAGTTAAAACTATTGTTAACATATTAGAAAATGTCAAATCAACACCAAATGCTTGTGCAACAAACATTGCACATACTCCTTGATAGATTGCAGTTCCATCCATATTAATTGTTGCACCTAAAGGTAAAACAAAACTTGAAATTGATTTTGAAGTTCCTAAATTATTTACAACATTAGATGTTGTAACAGGAAGAGTTCCTGAACTACTTGTAGTCGTAAAGGCAATCATCTGTGCAGGAATAATTCCTTTGAAAAATTTAAGAATGCTCAATTTTGAAATAAATTTAATTGCTAATCCATATGTAAAAACCATATGTAAAATTGAAGCTATGTAAACACATAAAATCACTTTTAACAAACTATATAAAACATCCATTCCATATGAGGCACTAACCCAAGCCATCAAACCAAAAATACCAATAGGTGCGAAAGATATTACAATATCTGTCATTTTAAACATTACTTCTGAAAATGAATTAAAGAAATCTTTTACAGGTTTTGATTTATCTTTTGCAAGATTTATTGATAATCCTAAAATAATTGCAAAAAAGATAATTTGTAAAATATTACCTTGCGCTAAACTACTAATTGGATTAGTTGTAATTATATTTAATAATGTATCTATTAATGATGGTGCTGCTTTTGCAACAACAGCTTCTTTATTTACTAAAGATACTCCTACACCTGGTTCAAAGAAAAATCCAAAAGCTAACCCAATTGTTATTGCAACTGCTGTTGTTGATAAATATATAAAAAAAGTTTTTAAACCAACTCTTTTCATTTTTGAGAAATCATCCATAGATGTAATACCACTTACAAGTGTCACAAAAATAAGTGGAACAATTAACATCTTAATTAGATTTAAAAATAGTGTTCCTAAAGGTTTTAGGTAAATTGCAAGATCTTTAAAAACAAGTCCTGTAATTAACCCAAGAACTAATCCTAAAAATATTTTCTGCCATAAAGGCACTTTTTTATATAAAGCCCACATTCTCACTCCTTAAAATTTAGCTAATCTTCTATTCTAGAAAAATAAAATGAAATAAAATGGACTTTTTTATAAAAAATTAAAATTTATTCAACTACTGAAGCATCAATTGAATAACCTAGTCCTTTTACAATTTTTATAGATTTTTCAGGAATTTTTTTTCTAATTCTTTTTACTAAAGCTCTAATATTCCCTAAAGATGTTGGTTCACCTTCCCATACATACTCTTCAATTTCATCAAAGCTAAATACTCTATGAATATCTTTTGCTAATAATTCAAGAAAAAGTATCTCTTTTTTTGCTAACTTCACCTCTTGATTATTTTTAGTTAGACAATGTCTTGTATAATCAAAGATACAATCTTCACCTAAATTTAGAACTTTAGTTTCATATTTACATAATTTTTTTATCTTATGAATTAACTCATACATAAAAAAAGGTTTTTTTAAAAACTCATCACATCCTATTTCATATGAAGCTTGAATTTTATCTAATTCATGATTTGAACTCATAATAATAACAGGAATATCATTATGATACATTCTAATTGATTCTAAAATAGATATACCATCTAAAGATGGAACATTGATATCTAAAACAAAACATTGATAACCATTTACTAATGCTTCTAAAGCATCCTCTCCATCGTAAAAAGTATCAACCTTATATCCTTCTTTTTCTAATGCACTTGCAATTAGATTACATAGTCTTTCATTATCTTCAAGTACTAATATTTTCATGATTTAATTCCAATTTTATACTAAATTTTGCACCATATTCTGTATTTAAAGCACTTATTGTACCGCCCATTTTATCTTCAATAATAAGTTTTGCCATATATAAGCCTATTCCATGACCATTATTTTTAGTTGTATAATAAGGTTCAAAAATATTTTTTATGTGCTCTTTTGGGATTCCTCCACCATTATCTTCTATCTCTATTAATACATGATTATCTATATTTTTAATACTTATATTAATAACTCCTTTTTTTATATTTTTTACTTTTTTATTTTTTATAATTGCATCTTTTGCATTATTTACTATATTTAAAAGTGTTTGCATTAACTCATTTTTGTATCCCAAAATATTTAAATTACAATTTTCAGATACATAAATATTTACTTTTATATAGTTATATTTTATATTGTGTTTTATTATTTCCATCATTGTTACAACAGTTTCATAAATATTAAATACACTCTTTTCATTTGATGGTTTAATAAAATTTTGAAAATCATTTACTGTATCAGTCATATATCTAACTTGGACCATAATATCATTTACATATTTTGAGTTTTCTTCATCTTCTTGTGTTCCATTTGCATATATTTGCTCTTGTGCTATAGTTGCTATTTCAACCAAAGGACTTTTCCATTGATGAGCAATTGAAGAAAATATCTCCCCTATTTCTGCTAGTTTTGCTTGCTGAATACTAAATTCTTGATGTTTCATTTTTTCTTTTAATGCCTGCTTTTCTTTTGTAATATCAGTAAAGACTGTAACAGTACCACTAGTTTTAAAAATATTTTCCGTATAATTTGTCTGATTCATCATAAAAGTATGTTCACTATTATTATCATCTCTAAATGAAAGTTCATTTTCACCCATTGATTTTTTTGTCATACTTTTTAATACAACCAAAAGATTTTTTACATTTCCATTTTCAATATACTCTTTTAGTTTTCTTCCTTTATCCTCTTTTGAATACATGTTAATTAACTCTTTAAATTTTGAGTTTGTATCAACAATATAACCATTTTGATCTTGCCATAAAATAGGAGTATGAACTGAATTTAATAATACTTTATCAAACTCCATTCTTTGTTTTAATTTTTTTGCATTTTTAATTCTATGATACAAGTTATGAATAAGTCCCAAAATTAAAAAAAACAAAAAAGGAGATATTATAAACACAATATCTATAAGTTTTCTATATTTATCAAAAAATGATATAGGTGCATTTACATACTCAAAATCACTATTTAAAGACTCCAAAGATAAAAAATACTCTTTTACTTTTTTATAATCAAATATATATTTATAACTCATATCTGTTTGAATAATTGGTGATACTTTAGGATTTTCTAAAATTTTTATTATAATCTTTGCAGAGTTTCGTCCTAGTTGTCTTATTTTTACTAATTTACCACCTAAAGCACCTTTTTTTATGAATAAATCATCCGTAATAAAAACTGGAATTTTTGCTTTTTGTATAAATGAAGCAATCTCATAATTTCTATAAAGTTTTCCTGTACTATCATTGTAAAATCTAATAAAAAATATTGCTTCATTTCTTTTATATTTAGAAAATTTTTTAACTAAATCTTTAAATTTTATACTTCTTATATATTCTACTTTATATCTATTTCCTATTTGATTTATTGCTTCTTTTATATAAGGTTCAGAATCATCGCCATTTGCACTTTTGTCATTAATAATATAAAGTTTTTCAATATCTGGCATAATTTTTGGAATCATTTTTATAGTTTCAGGAATCGCTCTTCTTTCCATCATTCCTGAAACTTTATCTTCCAGACCAAACTTTTTTACATATTCTCTTGAAAATTGTTCTAATCCAATAAAATATATTGGTTGACCTTTAGTGCATAAATCTTTATAATATTTTAAAACAAATTCATATGCAAAAGGATCAATAACAACAACCAAATCATATTTGTGTTTTGAAAGTTGAAGTAAATATAACTCTTTTAATTTTTTATAGTATTGTTGAGATGCAATTCTTTTTGAGTCCATATATAAAATATTTGAATCTATATTTGTATTATAAAATATATCTTCCATACCTCTAATAACTCTGTCACTCCATTCAAAACCTTTATGGTAAGAGTTAATAATTAATACATTCTTTTTATCATTTGCATAAACATTTATACAAAGAAAAAATAGAAGAAAAAAAAAGAAAAATTGTTTAATAAGTGATTGTTGCATCAAAGTAACCTTATAAATATTATAAATAATATTATAACATTTATAAGTTATTTTATATTGAGAAAAGAGGTTTTATCCTCTTTTCTAACTTTTTAATATTCAAAAAACATTTTTTGAAGTTCTTTTTTATTATTTGTTTTTGTAAGACCTAACATTAATAGAATTCTTGCTTTTTGAGCGTTTAAATTATCTGTTACAATAAATCCATATTTAGCATCATCAACTTCACCATGAAGATTAGTTCTACCACTTCCAACTCTTGAAGTTCTTGCAACTACAACACCTTCTTTAACTGCATTTGCTAATGCTGTTTGAGTAGTTGGATATGGATTACCATTTCCCATACCTGCATGGATAATTCCTTTTGCACCTGCTTTAACTGCAGCTTTTGCAAAAATATCTGTATCATTTGCATGACCATATAAAATATCTACTCTTGGTAAAGAGTTGATTTTTTCAATATCGAATTCTGATTGATATGTATGTTTTCTAGTAGGATTCATATAATAATGTACATCACCATAATAAACTGTACCAATTTTTCCTGTGTTAACAGAAGAGAACGCATTTACATTTGAAGTATTTACTTTTGTTACTTCTCTTGCACTATGAATTTCATCATTCATTACAACAACTACACCTTTTCCATATGATTGTTTATTTATAGCAACACTTACTGCATTATAAATATTCATTGGACCATCAGCACTCATAGAAGAACCTGATCTCATAGCACCAACAAAAACAATTGGTTTTTTACTTTTAACTGTTAAATCAAGAAAATAAGATGTTGATTCCATAGTATCTGTACCATGAGTAATAACTACACCATCTACATCATCTTTTTTAAGTAAAGCATTAACTCTTTTTGCAAGTTTTAACCATACTTTATTATTCATCTCTTGTGAACCAATATTTGAAATTTGTTCACCTTTAATATTTGCCATTTTGTTAATTGAAGGTACTGCTGAAATCAGTTTATCAACTGTAACTGCACCTGCTGAATATGCACTTTTAGTAGCAGAATCACCTGCTCCTGCGATTGTTCCACCTGTAGCTAAAATTGTGATATTTGGTTTAGCCATAAGTACTGAAGTACCAATAAATGCAAAAGCTGCAACTGTTTTTAATAACTTGTTCATCTGTTCTCCTTAGTTCAAATTGTGAATAGTTTGATTATTAGCTTTGTGCAAGATTACTCTTGCACGAAACTTGTCTTATTAGATAATTACGCCTGCAAACATGAATCCAAAAATTACACTTAATGTAATTGCTATAACACCTGGAATCATAAATGGGTGGTTAAATACAAGATTACCAATTCTTGTAGAACCTGTATCATCCATTTCTACTGCTGCTAGTAGTGTTGGATAAGTTGGTAAAACAAATAATGCACTTACTGCTGCAAATGATGCAATTGCAGTAGTTGGATCAACACCTAATGCTAAAGCTGCTGGCATTAATGCTTTTGTAGTTGCACCTTGAGAGTATAACAACATACTTGCAAAGAATAATGTAACAGCTAACATCCATGGATATTGATTTAATAAATCACTTGCAAAACCTTTAATTTCATTGATGTGAGCACCAACAAAAGTAGTTCCTAGCCATGCAACACCAAGGACACAAATACAAGCACTCATACCTGATTTAAATGTTGATGCACTAATAACTTTTCCTGTATCGATTTTACAAGCTAATGCAATAATTGTTGCACACGCTAACATAAATACCATAATCGCTGCATTTCTTGGTAAAGAAGGGTCAACAATAACTCCAACTTTTTTACTAATTAATGTAGCATATGTAACAACTGCAAGAATAGTTAAACAAAAAATAGCTACAGATAATTTTGCACCTTTTTTGATTTCAACTTTAGTCTCACCTCTTAATTTAACAAGACCTTTTTCTAATCTATCTTTATATACTGGATCATCTTTTAAGTCTTTTCCCATAAAGTTACTAAAAAATGCTGTAATCATACAAGCAGCATAAGTAGTAGGAATAACAATTGCTAATAATTGAATATAACCAACTCCTAGTGGTTCTAAAATCCCACTAAAGAAAACAACTGCTGCTGAAATAGGAGAAGCTGTAATTGCTATTTGAGATGCAACAACTGCAATACTTAAAGGTCTTGATGGTCTAATACCTTGCTCTTTTGCAACTTCAGCAATAACTGGAAGTGTAGAGTAAGCTGTATGACCTGTACCTGCAAGTAGTGTCATAAAATATGTAACTGTTGGTGCTAGATATGTAATTTGTTTAGGATTTTTTCTTAAAATATCCTCAGCAATTTTTACCATATAATCTAACCCACCTGCAACTTGCATTGCTGCAATTGCTGCAATAACAGACATGATAATTAAAATAACATCGATTGGAATACTTCCTGGTTCAAGTCCAAACCCAAGACATAAAACAAGAACACCAAGTCCACCCGCATAACCGATTCCAATACCGCCCATTCTTGCTCCTAAGAATATGGCGGCTAACACAACTATTATTTCTAAAACTAGCATAACATCCTCCTTAAATTTGTTTAATTATATTGCCTAAGCTTATTTTCTCTCTCTTGGTTTAATCATATTTTCTGGTTTGATAATATCATCTAATTCATCTTTAGTTAATAGTTTTTTCTCTAATACAATGTCATAAACTGATCTTCCAGAATCTAATGCTTCTTTCGCCACATTTGTTGAATTTTCATACCCAATATATGGGTTTAATGCAGTAACTAATCCAATACTATGAAGTACTAAATCTTTACATCTTTCTTCATTTGCAGTAATACCATTAACACATTTTTCTGCTAATGTTTCAAATGCATTTTTCATCATATTAATTGAATTGAATAAGTTATAAGCAATAACTGGTTCAAATACATTTAATTGTAATTGTCCACCTTCACTTGCCATTGTAATAGTTACATCTGTACCAATTACTTGGAATGCTACTTGATTTACAACTTCAGGAATAACTGGGTTAACTTTACCTGGCATAATTGATGAACCTGGTTGCATTGCTGGTAAATTAATTTCATTAAATCCTGTTCTTGGTCCTGAACTTAATAATCTTAAGTCATTACAAATTTTAGAAATTTTAGTAGCAACTCTTTTTAATACTCCAGAAATTTGTACATATGCACCTGTATCTTGAGTAGCTTCAACTAAGTCTTTTGCAGTAACAAAAGGTCTTCCAGTTACTTCTTGTAATTTTAATTCTACTTCATGTGCATATGCAGGATGAGAGTTAATTCCTGTACCAATTGCAGTTGCACCTAAGTTCATTTCTCTTACTAATTGTTGTGCATCAACTAATCTTTGAATATCTTCTTCAATCATAGTTGCAAAAGAGTGGAATTCTTGTCCTAAAGTCATTGGAACTGCATCTTGTAATTGAGTTCTACCCATTTTTACAACATCTTTGAATTCTTCTGCTTTATTAGAAAATGCTTTTCTTAAAACATTCATTGAGTCAGTTAATTCATAAATTTTTTCAAATAATGCAATTCTAAATGCAGTTGGATATGAATCATTTGTTGATTGTGATTTATTTACGTCATTATTTGGATGTAAAAATTGATATTCACCTTTTTCATGTCCTAAAATTTCAAGTGCTCTATTTGCAATAACTTCATTTGCATTCATATTAATAGAAGTTCCTGCTCCACCTTGAATCATATCAACAACAAATTGATCATGTAAAGAACCAGCAATAATTTCATCACAAGCTTCACAAATTGCATTTTTTTTGTTTTCTTCTAAAGTTCCTAAATTATAGTTAGCTAAAGCTGTTGCTTTTTTAACTTTTGCAAGTGATTCTATAAATGTTGGGAATTTAGATAATGTAATACCTGTAATATGGAAATTTTCTTGTGCTCTTGCAGTTTGAACTCCATAATATACTTCATTTGGTATCTCTTTGTTTCCAATTAAGTCATGTTCCATTCTAGTTTTCATAATAAATCCTTCAAAAAATTGTTTTTGTTTAAAGTTAAAATCTTAATTAAAATTTAAAATAAGATTTTAATTTTTTACTTAAAGAAATTCTATTCCTGTAAAATGAACTAAAAGTTATTTTTTGAATAATTATTCACTTTTTTTGACATTTTTTGGATTTTTTTTATAATATTTATTTGATTAGGTTATATTTGTTATAAAGTAATATAATTTCAAGGAAAAAAGAAGAATAAAAAAAGCCCTAGAAGGATGTAAAACTAGGGCTTCTCTTTTGGCTGTTTTATACTTTTTTATAGTATTAGATTTTTAAAGTTTCGTAATATTCTTTTGAAATAATGTTTTGAATTTCTACCTTCCTACTACAAAGAGTATTATTCAAGACATACCATATTGCGCTTTTTCTAATAACTATATTAGATAAAAGCTCTAGGGGGATGGGGGGGTCTAGAGCTTTTAAAATTTGGTTGTCTTTACTCTTTTATAGTAGCAAGCTTTCTTCGCATATAAGCAATTTTATTTTGTAAAGGAAGGTGTTTTGGACAAGTATCCTCACAACCAAGAAGAGTCATACATCCAAAGATTCCATTATCATCTCCAACTAATTCATAATAGTCTTCATCTGTTCTTTCATCATGTGGGTCACATTCAAATCTTGCAACTCTATTTAACCCTACTGCACCAACGAAATCTTCTCTAATTAATTTTGTACCACAAGCAGCAACACAACATCCACACTCAATACATCTATCAAGTTCAAATACTTCGTCAGCTACATCTGGATCAATTCTTTCTTCAAGATTTGCAATATCAGTCTCTTTACTAGTATGAATCCAAGATTCAACTCTTTTACTCATACCATCCATCCATTCACCTGTATTTACAGATAAATCTTTGATTAGTTTGAATGTTGGTAAAGGTAATAATGTTATTACATTTCCTAAATCTTTTGTTAATGTTCTACAAGCAAGTTTTGGTCTTCCGTCAATCATCATTGCACAACTACCACAAATTCCTGCTCTACAAACAAAGTCAAAACTTAAACCAGCATCTAAAGACTCTCTAATTTTAGTTAGGGCTAAATAGATTGTCATACTATCTGTTTCTTCAATTGAATAATCTTTAAAGTAAGGTTTACTATCTCCACTTTGTGGATCGTATCTTAATACTCTTATTGTTAATTGACGTGCCATTAGTTAACTCCTAATCTAATATTTTTTCTTTTATATTCATCTTGTAGAGGGAAAGGCATTAATGCATCTTGAATCTCATATCTGTCTTTACCTTCTGCTTCTAATTTTTCTGTTAAGTCATCAACTTCTGCTTGTCTTTTTGCAGAATCTGGATGTTCTATAATCATACCTTTTGCACCATAACCTCTAAATGCAGGTGGGATTTCCATTTTCATGATATCAAGATCTTCATACTCAACAGTTGGCATTGTATCACCCTCTTTCCAAGAAGTAAGAGTTCTTTTTAACCAATTAGCATCATCTCTTTTTGGATAATCTTCTCTTGTATGAGCACCTCTTGATTCTGTTCTATCTGCTGCACCTTTAGCAACACATAGTGCTACTTTTAACATCATTGGAACTCTATATGCTTCTTCAAGTTCTGGATTTGCTGTAAGTTGTTTATTTGTAATTGAAATATTTTTTGATCTTTTATATAAATCTTCTAATTCATTTACAGCTTTTTCTAATCCTTGTCCATCTCTAAAGATACCAACATAATCTTGCATAATTTTTTTCATTCTGTTTTTAATTTTGAAAACATCTTCATTACCATTTCTAGTAATTAATTCTTGAATATATGCTTCTTTTTCATCAACAAATTTTTCAATATATTTTGTTTCTATTTCAATTTCATTGTCTTTACAGAAATCTGCAAAGTAGTTACCTACAATCATACCTGCAACAACAGTTTCAGAAACTGAGTTTCCTCCAAGTCTATTAAATCCATGCATATCCCAACAAGCTGCTTCACCACAAGAGAATAGACCTTTTAATGTTGGAGATTCACCAGTTGGTTTTGTTCTAATACCACCCATTGAGTAGTGTTGCATTGGGTGAACTGGAGCCCAACCTTTTGCACCTTCATCAGCTGGATCAATACCTGCAAAATATTCACAAATTTCTTGTACGTCTCTTAGGTTTCTTTCAATATGTGCTCTTCCTAAAATAGAGATATCTAACCATAAGTGTTTACCATATGGAGAATCAACACCTTTACCTTTTCTAATATGTTCCATCATTCTTCTTGAAACAACATCTCTTGATGCAAGGTCTTTTTTCTCTGGTTCATAATCTGGCATAAATCTATAACCATCAACATCTCTTAGAACACCACCATCACCTCTACAACCTTCTGTTAATAAAATACCAGATGGGAAAAGTGGAGTTGGGTGAAATTGTACTGCTTCCATATTACCAAGTTTTGCAACACCAGTTTCAAGAGCGATTGCAGTACCAATACCTTCACAAATTACTGCATTTGTTGTAATTTCATAAATTCTTCCATATCCACCAGTAGCAATACATGTACCTTTAGAAACATATGCAACAATATCACCTGTAATTAAATCTCTTACAATTGCTCCATAACATCTATTATCTTTATGAATAAGACTAATTGCTTCTTTTCTATCTTCAATATTAACATTATTTTTTAAAGCTTCATTTGCAACAGCAAATAACATAGTATGTCCAGTTGCATCAGCTGTGTAACATGTTCTCCATTTTTTTGTACCACCAAAGTCTCTTGATGTAATTAAACCATGTTTATTTTCATCTTCATAAATGTTTGTTTTTTTAGTATTAATTACAGCTTCGTGATTACCTTTTCTAATTCTTGTCCAAGGCACACCCCAACTAGCTAATTCTCTAATTGCTTTTGGTGCAGTTGTAACAAACATTCTTGCAACTTCTTGATCACATCCCCAGTCAGAACCTTTTACTGTATCTGCAAAGTGTACATCTTCATTATCACCTTCAGACATTTTTGCATTACCTAATGAAGCTTGCATACCACCTTGTGCAGCAGCACTGTGTGATCTTTTTACTGGAACTAAACTTAATACTGTTGTACTTAAACCTTTATCCGCTGCGGCAACTGCTGCTCTTAAACCAGCTAATCCACCACCAATTACTAATGCATCACAATATTTAATCTTCATAATAAAACCTTTTAATCTTTTAATATTTCTATAGTATTTGTATTTGGTTGATATTTTTCACCTGGTGCGATATTATGATCTAATCCAATTTTAATATAAGCAGCTAATGTAACAACACCTAATGTCATAAATACATAACTTAAGATTTTTTTCATTTTCATTAAATTTGCTCTTGTTTGTTTTGGATTTTCACCATCAAACCATCCCCATTTCATAGCAGCTCTGTAAAGTCCAACAGAACCATGAATTTCAACACAGATTAATAATACAATATAAAGTAACCACATATGATTTTCAACAACTCTATATGCAGATCCAAATGGTCCAATATTTTGTGGTTGAGTAAACATAATAAATAAGTGTACTAATCCAGCAAACATCATAATTAAACCACTAATCCATTGAAACATCCACATTGAAGTATCTTTATGATGCATCATTTTAGAATGTTCTCTAATTCTAATATATGCTCTGTAACTAGTTGGAAATTTTCTAGCTCCTAAAATTGCATGTACTATAAATATAATTGTAATAGCTAATACAATTACACTTACAACAGCAGGTATTCCACCTTCAAATAAGAACTCAAGTTCAAACATTTTTGTAACAGTATACATTACATCCTTACCTAACAAAATTGTTGAAACAAATAACATATGTCCAATCATAAATAATGCTAGGATAACACCTGATGCAGTTAGCATAATATCTAATTTAGCAGGTGTTCTACTCTTTTTTCCCTGAGGTGTAACCCCAGTGTATGCTTCAATAACATTTTCCATAAATTACCTCCATGTAATCTTATAAAATACTTATGTTTTCTAATTAAGTAATTTTATAAGAAAAATATGACATAAAAGGTACTTTTTATACAAAATAGAGTTTTTTTTTGAAATTTTTATTATAATATTTTTAATTTATTTATATTTAAGATATTAACGTGACTTTTTTTAGATTTTTTATTGTTTAAGTGTAGTTTGAAAATTATTTATTAGTAAAGCATAATTGCTTTACTAATATTATAGATCGTTTTTAATTTTAGTTTTTAAAGAGTCAACTGTAAAACCAAACTCTTCAAATAGTTCATTTGCTGGTGCACTTGCTCCAAAAGTATCCATACCATAAACAACATCTGCAAATCTATAGTATTCTAATCCTCTTGCCGCTTCAACAGCAAATACTTTTGTATTATTATCAATAACTTTAGAAATATACTCTTTATCTTGTTCTATAAATAGATCAAAACAAGGAACAGAAACAACATTTGCAATTATTCCATCTTTTTCTAAAGCACAAGCAGTTTTAAGAGCTAACATAACTTCACTACCACTTGCCATAATTGTAACTGTTGCATTTTCTCTTTGTTTTAATAAATACCCACCATTTGATACTTCACCAAATGCTTTTTCATCTTTTAATACTTCTAAATTTTGTCTAGAACAAACAAATGCAGTTGGAGCACTTAATTTAAAAGCAGTTTTCCAAGAATCAACATTTTCAGTTGCATCTGCTGGTCTAAATACATAAAAGTTTGGTAATGCTCTAAATTGAGATAAATGTTCAATTGGTTGGTGAGTTGGTCCATCTTCTCCAACACCAATAGAATCATGTGTCCAAACAAAATGTTGAGGAATTGAAGCAAGTGCTGCAATTCTTGCACTTGGTTTTAAATAATCAGAGAAAACAAAAAATGTTGCACTAAATACTCTAAATAATCCATATAAATTCATTGCATTTGTCATTGCTGCCATTGCATGTTCTTTAATACCAAAGTGAATATTTCTTCCATTAGGGAAATCACCCATATTTGAAAGTTCAGTTTTATTTGATGGAGCTAAATCTGCACTTCCACCTAAAAAGCCAGGAACTGCTTTTGCAATTGCATTTAATATTTTATGATTAGAACCTCTTGTAGCAATACTTTCAACATCAGAAAAATCAGGATACTCAATTGCATCAAAATCAGGATTTTGAAGTTTTTCAATTTTTGATTTTACTTCATCACTTAAAGATTCTTTCCATGCACTTTCAGCTTCTGCACCTTTAATTAATTTATCAAATGCACCTTTGATATCATAAGGAACAACAAATTTTTCATCTGGATCAAATCCTGCATTCTTTTTAGAAGCTCTAATCTCATCTTCACCTAAAGGTGCCCCATGCGTATGGTGACTTCCTTCAAGTGTAGCTGCACCTTTTCCTATTGCAGTTTTTGCAATAATAAGTACAGGCTTTGTAGCTTCTTTTGCTTTTATTAATGCATTATCAATTTGTGAAAAATTATGCCCATCAATTTCTATTACTTCAAAATTGATTGCATCAAATCTTTTCTTAACATTTTCACTCCATGCAATTGATGTATCACCTTCAATTGTAATTGAGTTTGAATCATAAATAATTACTAAATTATCTAAGTTTAAATGTCCTGCTGTTGCACAAGCTTCATAAGAAATACCCTCTTGTAAATCACCATCACCACATAAACAGTAAACTTTATGATTTATTACGTCATCTCCCAAAAGATTTTGTGCATATTTTGAAGCCATTGAAAAACCAACAGAATTTGCGATTCCTTGTCCTAAAGGTCCAGTTGTAATCTCAATCCCATGAGTATGACCATACTCTGGATGTCCTGGTGTTTTTGAGTTATGTTGTCTGAAGTTTTTCATATCAGATAAACTAACATCAAATCCCCATAAATGAAGTAATGAATACACTAATCCAGTAGCATGACCTCCACTAAATACTAATCTATCTCTATTTAGCCATTTGTCATTTGAAGGATTAATATTTAAGTGAGAACTTAAAACTGTTGCAATATCAGCCAATCCCATTGGTGCACCTGGGTGTCCTGAATTTGCTTGTTGAACCATATCAGCAGCTAAAAATCTAATTGTATTAGCCTGTTTTTGAAGTAATTCTTTAGACATAATTTTCCTATCTTGTTAAAGTTAAATTTAAAATTAAGGCGATTATATCTAAAAAGGTTTAAAAAAAATATGAAAGATTAAAAAGAGTCAAAAGAGAAGTGAAACTTCTCTTTTTAAATATCAGGATCAACAGAAACATCAGAATCAATTAGTATTTTGATATTTGATGTTCCAGAAGCTGTACCTTCAAATACATTAAATGTATTCCCATCATCATCTGTAACTTGACCACCAGATGTCCAATTATCACTTCCACCTTCTAAAGTAACTCTATCTCCACTATCATCACCAAAGATTTTAAGAACATTTTCATTATCTGTTAGGTTTTTTACATCCTCTTCATCAATAACTAAATTATCTTTTATATCATTTGATAAATCAATAGCTTCAATATTATGAACTTGTGATAGATCTGTACTTGCTTGAATTGTATTAATACCAGAAATATCTATACTTTCATCATCATCTAAAATTAATAATGTATCTTCACCCTCTCCACCATCAACTTTATCTCCTGCATGGAATACAATTTCATCGTCACCTTTTCCTGCATCAATTGTTGCATGGCTTCCATGTGAATCAAATTTTTCATCTGCATCAGTTCCTGTCATATGATTTGATTCATCTACATCAACCTCTAATTTTGCAGTTGTTGTTACAGTGTTTGTATCATCACTTTCTGATTCTGTTGAAGTTACACTTGCTTTCATTGAATTAATATCAGTTGAATCTAATTTTTCATTTGAAATAAAAGTAAATTCTTCTTCTTTTCCACTTTCAACAGGTAATTCTACTACTCCACCAGTTACATTATATTCTACCCCTGAACTATCTTTTATAGAAGTTACAGTATCAGGAATATTATCTACTGTAACTTTAGATAATGTTTCACTTCCATCAAGATCCACTAATGCTGCAGCTAATGTAATTGTATAACTATATACTGTTGAAGATAAAGGTGAAGTATTAAATACACTAGAATCTCCTTTAACTACTCCATCACTACATTTGATATTTTCAAAATTTGAGATTTTATCTTGAATATTATCATAATTATTTTTATACTGAGAAACAGTATAACCTTTTAGATAGATAGAATCATTTCCTTCTCCTCCATCTACTTTTGCAGTAGAATAGCCAAAAAGTCCACGATAATCATTTATGCTATCCCCAATAGTTATAAAATCATCCCCATCACCTAAATTAATATTATTTCCATAATGTACATTATCTCCAACTTTAACTACATCATTTCCACCACTTGTATTTAAATCACTGTCTACATCATCTTTAATATTTATATAATCATCTGCATCAGTAAAATTTTGCGAATGATCATAATCATCCCTAGTATAATTATAATCATGCTCAATTTCTTGTGATCCATTAGCTTCTATGCTAAAGCTTAATGTAGGTGCACTAGCAACAGTATCAACAGTATTTGTAATATCAATATTAACATCAAAGCTAGTAGCATCTCCATCTACATCACTTACATTTATTGTAAAGCTTTCACTTTCTTCAACTATATTGTTTCGTAATCCACCAAATGAATAATCTCCTGTTTCAAAGTTGAATTCTAATACTCCACCAGAACTAGTTTGTAAAGTAAGAATATTATTTGAGGATTCTGATATTGTATGTGTAACACCATCAACTTCAATTGAATCAATAGTTATACTCTCATCACCACCTGTAACATTATCAAGAACATTACCTTCAACTTTTTCATAAACATTTTCTACAAGTTTATCTTTAAGGTCATTTTCATCTTCAAGAATTGTTACATTAGTTTTTACATTACCAACATTTTGTGCAACCATATCTAAATATGTACTATCTGTAATCCCTTTTCCTATACCTATTACATTTAACTCTTTTGCATTATCTTCTAAGAAATCTTTCCATTTATCTAAATACTTACTATCTAGTATTCCATATTCTTCCTCAAATCCATCATAATTTTCTACATTTGGTTTACCATCTGAAATAAAATAAACAGTAGCTTTTTCACCATTTGAAGGAGGTGTATAGTTTGTATATGTTTCTTCTAGTGCATCTTCATAGTTTGTATTACCACCTGCACTCATATTATTGATGATATTTAATGCATCTTCTGGACTATACCATCCATTATCTGAACCATCTCCATCTAAATCATCCGCAGTTCTTGCAAATTTTGTTAAATTTACTTTAACATTAGAGTATTGTTCATAAGTATCTATCATATTTTCTAATGCATCTTTTGCAAGAGCTAATCTAGTTGTCCATGATCCATCTTCAAGTCTCACGTAATCATTCATACTTCCAGAAACATCTAAAACAATGATAATATTTTCATCACTTTTTACAGTATTTGCTTCAAAATCTAAAGTTTTTGACTCATCTTCACCATAAACTAATGCATCACTATCTGTAGTTTCTGCATAATTTTGACCATTATCATTATCTCTTGTCTCTGTAGCTCTTGCAGTGATTCCTAAATCAATATTTTCTGTTCCTTTTGGAACTGTCATTGTAATACTATCACTTACATTTTTTGCACCCTCTGGTAAATTAACAGTCCATGTTCCATCATCATTATTTGTCAATGTGTAAGATGTATTTGTAGAAGTAAACTCTGCACCTTCTGGAACATTTGTAATTGTAACTGTTAAGCTTTCACTTCCATCAATATCATTTAAGGAAGCACTAAAATCAATATTATATTCTTCAGTTGTTTCTATAGTTCCACTATCTTTATCTGATTCAAATACAACATTTTCGATATTTTTTACAACGAATTTAGATCCTTGTAAAGTACCATTTCCATCAACTTCATATATTGTAAACTCTTTATTTGCATAACCTTCTGGGTCTTTGTTCATTTGAGCATATTCATCCCAGCTAATTAAATGGTCTTCTCCTTGGTCAACACCAACTGATACTTTATAATCTTCCATTTTTCCCGAAAAGTGAAGAGTGTCTTGTCCTTTTCCTCCATCTATTACTGTATTTATATTAAAGTTTACATCACTATCTGAAGATAAGTAGATATTATCACTTCCATCTCCTAAATCAACTTTTGTATCTTGTACATTTCCATTAAATTGTACAATATCATCACCTGCCCCTGTTGATATAGTATTGCCATCACTATTATTTCCGACAATTAAAGTATCATCTCCACTACCCGTACTCACATTACTTGTGTTTAATGATTCACCAACACTTATAGTATTATTCCCATCACCTAAATTTACAGTAGTTTGATTTGTTCCTTGATTTACAATAAATGTATCATCACCTGAACCAGATTGTGTTGAACCTTGATTTAAACTTCCTGCAACTGTATAAGTATTATTACCTTCACCCAAGTTAATATTTGCACTTGAACTTTGATTAACAACTACTTTATCGTCACCATCTCCAGTGTTGATATTTTTTCCATTATTTAAACTTTGGAATTCTAATGTGTCATTCCCTTTATCTGTAGTTATGCTTGATGCATTTACATTTTGATAATCTTTTACGATATCATTTGTTCCTGAATAATTAAAATTTCTATCTAAATTACCATCTTTACCTGTACCTTCATGTGCTGCTTGTAATACATCTAATCTATCAGAATTTGAATTTCCATTTCCATTTCCACCTTGGTTATTTTCACCACTTGTAGACTCAACTTTTGTAACATCAATACTTGCATTTGGCGCATCTGCAACGGCTATTATTTCTATCCCTGTTGTATATTCATGTTCATTGAAATTTCCATTTTCATCGCCAATTTGAAATTTAAACTTTACATCATTATCACTATCTTCTTTTGGTACATATACTAAGTTTCCAGCTGCAACATTTGCTAAAGATACAACTTGTCCGACATTAACTTCAACTTTTGTATCAGTTTTTACGACATGAGTATCACCATTTGCATCAAGTATTGTTTCACCTTTATGAACAGTTAAATATAAAGTACCTTCACTTGGAACTTCTGTGATTTTGAACTGTTTTACACTTTCAGTATAATCACCAAAGTCAGTTGCGCTTAATATATAAGTTTGGTCTTCATTTATTGTTATAGAATCATCAGTTGAACTAAATTCATCAATAAAAGATCCAGTTAAATCAAAAGACTCACTTGCAGAATTTACTTTTTCATAATTTCCACCAATTACTTCTTTTACTTTTACATCTATATCTGATAAATCAGAAAAGTCTTTTGCATCAACAGTCAATGTTCCTCTACCTGTTGCATTTAAATCTACATTATACTCTTTACCATTTAGTTCAACAATTGCAGTTGCTTTCCCTTGAGGTGGGTATTCTTCGTCTATTTGGAAAGTAAAGGTAACTTGTCCATCTGTTGTACTAATATTCGCAATTTTAGGATCTATAACTTCTGTATATGAAATTTCGTGAATTAAATAATCATCCTGAGGATTTGGAGCACTAAATTCAACATTGTCAAATGCCATTGGCTCGCCATTTTCATCAGGAAACTCAAATGTATAAGCTAAATCAATTCTATCTGATCCACCTTGTGCAGGAACTTCTTTTAATAAATTGTTATTCATGTCAAAATATCTAACAAATGCATCTGTATCTGTTCCACCACCTGAAACTGTAGCATAACCTATTTGTTTTCCATCATTTGAAAAAGTCATTTGTGCAGTTTCTTGATTATTTCTCCATGCAAACGAAACATCTAAAGAATTTACATCATTTGTAAAATCAAATACTATTCTTTCATCATGTCCTAATTCACTATATTCATTTGTATACCAGGCTGTTCCTTCTACACCAAGTCCGGCAGGATTGTCTTTGATATAAACATCTACTTCTTCTCCATCTCTATTATAAGCCGTTGTATTAAATCCTGTTCCTTCCTGATTAACAGTTGTAACATCAATGACTTTTGGTGCAGTTGCTACAGCATCAATTGAAATATCAACTGGAGTTATAGTATCCACTATTTTTACTGTTACTGTATCTGTATCTGCTGTCAATTTCTCAAAATTTCCACCCTCCACACTTATAATTTCATTATCTAATGTACTTGCATCTCTATATACGTCTTCTGTATTTGGATTTGATACTTCTATTTTTCCTGTTTTTCCATCTGATAAGATATCATTTCCATCAGGATCTTTTCCAATTACTGTACCTTTTGGTTCGATTGTAATATCACCTAATTTTGTATGAACTACTACTTTAGGATCTTCTGCTCTTACTTCATATGGAAGTTTTGCGATAAATGTTACTGTAGGTTCTCCCTCATTTGTATCTATTCCATGTAAACTTACTTTTACTTCATCTATTGTATCTGTAATTTTTATTTCAGCTTTTGTAGCATCTACAGTTAATTTCTCAAATTCTGGTGCACTTGTCTCACCTGTATTTGGCAATGCTTTTGCTGAAGTTGCACCTAATTCTACAGTTTCTCCATCTTTCCATACATCATCACCTTGTGCTGATAATGGTACATTTACTGATGTTTCTCCTGCTTTGATTGTAACTTTTGAGCCATCACTTAATGTTACTTCTAAATCATGGTCTAATTTTTGGCTTACATTTACTTTGAAGTTTCCTGCTTCATTCTCTTTTACATCACCATCTGCTGTTACTGTTACTTTTACTTCATCTATTGTATCTGTAATTTTTATTTCAGCTTTTGTAGCATCTACAGTTAATTTCTCAAATTCTGGTGCA
>NZ_PDKC01000039.1 GCF_004116495.1 Arcobacter sp. CECT 8985 | reverse complement strand
ATGCAGGTATTACAGTTAATAAAAATACAGTTCCTGGTGAAACAAGATCTCCATTTGTTACTTCTGGTATTAGAATAGGAAGTCCTGCTTTAACTGCTAGAGGAATGAAAGAAAAAGAGTTTGAATTCATTGCTAATAAAATTTGTGATGTTTTAGATGACATTGAAAATAGTGATCTTCAAGCTAGCGTTAACAAAGAACTTGAAGAACTTGCTTCTAACTTTGTTATTTACTCTCAATCTACTTACTAAAATAAGGATGTGATATGGAAATAAAAGGCGAAGATTTTTTAAAAAAAGTGCAAGAGAAGCAAGAGACTGAAGAGTTAGAACAAAGACTGTCTCAATTAAAAAAACAAGAAGAGTTATCAGCAAATGCCTCAAAAGCAAAAGAGGCCTATGAAGATGATTCTGTTAAAGTTGATATTTCGTCTAATGGTGAACTAGGAGACATCATGTTAAATGGAACTCCAACACCAACAGCAAATGAGACAAATAAAAAGAAATATCTAATCTTAGGTTTAGTTTTAATTATACTTTTTTTATTGACAATAGTAATTATTCGTCTTTTAAATAGTCCAAAAAAAGAGGATAAATCATTTTCTAATGAACCAACAAAACAAGAAGAACAAGTTTTGGAAAATGATAATATTGAAAAACAGTATCAAAAAATAATAGATGAAAAATTAAAAAATATCAAAGAACAAACTCAAAATGCACAAACACAACAAAAAACAGATGAAGAGTTAAGTATTGATTCTTTAGAAAAAAAAGAAAAAAAAGTTAAAGAAGAAGAGACTAAACCAGATGTTTTTAATGTAAAAGAAGAAACAAAAGTTCAAAAAGAACCTGTAGTTAAAAAAATACAAAAACCGAAAACTGTTCAAAAAGCAAAAACTACAAAAAGAAGTACACCAAAAGTTAGTTCAAAACCAAATGGTACTTATGTACAAGTTGGTGCATTTTCAAAACAACCAGCAAAAAAATATTTAGAAAAAATCAAATCTAATGGTTTTAAATATACAATTTATAAAGTAAATGTAAATGGAAAAATATATAATAAAGTATTAATTGGTCCTTTTAATAGTAGAGCATCAGCAGAAAATAATATGCCTAATATAAAAAGAAAATTAAATATTTCAAGTGCATTTATACTAAGATTTTAAAGGGCACTCAATATGACATTTTATTCAAAAGAATTATTTTTAGACCAATTTACACCCGTTTCTATTTATGAAAAAATGGAAAAACTTTATAAAAATGAAATTACATTTTTATTTGAAAGTACAGTTAACTCAAGTGAAGGTAACTACTCTTTCATTATTATTGGTGATAGAGAAAGAATTTGGTATAAAAATAGTAAATGTTTCCATAAAAATGAACAAGGAGATATTAAAGAAGTAGAATCAAATCCTTTAAAATATCTTCAAAAATATTATAAAAAATTTGATAAACATATATTTAAAGATAAAGCAAATGAGTTAGGAATCGGACTTATTGATGGATTTATAGGAAGTGTAGGTTTTGATGTAGTAAAAGAGTTTGAACCAACACTTAAAAAATCAATGGCTAATTTAGAAGATCAACTTGATATTGCTGATGTAGATTTAATAAGACCTAAAATCATTTTAGGTTTTTCACACAAAACATCAAAACTTGTGATAGTTACTTCCCTTGAATCAAAAAAAGATGAGCTAGAAAAAATAGAAAAAGAGTTATACACTCCATATACTTATACTCCTTTAAAAAAAGCTGTTTTATTGGATGAGGGAAAATTCAACTATACAAAAGAGCAATTTTTTGAAATGGTAGAAAAAGCAAAAAAGATGATTACAAGTGGAGATGTATTTCAACTTCTTATGTCAAATAGATTTATTCAAAAAGCAAAAGTTGATCATTTAAGTTTTTATAGAGCATTAAGAAGTAAAAATCCAAGTCCATATCTATTCTATTTAAAATATGAAGATTTTTCAATTGCAGGAAGTTCACCTGAAGTTATGGTTAAATTAGTTGATGGGAATATTTTACTTAGACCAATTGCAGGTACAAGAAAAAGAGGTAAAAACATCAATAGAGACCTTGAACTTGAAAAAGAGATGTTAAATGATACTAAAGAAAAAGCAGAACATATTATGCTTGTTGATTTAGGTAGAAATGATGTGGGAAGAGTAGCAAAGGCTGGAACTGTTAAAGTTACAGATTTAATGAGAGTTGAAAAATATTCTCATGTTATGCACATGGTTTCAGATGTAGAAGCAGTAATTGATGAAGAACATGATATGTTTGATTTATTTGCAGCTACATTCACTGCAGGAACTATGACAGGTGCACCAAAGATTAGAGCAATGGATTTAATTGCACAATTTGAAGGTATAAAAAGAAGTTTTTATAGTGGAAGTATTGCATATTTTGGATTTGATGGAAATATGGATAGTGCAATTACAATTAGAACAACATTATTAACTGAAGACAAAGTTGTATTCCAAGCAGGTGCAGGTATTGTTGCTGATTCTGTTAATGAACTTGAATACCTTGAAGTACAAAATAAGCTTGCAGCTAATATCTCAACACTAAAAGAGTTATCTTAAAAGTAACTCTTTTACTCTCTTACTTTATTCTTATAAAATCAAATATTAGATAACATACTTTTAAAATAAATTAAAGGATATATTGTGTTACTTGGTGTAAATATAGACCATATTGCTGTATTAAGAGAAGCTAGAAAAATTAACGATCCAAATCCACTAGATGCTTTAGGAATTTGTAAACTTGCGAATGCAGATCAAATTACTATTCACCTAAGAGAAGATAGAAGACATATCCACGATGAAGACGCAAGAAGAATAATTGAGACTTCAACTTTACCAGTAAATTTAGAGTGCTCAATTAATGAAGAAATTATTGATATTGTTTGCAAATTAAAACCTCAAAGAGCAACTTTAGTTCCTGAAAATAGACAAGAAGTTACAACTGAAGGTGGTTTAGATTTGAAATCAAACTACAAAAAAGTACAAAAAGCTATAAAAAAACTTATTGAAAATGAAATAGAAGTTTCACTATTTATTGATCCTACAAAAGAGATGATAGAATTAAGTTCAAAATTACAAGCACATTGGGTAGAACTTCATACTGGAACTTTTGCAAATATATTTGCAATGTTATATGGAAATTTATCAAATACGCACCATAGTATAAAAGAACTTGAAATTTCAAGAGAACAACTAAAACAAAAACTTAATGAGTCAAAAAAGCAAATAAAAAAAGCTGCAAACACTGCAGTTGAACTTAAGTTAAAAGTTGCAGCAGGTCATGGACTTAATTATCAAAATGTAAGAAAGATTTCAAAAATAAAATCAATTAGCGAATTAAATATTGGTCAAAGTATAATAGCAAGATCGGTATTTAGCGGATTATATCAAGCAATATTAGATATGAAAGAGTTAATAAAATGAAACCAAATATAGCAATATCAATTGGTGATTTAAATGGAATTGGATTACAAATTGCACTACAAAGCCATGAAAAAATAAAGAAGTTTTGTAATCCTATTTATTGTATTAATAAGAAACTATTAGCACAAGGTTCTAAACTTTTAAATATTGACATACCAAATGATTTTAATATACATAAAACTAAAGGTGAATTTGAAATTAAGCCAGGACAAGTATCTAAAAAAAGTGGGAAGTTTTCATATGATTCATTTATTGATGCAATTAAATTAACGAATGAACACACTACAGATGCAGTAGTAACACTTCCTATAAATAAAGAGTCTTGGAATAAAGCAAATATTGAATTCAAAGGTCACACAGAAGTTTTAAGAAGATACTTTGGGGAAAATGCAATTATGATGCTTGGATGTAAAAAACTATTTGTAGGTTTATTTACTGAACATATTGCATTAAAAAAAGTTGCCAAAAGAATAAATGAAAAAAGTTTAACAACTTTTCTTTGTGATTTTTACAAAAATGTAAAGCAAGATAATATACAAGTATTAGGATTAAATCCCCATGCAAGTGATAATGGCGTTTTGGGTAATGAAGAAGTAGAAATTTTCAAAGCAATTAAAAATGCTAATAAAATATTAAAAAAAGATATTTTTAAAGGACCAATTGTTCCAGATACTGCTTTTTCAAAAGCAAACAGAAAAAATTGCAAATATTTTGTTTGTATGTATCACGACCAAGGATTAGCTCCTTTAAAAGCTTTATATTTTGATGAAAGTATAAATGTAAGTCTTAATTTACCAATTATTAGAACATCAGTTGATCATGGAACGGCTTTTGATATTGCTTATAAAAATGTAAAAGTAAATAACAAAAGTTATATAAATGCCATTAAAGAGGCAATTTCACTAGTAAATAATAGATAATGAAAACACTTGAAGTTTGCTATGAACTTGATTTTTCAAAAATTGTTTTTTTGGAAAGAAAAGCAAAAATATCAGCACCTAAAACTTTTGTTTATGGTGCTCCCAAATGTGGAAAAACATATTTAATTTATGATTATTTATCAAATTTTGATACAAAAGATTATATTTATATAGATTTTAATGATTTTAGAAATGACATAGAAGAAATAAAGATTTATCTTGACGAGTTTATAATAAAAAACAGTATTAAAGTATTGGTTTTAGAAAACTTTGACTTTTCTTTTAATATACCAGAATGTCAAAGTATAATTATTTCTTCACATAATTGCGTTAATATCGATGGTTTTGAATTAATGCAAGTAAAACCTTTGGACTTCGAAGAATACTTATTACATGAAAATAGATATCATACAGCAACGCAAGCATTTAATAACTTTTTAAAATATGGAAATATGCCAGGTGTTGTAAATCTTGAAGAGTATAATAAAGAGAAAAGATTACAAGAAATTCTTAGGCTTTATACAAAAGATGAGACATTTGAACGAATTTTAAAAATTTTATTTTTAAATATTGATGAAAAAAAATCACTTTTTCAACTTTTTAATACACTAAAAAATAACATGAAAATTTCAAAAGATAAGTTTTATGAAGTTGTTAAAATATATGAAAATTCTGGATTAGTATATTTTTTACCAAAATATAAGCAAGAAAAGGCTGTAAAAAAGATATACTCTTATAACCATGCTTTTTTAAATGCAATAACCCATGCTAAAAAGTTCAAAAATGAATTTACTAATATGGTTTTTTTACAATTACAAGCTACGTACAAGGATATTTACTACACAGATAACATCGATTTTTATATAGAAGAAGAAAAATATGCAATTTTGTCAATTCCTTTTTTTAATCCATTATTAAAAAATACAATAGTAAAAAAAATAAATAAAACTGTTAAAGATTTAGAGCTTGAAAAAGTAGATATTGTTACTGTTGGTTACAATGAGAAATTTAATGTAGATAAAATTGAAGTCGAAGTTTTACCTTTTTTTGAATGGGCAGTTAGTTAAATAATTTTTCTTAAATCACTATTAATTTTTTTTTAGCTATAATCACGAAATTCTTAAAGGAAATCGATGAATAAAAGAGTACTTGTTAAATTTTCTGGTGAAGCGTTAGCTGGTGAAGAAGGTTACGGTATAGATACTCAAATTTTGGACTATATCGCAGATGAAATCAAAAATTTAGTAGATAATGGTATTGAAGTTGGTATCGTTATTGGTGGTGGTAATATTATTAGGGGTGTAACAGCTGCTGCTGATGGTATTATTAAAAGAACTAGTGCAGATTATATGGGAATGTTAGCAACAGTAATCAACGGTGTTGCTATGCAAGAAGCCCTTGAACACAAGGGTTTAAGTGCAAGATTACAAACTGCTATTAAAATGGAACAAATTGCAGAATCTTTTATTGTTAGAAAAGCAATTAGACATTTTGAGAAAAATAGAGTTGTAATTTTTAGTGCAGGTACAGGAAACCCATACTTTACAACTGATACAGCTGCTACT
This sequence comes from Arcobacter sp. CECT 8985, assembly GCF_004116495.1. Classification (GTDB taxonomy): domain Bacteria; phylum Campylobacterota; class Campylobacteria; order Campylobacterales; family Arcobacteraceae; genus Malaciobacter. The sequence continues at coordinate 13,762 of NZ_PDKC01000039.1, read as the reverse complement.
TTAAGAGCAACTGAAATTAATGCATCTATGCTTATAAAAGCTACAAAAGTAGATGGTGTTTATAATAAAGATCCAATGAAATATGCAGATGCAGTAAAACTTGAAACATTAACTTATGATGATGCGTTGGAAGATCATATTAAAGTTATGGATGACACAGCTATTGCATTAGCAAAAGACAACAAACTACCAATTGTTGTAGCAAATATGAATGAAAAAGGTAATCTATTAAAAATCATAAATGGTGATTTTACTAGATGCTCAATTGTAAAATAAAGGATTGTGAATGTTAAGATTAGAAGAAAGAATGTCTAAAGCTTTAGAAAAAGTAAACAACGATAGATATATTTTATCAATTGCTGTTGGGCAAAGAGCTGATGAATTAAGTAGAGGTGCAAAGCCTTTATTAGAACAAAATACACAAAACATGAAATATACTGATATTGCAATTGATGAGATTGCAAATGGATTATTAGTTATTGACGGTTTAGTTGATAAAGAAGATTAAATTATAAAAGCTAACGCTTTTATAATTTCTTTATTGAGATAATATGGATCCATTTATAGAAAAAATTCAAAGCATTAATAGAGTTGATGATGCTATAAATGAACTAAAAAAAAATGTAGAACTAACTCCCAAGCTAAAAGAAATAATTGATTTTTGTATAAAAGCCCATGAAGATCAATTTAGAAAAAGTGGTGAACCTTATGTAGTACACCCTATTCTTGTAGCAACAATCATCTCTAATTTTAGTCAAGACGAAGCAGTTATTGCAACTTCTTTATTACATGATATAGTAGAAGACACAAAATATGATTTAAACTTTGTGAAAAATAACTGGGGTGAAGACATCGCTCATATGGTAGATGGTCTTACAAAAATTGTAGAAATTAGAGAACATGAATTTTCATCTTCATTATCAGATTCAAGAACTGTATCATCAGCAATGACATTTAGAAAAATGCTAATTGCTTCTATTGATGATGTAAGAGTATTACTTGTAAAACTTTGTGATAGATTTCATAATATGCTAACGTTAAGTGCTTTAAGTGAACAAAAACAAAAAAGAATTGCAGAAGAGACTTTAGTTGTATATGTTCCAATCGCACATAGATTAGGTATATCTACACTTAAAAATCATCTTGAAGACTTAGCATTTGAATATATTTATCCAGAAGAGTACTCTAAAATAGATAATTTTATCAAAGAGCATGAACATGCAATTCAATTAACTTTTAATAATTTTATTACAAATACAAAAATTATTTTAGAAAAAAATGGTTATGATGCATCAAAAATTAAGATTCTAAGTAGAATTAAACATCATTACTCAATTTACTTGAAAATGCAAAGAAAAGGTGTAACAATTGATGAAGTTTTAGACCTTTTAGCTATTAGAGTTTTAGTTCCAGAAGAAATTGATTGTTATAAAGTTCTAGGACATTTACACTTAGCATATAAACCTTTAATATCAAGATTTAAAGATTATGTATCAACTCCTAAAGAAAATGGATATAGAACAATTCATACAACGGTATTTTATAACTCAAAAATTTATGAAATTCAAATTAGAACTTTTGAAATGCATAAAATTGCAGAGTATGGAATTGCTGCTCATTGGAAATATAAAAGTGGTGCAAAAAGTAAAGAGAGTAATGGACCTAATTTAAATTGGTTAAAGTCATTAGAATTTACAAATGAAAATGTTGAAGAATTTTATGCAGATACAAAAGATGACTTATACTCTGAAGAGATAGTTGTATACTCTCCCCATGGAGATACTTTTAACTTGCCAAGAGGTTCAACTGCTTATGATTATGCATATGCAGTGCATACTGATGTAGGTAGAAATGCTTTTGAATGTTATATTAATAAAATAAAAAAACCTTTATTAACTGAATTAAAAAGTTCAGATATTGTATCAATAAAAACAAGTGATCATGTAATTCCAAGATGTTCATGGATTGATATGGTAAAAACAAATAGAGCGAAAAAACAGATTAAATTTGTTTGTGCACAAAGACAAAAAGAGATAAATGAATACACAGGTACAAATATTATTGATACTATTTTTAATAGATATACTCAACAAATAACAACAACTTATCCATTTGTTTCTATTCATAAAGTTGCAAATAATTTAGATTTTTTAAGAAATATAAAAAAACAAATTGAAACAAAACTAATAAAAGAACATGGACTTGTAACTAGATTTAAAATACTTGCAAGTAAATTAAAAATGTATAAATTTGACAATATATTAATATATTCAAATTTTAGTATTAATTCAGTATCATTTGACCACTGTTGTCACCCAAAATTTGGAGATGATATTGTTGCATTCAAAAGTGGAAATAAAGCAATAATACACCATAAAATGTGTGATAAGGCATATAAAAAAATAAAATCAAAACATCACATGCTATTTTGTAAATGGACAAAAGATACTTTATATCCTTATAAAATGGTTGTATCTTTAGCAAATACAAAAGGTGAATTAGCAAGATTGTTAATGTATATGTCAAAATATGAAGGGTATATATTAAGTGTTGATTATGGACGAGAAAAACACTCTTATAGACAATATTGTGATATAGAATTTGAAATAAATAATTCAAATATTGATGAAGTAAGAAAAATCGTTGAACAAAAAGCAAAAGTTATTGAATTTACTTCAAAAAAAGATGCTTATAATAAATAATAACTAGAATAAAAAGAGGATAAATGGAAGATAAAATTAAAAATGCACTAGCAGAGATAAAAAGAGGTTGTGCAGAAATAATTGATATAGAGTCAATAGAAAAATTAGTTAGAAATTATTATGAAAAAGGTGAAAATTTTTATGTAAAAGCAGGATTTGATCCAACTGCACCAGATTTACATTTAGGTCATACAGTATTAATGCAAAAAATGGCAACTTTTCAAAAATTTGGAGGAATAGTTCAATTTTTAATTGGTGATTTTACTGCAACTATTGGAGATCCTACAGGGAAAAGTGAAACTAGAAAAGTATTAAGTGCTGAACAAGTTTTGGAAAATGCAGAAACTTATAAAGAACAAGTATTCAAAATACTAGACCCAGAAAAAACACAAGTTAAATTCAACTCACAATGGTTAAAAGATTTAGGAACTGGTGGTTTAATTTCACTTGCTTCAAATTTAACAGTTGCTAGAATGTTAGAAAGAGATGATTTTTCAAAAAGATATGCTTCAAATACACCAATTGCAGTTAGTGAATTTATGTATCCATTACTTCAAGGTTATGATTCAGTTGCAATGAATACTGATATTGAAATGGGTGGAACTGACCAAAAATTTAATTTATTAATGGGAAGAACTATACAAAAAGCTTATAATTGTAAAAAACAACAAGCTGTATTAATGATGCCAATTTTAGAAGGTTTAGATGGCGTACAGAAAATGTCAAAATCTTTAGGAAATTATATTGGTGTTACAGATAATGCAAATGATATGTTTGGTAAAATATTATCAATTTCAGATGATTTAATGTGGAGATATTTTGAATTACTATCAACAAAATCTTTACAGGAAATAGAAGATTTGAAAAATGGAGTATCAAATAATACACTACATCCAAAAATTGTAAAAGAAGATCTTGCAATGGAAATAGTAGAAAGATACCACGGTAAAGGTTCTGGTGAAATAGCAAAAGCAGAATTTGAGAAAATTTTTGCACAAAAAGACATTCCAACTGATATGCCTGAATTTGACATGGATGAAGGTACTTGGATTTGTCAAGCATTAGTTGATGCAAATCTTGTAAAGTCAACTTCACAAGCAAGAAGAGATATAAAAGCGGGTGCTGTGAAAATTGATCAAGAGAAAGTAACTGATGAAAAACTTAATTTAAAAACTGGAGAATTTATTTTACAAAAAGGTAAAAAGAATTTTGCAAAGATAAAAATAAAATAAAGGGCTAGTATTGAGAATAGGAAAATATGATATAAAACATCCAATTATCCAGGGTGGAATGGGTGTAGGTATTAGTTGGGACAAACTAGCTGGCACTGTAAGTAAAGAGGGAGCACTTGGTGTTATCTCTGCAGTAGGAACTGGTTATTATAAAAGTGACGAGTTTACTGTAAAAACAAAAAAAGACAAACCAGTTGATGTACTAAATTTTTATTCTAAAGATGCATTAAAAACAATTATAAAAAATGCAAGAAAAATTTGTGGTGATGCTCCACTAGCATGTAATATTTTACATGCTATTAATGATTATGGAAGAGTTGTAAAAGATGCATGCGAAGCTGGTATTAATATAATTATTACAGGTGCTGGTTTACCAACAAATATGCCTGAATTTACAAAAGATTTCCCTGATGTTGCATTAGTACCAATTGTATCTAGTGCTAGAGCGCTTAAACTTATTTGTAGAAAATGGAAAAGATTTGGAAAAATTCCAGATGCTATTATTGTAGAAGGACCAAAATCTGGTGGTCATCAAGGTTTTACTTATGACCAATGTTTTCAAGAAGAGTTTCAACTTGAAAATATAGTAGGACCAGTTATTGAAGAAGCTAAAAATTGGGGAGATATTCCAATTATTGCAGCAGGTGGGATTTGGGATAAAAATGATATTGATAAATTTTTAGCACTTGGATGTGATGGTGTACAAATGGCAACTAGATTTATTGGTACATTTGAGTGTGATGTTGATATGAATATGAAAAAAGTTTTAATGGATGCAAAAGAAGAAGATATAAAACTTATGAAATCACCTGTTGGTTTACCTGCACGTGCAGTAATGACAAACCTACAAGAATCAATGAAAAATAATACAGCACCAAAAGTTGCTTGTATTTCAAACTGTGTTTCACCTTGTAATAGAGGTCAAGAAGCTAAAATAGTTGGTTATTGTATAGCTGATAGATTAGGAGCTGCATATCAAGGAGATATGAATACAGGACTATTTTTCACAGGTTCAAATGGATATAGATTAGATAAATTAATATCAGTACATGAATTAATTGAAAAATTAACAAAGGGAGAGTAATTATTTTAAAAAAAGTACTCTTATGTTTTTTAATAATATTTAATCTTAATTTAATAGCATCTTCTTTAAGTGAAAAATATAACACTGAGAGAATGAGTTATCTAAGAGCAGTATTAAATAATAATACTGCCTTAGAAAAAAAACATTTAATAAATATAATTAGTTATGGCAAAAAACTTGGTTATGATACTAAAAAATACCAAGCAGAACTAAAAAAACTATCATCAAAAAAGAAAATTAAAACTGTAAAGAAAATATCAAAAAAGAAAAAAATAGAAAAAGAGTATGCAAAAAAAAGTATTATTGCAAATAATAGTAATTCAAAATACTCTATAAAAAAAGTGTATACACAAAAAAATATGATTATTATTGATTTTAATAAACATGTTACAAAAAAAGACATAGATTATAATATTGATAAAACAAAGTATTCTAATTTATATCTTTTTGATATAAAAGGTTATTTTAAAGATGCACGTCCTACAAAATTAGCTATTAATGGTATAGATAAAATCTTCATTATACAAAAAAACAAAACTATATTACATATAAAAGTAAGAGATAAAAATAGATTAAAACCTATATATATTATCAATAATAAAAGAATTATTATCAAATTTCTTAATATAAAAACAACCAGTAAAAAAAGTACAGTTACATATAAAGAAAAATATGAAAGAAAAATTGTATTAATTGATCCTGGACATGGAGGGAAAGACTCTGGAGCTATTGGCCCATATAAAAGATATGAAAAACATGTAGTATTAGCAATTGCAAAAGATTTAGCATATCATTTAAAAAGAAGAGGATACAAAGTATATTTAACAAGAACAAATGATAAATTCATTACTTTAAGAAATAGAACAAAAAAAGCAAATAGAGTAAATGCTGATATATTTATTTCAATACATGCAAACTCTATTGCAAAAAGTAAGGCAAAAGAAGTAAAAGGAATTGAAACATTTTTCTTAAGTCCAGCAAGAAGTGCAAGAGCTAAAAGAGTTGCAGCAAAAGAGAATAGTAGTGATGTAAGAGCCATGAGTAATGCTACAAAAAATTCTTTTTTAACAGTTTTAAATCAAAGTAAAATAACAGCTTCAAATAAACTTGCAATTGATATACAACAAAACATGTTGTATCAGCTTAAAAAACACTATAAATACATTGAAGATAGTGGAGTTAGAGAAGGTCCTTTTTGGGTACTAGTAGGTGCACAAATGCCTTCAATATTGATTGAAGTTGGATATATTTCTAATCCTATGGAAAGTCGAAGATTATATAATAAAAAGTATCAAAAAATATTAGCAGAGGGAATTGCTAATGGTGTTGATTCTTATTTTTTAAAAAATCCTTGATTTTAATAATAAGTTCTTTTTGCTTCTTTTTAAAATGAGGTAATTCATCTAAAGAAAAATATTTAACTTTACTATTTTCAAGTGATAAAAACTTGTCATATAATTTGTCATCTTCATCAAAGTAATTATATAATTTTTCTATATTTTTACTATTTACAAGCCAAATACCAATATCTTTTTCTTTATTTAATTGTTCAAAATACTCTTCAAAATATTCAGTTTCAACTTTTATACTTGATTCTTCAGTGAATTCTCTTTTAGCACACTCTTTTGCACTTTCTTTGCCAAGTTGAACACCTTTCAAAAATCCCCATTTATTTTTACTTTTAACTGATTTACATAATAGAAGTTTTATTTTTTGATCTTCTAACTTATATAAAGCAATACCATATGCTTTTACATGCTTGTTAGACATAACTACACATTCTCCTTTTAGTAAGATGTTTTCCTTTTATATATAATAAAAGAAATAGTGTACCATAAAAACATCGGTACTAATAGTGATATTTCTGGTGATAATGTACCATTATTAGAAAATTTATGAAGTAAAAAGAATATACCCCAAACTATTAAAGTTAAAAAAATTGATAAAGAAGTAAACTTACCTATATTAAAAAATCTGCTATTTAGTGCAGAATATGCAAAAACTAACATCATTATTGGAATAATAAAAAATGAAACAATTAATTCATAATACAATGCTGCTCTAATTTTATCAGTATTTATTCCTTGTTGTTTCAATAAAACTAATGCTGATAATGCATCAAGAATAGAAAATGTCGATTTTGATTCATAAACATTATTTAATATTTTTGGTTTAAACCCTTCTAATGTATGCAAAAACTTTTCATGTTTGACAACCATTTTTGAAGTTTCAAAATTAATATTTTTTGGTTTTGTTGTAATTTTTGCATCAATAACATACCATTTATTATTTTGAAAATACGCTTTTTTTGCAATAATACTTTCAACTAAATCTTTATCTTTTACTTTATAAATATGTATATTTTCAGCTCTTTTTTCTAAAGGAAATAACTTTTGAAAATATATATGATAGTCATTATATTTTAAGAATATATCAGACTTTGTACTTGTAAAGTACTCTCCATCTAATATTTTACTTTTTTGTTCATATGAATAGGCAAGAGGTGTTGCTTGAAGTCCTATTAATATTAACAATAATAAAAATGAAATATTTAATACAGGAAGATATATTTTACGCTTACTAACACCAAGTGCTGTGAAAGCAACTAATTCATTTCCTTTAATTAAAATAACTAAAGTTAATATCCATCCAAATACCAAAGATAATGGTAACGTTAATGTCAGTGTAAAAAAACTATTATAAAAAAGATACAATAATTGTAAGTTTGCAGAATCAGGTAATTTTTTAACATTTTGAAAAAAGTCAATACCTACAAAGAATAGTTCTAATGAAATTAAAACAATAAAAAAACTTTTTAGATATTTTTGTAATATATATTTTGTTAATATGTTCATGTTACTTCAATGTATATTTAGATTTTATTTCATTTATAGATTCACCACTTTTTAGTGCTTCTATTGCTTTTATAGCATGAGGTATTATTATATCTTTTAATCTATTTAATTCCTCTTTTGAGAAGTTATCTAATACATAATTTATAACATCTTCTCTATGTTCAGGTTTTCCTATTCCTATTCTAACTCGTATATAATCTTTACCAATATTTGAATCAATTGATTTTAATCCATTATGACCACCATGGCCACCACCAATTTTAAATTTAATTGAACCAAAAGGTAAATCTAAATCATCATGAATTACGATTATATCATCATTTTCTATTTTATAATAATTTTTTATGGCAACTACTGCATCACCAGATAAATTCATATAAGTTTGTGGTTTTACTAATAAATCATATGAAGATTTTAAAACATCAGCTTTAAAGTTTGATTTATTTATATTTGAAGTATTTAGGTTTCTGGCCATTTCATCAATGACCATAAAACCAATGTTGTGCCTAGTTAAAAGATATTTTTCACCTATATTACCAAGTCCAACAATCAAAGACATATTATATTACTTAGCTTTAATTACACCAACAATTGGTACTCTTGGATCTAAGAAACACTCTACACCTTCAGCTAATTCTAAATCTCTAACTAAAATATTGTGACCAACATCTAAGTTATCAACATTTAAAGTAAAGTTTTCTGGTAAATTTTCTAAAGTAGTTTTAACAGCTACTCTTTTTTTATGGAAAATAAACAGACCTTTATTTTTTAAACCAATTGGTGTACCAACAGTTTTAACAGGAATATTATAAGTAGTTCTAACACCTGGTTGTGCAACCATTAAATCTACATGTATTAAATCTGAAGTAATTGGACATTTTTGATACTCTTGTACAACAACTTTATAAATAGTTCCATCAACAGATACATCAAATGCAAGTGTTTCTTTTGTTTTTAAAGCTCTAACAAATTCATTCGTTTTGAATGCTGCATTAACGTTTTCTAAACCTTTACCATAGATATTAGCAATTAAGTAACCATCTCTTCTTAAAGATTTAGTTTCTTGTTTTGTTATACTATTTCTTGCGATACCCTCTAACATAAACATTTCCTTTGTTTTAAATTAAGTTGCGCATTATACTTAAGTTAATATTAATTTAGCCTTATTACTTTAACTTTTGTATATAAAAATATAAAGAATCCAATTCATTATCTGTCAAAAAATATGTTGGCATAATGAGTGATTCTGTTTTATCTGATTTTAGCTTTGCTTTGAAGTCTTCAAAAGATACTTTGCTTATAGGAGGAACTTTTATATATTTTAATTCTCCTTTTTTATTTCTGTATTTTGCAAGTATAATTTCATTTTTCCCATTTCCATGGCATTTGTTACACCCTATTCCCCTTGGATTTTTATATAACATAGCACCATATTCATATTTTGTAATAAAAGAGTTATCATCATTAGTTGCAAATAAGCAAGATACAGTAAATAAAGCTATAAAAGCTATAAACTTCAAAATTAACCTTTGTGTAAAATTGTTTTTGGTATTATATCAACCTAAAATTAAAACAAATATAAGGTTTATCTGCCATGACAATACTTGATGGAAAAGGACTATCTAATAAAATAAAAGAAGAGGTTAAAGCTGATGTTATTGAGCTTCAAACTAAAAAGAGTATAACACCAGGACTTGCTGTTGTTTTAGTTGGTTCAGACCCAGCTAGTGCAGCATATGTTAATATGAAAAGCAAAGCTTGTAAACAAGCTGGAATTTACTCTATTGTGCATGAAATGCCAGAAACAATTTCTCAAGATAAAATATTAGAAATTTTAGCAATGATGAATAGAAATCCAAATATTGATGGAATATTAGTACAACTACCACTTCCAAAACATATCGATACAAATGCAATACTTGAAGCAATTGCTCCTGAAAAAGATGTTGATGGATTTCATGCTTACAATGCAGGAAGGATGAATTTAGGTTTAGATTCTTTTATACCAGCAACACCATATGGAGTTATGAGATTACTAGAAGAGTATAAAATTAATCCAGAAGGTAAAAATGTATGTGTTGTAGGAGCAAGTAATATTGTAGGTAAACCTATGGGTACACTTTTATTAAATGCAAATGCTACGGTTACCACATGTCATATTTATACTAAAAATCTAAAAGAACATACATTAAATGCAGATATCATTTGTGTTGGTGTTGGTAAAGTTAATTTAATTACAGAAGATATGGTAAAAGATGGTGCAATTGTTATTGATATTGGTATTAATAGACTTGAAAATGGAAAATTAGTTGGTGATGTTGATTTTGAAAATGTTTCAAAAAAATGTTCATACATTACACCAGTTCCAGGTGGAGTTGGTCCGATGACTATTGCAATGCTTTTAGTTAATACTATTAAAGCTGCAAAAATAAGAGAAGAAAGAGAAAAAAAACTAAATGATTAAAAAAGCTTATAATTGGGCCAGTTCTTGGACTGGTACTGTAATTATTGTATTAGTAATAATTTTTTTTATAGCACAAGCTTTTGTAATTCCAAGTGGAAGTATGAAAAACTCGCTATTAATTGGAGATATGTTATTTGTAAAAAAATTCTCTTATGGTATTCCTGTTCCTAGAATTCCTTGGCTAGAAGTTCCTATCTTACCAGATTTCAATGGCAATGGACACCTAATAGAAGGAGATAAGCCACAACGTGGTGATATTGTTGTATTTAGATATCCACATAATGATAAAGTTCACTATGTAAAAAGATGTGTGGCTACTGGAGGAGATTTAGTTTTAATTCAAAATAAAAATTTACTTTTACACCCAAGTGAAGGAAATGATTATGTTAGAAAAAATTATTCAAAAGATCAAATTATAGAAGTTGAAGATAAACTTTGGGTAATAAATCCTTACCAAAGAAAACATCCAGGAATTCACCACGACCCAAGTGTAGTAAATAATGGACTTGCACCTGCAAAATTATTTAATATGCTTCCTGTGCAAGTTCCAAAAGGTGAATATTTTATGATGGGAGATAATAGAGACCATTCAAATGATTCAAGATTTTGGGGAACAGTTAAATACAAATATATTGTAGGAAAACCTTGGTTTATATATTTTTCTTGGGACAAAAATAAAAAAATTAGATGGGATAGAGTTTTTAGAAAAGTGGAATCAATAGAAAAAGATTTAATTGGTAAAAAAATAGAAATTAATCATGAAAAGGGGATATATTAATGAAATATTTTATTGGTGCAGATCATGCTGGAATTAATATTAAAACATATGTTAAAGAGTTGTTTGAAAAAAAAGGTCATGAAGTTATTGACTTAGGAACTTTTAACAATGATAGAGTTGATTATCCAGACTTTGCTGAAAAAGTTTGTGAAGAAGTTCTAAAAGATAAAAATTCTAAAGGCATTTTAATTTGTGGTTCTGGTATTGGTATGTCAATGTCTGCAAATAAATTTGATGGAATTAGAGCTGCTTTATGTCATAACGAATACTCTGCAAAAATGGCAAGAGAACACAATGATGCAAATGTTATTTGTCTGGGAGAAAGAGTAACTGGTTATGGAATGATTGAATCAATAATTGATGCATGGGATAATGCAACTTTCCAAGGTGGTAGACACGAAGGAAGAGTTGAAAAAATCAATGCATTAGGAAAATAATAAATTGTAAAGTAAAAGAAATTTTCTTTTACTTTACATTACCCCAAACACTACAGTTTATTACATCACAAAACAATAATTTTTCTAAGGGCCTATTTATATAGCTTATGACATAATGAATAAACTATATAAGAGGTTAATATATGCAAGATTGGCAAGTATATTTATTGATGTTAGTTATTGTTTTTTCCATGCTACTTGGGAAAAAACTAATGTTTTTTCATGACAATGATAATTCAAAAAAGGATAAAAATGATAAATCCTAAAATTATTGATTATATATTCTCTTCAGCTTCAATTCAACGATGGAATGACTATCCAAGAATGGTCGAGTTAGTTGAACTTGATAAACAAGCACACAAATTTATAATAGCATTTTTTATTGCAAAACTTGAAGATGATGTAAATTTTACACACCTTATAGAAGCTGGAATTTTTGAGTTTTTAAGAAGAATTGTAGTAACTGATATTAGACCAGATGTCTTTAGAAAAGCTTTACAAAAAAAATCAAAAGAGATTAACTCTTGGGTAATTGAAAAATTAAAAGAGTCCTTAGAACCAATTCAAAATGGAAACTTTTTAAAAAAATTCGAAGAGTATTTAACTGATTCAAATATGTATAAAAAAGAGAGATTTATATTAAAAGCAGCATCATACTTAGCTACAAAATGGGAATTTTCAATTGTATATCAAACTTCCAAATTTTTAACTGATATAGAAAATGTAAAAAGAAGTGTTGAAGATGAAATTGAAGATTATTATGAATTAATAGGTGTTAGAAAAATATCATTAAATAAAAAATTATCAAGAATTATAGATTTAAGTGGTAGATTAAGATTTCAAAAAAGATGGGCACAAACACCAAGAATACCAGAAACTTCAGTTTTAGGTCATATGTTAACAGTTGCACTTTTTGCATATTTTTATTCAAAAGATGTTGATGCTTGTGATAAAAGACTTGAAAATAACTTTTATACTGCACTATTTCATGATTTACCTGAAGCATTAACTAAAGATATAATTTCACCAGTAAAATACAGTGTAGATGAACTATCAAATATTATTTCAGAGTATGAAATAATTAAAATTGAAGATGATATTTTACCTTATATCCCAGATAATTTAAAAGATGAATTTTCATATCTTTTAGGATTATATGAAGATAATAAAAAAGATGAATTTTTAGATAGAATTAAATATAAAAATAAAATTGAAATAGTTGAAAAAATAAAAGATTATAATCTTAATAAATATAATGCAATAGATGGAAAAGCTTTAAAACAGTGTGATAAACTATCTGCTTTTATTGAAGCTAGCCTTTCAATATCCCATGGAATAAAATCAAAAGAACTGCAAACAGGGAAAAAACACATTTTTAAAACTCTAAAAAGTGTTGAAGGCATTGATTTTAAACAAATAGCAAAACAAATAGATGAAGAGTTTGGGAGCACAGGTCAAACACAATCTGTTCTTGACTTTGATTTTGATTAGACTTAAAAGTCTAATCAATAACTTTTTTATTTAAACTTTTACAGATTAAATATGCTGCATATGCAATAAGTCCATATGCCAATAATTCTGTTCCTTCTTCTGCAATAACTTTTACTTGATATATATAACTTTCATGAAGTACATCTTTCCAAAAAACTTTCATACCAAATAATCTTGAATGTACAAAAAGTATCATAACAGAACAAATCATCATTTTCATAGCTTTTTCTTTTAAAACTATTGCAAACTCATTTACACCAACAGCAAATTTTTTAAATGTATAAAATATTGTTATTAAAAAAACTGTAACTGCAGGTACTTTCCAAAAACCATGATAAACCATATCAAATGTAGAATCTAGTTCTCTTATTAAAATAACTACAAAAAATCCAGTTATTAATGCAAGTCCATGTCTTAAATCTTTTCTTTTTATTGTAGTTCTTGCAAAAATAAATATTGTAAATACAATAAAAATAAGTTGTGATACTTCTGTAAAAGATTTTTCACTTGTATATGTAACTAAGTAATTTACATCAAGTCTTAATGCTAAGTTAACAATTAGAAAAATTAGTACTACCATTCCTAAATATTTTAAATTATCTATTATAATATCAATTGATTCTTGTCTAATTATGTCGGGTTCTTCTTTTATTTTGTATCCTTTTGTGTATTAATTTGTAACAGAATTATAATTATAATACAAAAAAGGTATTTATAAG
>NZ_PDKC01000038.1 GCF_004116495.1 Arcobacter sp. CECT 8985 | reverse complement strand
TATTAAGGGTATTTGTAGTTATAGAAAACTCTATAAAACCCTTTAATAAGACAACATGATATTAATGAATTCTATATCTTTATAAATTATATAAAGCTTAAATTATAAGATTATCTTATTTTAAAATATTTTAATATTTTTATAATTTATAATGATGTATAATTATAAATACTTATAATTATTTGGAGTAAAATATTAATGAAAACATCTTATTTAAGTAATCTGTTAAAGGTATTTATACTTTTAGTGATCTCTATAAATCTCTATGCACAGCCATTAGAGTTATCTAGTTTTATTGTTAGTAATAATCAAAAGACAATATCAAGTAAGTATAATGGATATATAGAAAAACTATATATCAATGAAGGTGATTATGTAAAAAAAGGAAAACTTCTTTTAAAAATAGATTCAAAAGAAATGTCAACGTTAAAGTCTCAAACTATACTTAGTATTGCACAAGCTAAATTGAATTTTAATATTGTAAAAAGTGATTTAGATAAAGCTACAATTGATTTTGATAGATATAAAAGACTTTTTGAAAAACAATTGATTTCAAAAAGTGACTTTGAAAAATTTGAACTAAAAAAGAATAATTTAAAAAGAAATCTAGAAATAGCAAAAAAATCTATAAAACAAAGTAGAGATAAACTTCAAGAGATAAATAAAAATCTTAAATATTTAAATATAAGAGCTTCAAGTGATGGTTTAATAATAAAAAGATATATCAATGAAGGTGAATTAGCAACAGCAGGAGCACCTCTTTTAACAATAAGTGATGTTGATAATTTAAATCTTTATTTAGATGTAGCTGAAAGTGATTTATCAAAATTTAGAAAGAAAGAAAACTTAAATATATATATTGAATCACTTAATATAAATCAAAAAGCAAAAGTAGTAGCAATATTGCCAAGTGTTGATTCTGGAACTAATAGTTTTAGAGTAAAATTAAGTTTTAAAAGAACTGATAAAAGAGTACTTCCAGGAATGTACGCAAAAGTGAGAGTTGAATAAAATGGATTACAAATCTATAAAAGTACACAATATTGGTGGAATACTTTCAAAAACTTTTCTTCATAATCCTCTAACTCCTATAATTGCAGTTTTTATTTTACTTTTAGGGTATATAGCATTAACTTTTATGCCAAGGGAAGAAAACCCACAAATGATTGTTTCTGGTGGAAATATTATTGTTTCATTACCAGGTGCAACACCACAAGAAGTTGAAAATGTTATTGTAAAACCAATTGAGAGAAAAATGAAAGAGGTTTTAGGAGTAGAGCATATTCAAGGAATAGCAAGAGAGGATGTGGGAATTGTAAATGTTATGTTTTATATTGGTGAAGATAAAGAACAATCAAATCTTAAAATGTATGACAAGATGATGCAAAATTTAGACATTTTGCCAAGGGGAGCTAGTCAACCTTTGATTAAGCCACTTGATATTGATACAGATATACCTATTTATTCTATTGCTTTTTATTCTAAGGATAATAAAATTAGTCAAGCTAATTTATATGAAAAAGTAAAACATTTGCAACAAAAATTTAACTCTATAGAAAATATAGCACAAGCTAATATTATTGGTGGACATAAAAAACAATTTAATGTTATTCTTGATACTAATAAACTTAATCGATACAATTTGACAATAAATGATGTAAAACAAGCACTTAATGCAGTTGTAATTAATGCTGCACAGTTAAAAAAAGCTAGAGGAAATGAAATAAGAATTGGAAGTATAAAAAATGTACTTCAATCTATAAATGATGTTCAAAATATAATTATTCCTACACCTAATAGAATTGTATATTTAAAAGATATTGCAACTATAAGTGATGGAGTTGATTTTCAAAATTATAAAAAAGCAGAGATTAATTTAAAAGATAAAAACCTTTATCCTCAAGTTACTTTGACTCTATCTAAATTAAAAGGTTCAAATGCTGTTGTTATAGCAGATGAAGTGACTAAAAGATTATCTCAAATGAGAAGTGAATTAAAAAAAGAGGGAATAAATTATACTATTACTAGAAATGATGGTGAAAGAGCAAATGATGCTGTAACTGAACTTATGTTTCACCTTTTGATTTCAGTTGTTATTATTATTTTATTATTGATTTTTGTTCTTGGTTGGAAAGAAGCGATGATCGTAACATTTACAATTCCGGCAATTTTTTCAATAACACTTTTTGTAGCATATTTAGGTGATCAAACAATAAATAGAATCACTCTATTTGCATTTCTTTTATCCCTTGGACTTTTGGTTGATGATGCTATTGTTGTGGTAGAAAATATTCATAGACATTTTCATAAAGAAGATAGTAAAGATAAAACAAATGAAGAGATTATGGTAGAAGCAACTGATGAGATTGGAGCTTCTACAAATATAGCAACTATAGCAATCATTCTAACAATGGTACCTATGGCATTTGTAGGGCAAATGATGGGACAATTTATGAGACCAATTCCTCTAAATGTACCAGTAGCCATGGCTGCTTCACTTATAATAGCATATATTTTTACCCCATATTTTGCAAATAAAATATTAAAAAGAGGAAAATAATGAATAGTATTAAAAATCTGGTTCATTTATGTATAAAAAATAAAAAAAATAAAACAATAGTACTTTTGGCAACTCTGTTTGCCTTTTTATTTTCTGTATATTTACTTCCTTTAGAAGTTGTAAAAGCAAAAATGCTTCCAGGAAAAGATTCAAATACTTTTACAGTATATGTGGATTTACCAACAGGAAGTTCAATCTATCAGACAAAAAAAGTAACTGATGGAGTTGTTAGTGTATTACAAAAAGAAAAAGAAGTTTTAGACTCAGAAGTTTTTTTAGGAACTTCTTCTCCCCTTGATTTTGCAGGACTTGTTAAAATGAGTGGACTAAAAAGTGGAGAAAACTTTGCAGAAATAGTTGTAAATATTTTAAAAAAACATGATAGAGAAGAACCTTCATTTCTTATGGCTCAAAGATTAAGAATAGAGATAAATAAAGTTGTTGAAAAAATAAATCCAAAGGCTACTATAAAAATGGTAGAACCACCAGCTGGTCCTCCTGTATTAGCAGCAATTGTTGCAGAAATTTATGGAGATAATTATAACTCTATAGAAAAACTTGCAAAAAGAGTAGAAAAAGTCTTTAAAAAAACTGATGGTTTAGTTGATATTGATATTATTGGTGATGATGATTATGAAAAGTATGAGTATATACTTGATTATGAAAAAATAAAAAGACTTGGAATAAGAGTAAGTAGTGTAACCGACTTACTTGAAACAGCATTTAATGGTAAAGTTATAAATACTAAAAATTCATCAAAATATTCTACTCAAATTGATTTATTTATAAGAACTAAACAAAGAAATTTTGATGTAAATAATGCCTTGTCATCTTTAAAAGTAAAAAGCTCAAATGGTAATTTAGTACCTTTAATAAGTATTGTAAAAGTTAAAAAAGTAAAAAATGAAAAAACAATATATTCAAAAGATTTGAAAACTATGTTAAATGTAGTTGCAGAGACAGACATGGTATCTCAAATTTATCCACTACTTGATGCTAGAACTTTTATAAAAGAGAATTTTGATGATGAATATAAAGTGACAAATGCAAATTTGTTAAACCTTTGGCTTACAGATAAAAAGACAGGTGAAAAATTAAAGCTTGTTTGGGATGGAGAATTAAAAGTAACATTAGATACTTTTAGGGATTTAGGTGGGGCTTTTATAGCAGCACTTGTTCTTATATTTTTACTTATGGTTGTTTATTATAAAAACTTTGCTTTAAGTGGAATTGTATTGTTATCAAGCTTTTTATCAATCATTGGTGTGATTTTTGGGCATCTATTTGTAGATATAGTTACAAACCACACATTCTTTTTAACAGCAACTTCTCTTATTGGTTTTATTGCTCTAATTGGTATTAGTTCAAGAAATGCACTTTTACTAATAGATTTTACAAAACATTTAGTTGCAACTGGAATAGAGAAAAAAGAAGCAATAGCGACATCTGCATCAATAAGAGCAAAACCAATTATTCTAACAGCTGCTTCGATTATCCTAGCTTCTATATTACTTGCAAATGATGCAGTTTTTGGAGGTCTTGGTGTATCTTTAATCTTTGGAACAGTAGCAGCTGTAATTGCATCAATTTTTGTTGTTCCTGTATTGATTGATAATATTGATGAAAATGTTTTAAAAGCTTAAAATAATTGAAGAGTATTTCCTTGTAATATTTAGTTTTTCGCAATGGAAAACTATATATTATGATGTAAAAATAGCTAAAGATAAAAAAGAGTTAAAAGATCTTTGTTAGCTGATGCTAATTGGGTAAATAAAATAAAAGATAATAGAATAAATGAAATCATTCCTTTTAATGAAGATTGTTTAAAAGTATTATATTAAAAATTATCGATATTATGTAGCAAATGCACAAAGCCATTTTAAGGGCTTTTAAAACATTAAAAACTAATTTTATTCTATGTTTAACTTTGCTTTGATACAATTAATCACGAACAGAATAACTGCTTAGTTTAAGTTGCCTAAAGTCATTGACTTTCTCTGTTTGCACTTGCGAACACTAGTTTTTTAACTCCATATCTTTCATACCAAGCGTATGAGAAATATATTTCTAAATTTTCTTCTTTATCTAGCGACTTTAAAAACTCATCATCAGGATATTTATCCATTAACTCATCATGTGTTTTTTGCACAAAAGCATTATGCTTCCTAATTTCATCAGGAATTGGAACATAAGGCTCTAAATTAGTGGTGCCTTGCTCTTTCAGTTCTTTTAGTTTTTCATCAGTTATGTAATCAACTGGTGTGAACGTTTCATCTTTCCCAATTCTTACTTTTTTAGCAAAAAGCTCTTTTTGAAATTGTTTGTAATCATATACTTGTTTCAAATTGGTTCTCCCTCATCACCGATGAGTCGTTTTTTATATTGTTCCAATAGGTCATTTTCAGTAATTTCCATGTTCATCACTTTTCTCAAGTCTAAAACCATTGATTTTAAAAGGCTTATAGCCTTCAACATTAATAGTAGTTCCACATTCCCTTGGTTGATTGTAAAACTTTTTATATTTCATAAAACCTTCGTCAAATGTTAATAAATCATCTTGTGACTCACAATCACTTTCTTTAGCTTCAAAAGGTTCATCATAGCCATTATCTAAAACTAAAATATCTCCTTTAACTTCAAGTACTTCACATGGTATGCTACCTAGTTCGTCATCATTAAAGTAAACTCTACTACCTATTTTAAAATTATAGGCTATACTCTTTTTATTTTCCATTTGATTCCTTTATTTAGTACATTCATCTAAGAACTGTTTTTTATAGGTTTCATTGTTTAGCATAGAAGAAAGCTTTATACACTCTTTTTTGATAACAGTTTTGTCTTTTGTATCAATACTTCTTTTAGCTAACTTTCCTAAGTTGATTGCAGTATTAATTAAATCATCTTCAAGAATTTTATTTTGAATTACATCAGCAGATTTTACTTCAAGATTAGCATCTAGGTTTACAGAAGTCAATAAAAATATATTTAGTAAAAGTAGTTTTGTTTTCAAAAAAAATCCTTTTGATTTATTTTAACAAAAAATAATATATATTTATATAATAAGTAAGTAAAAGTTATTTAGTTTTTCTTAGAATTATTATTACATATAAGTCTTTTTATAGAGTCTTTAGATGCTTTAGAACTACTTTTATCTTTTACAATTAAAAGCTCATCACCTTCATCTAAATTATAATCATCATATAGCTTATCTAATACAAGATTTACAGCTTCATCAGTGATATTTATTTCACTATCTAAGAAGCCATCTTCTGTATAAGTACAAAGGCTTATAGTGCCTTTGTCTTTGTTGTATTCTAGGGTTTGGGTGTTAGGCATTGTTTTTAAGCTCACAAATAAATAAAAGTTCTTTATGGTTGTCTATTTTGGACTTACCAGTAGAGAAAGGTTGATGTTCCATTTCTCTTATAGTTAAATTGCCTTTATTGTTCATAACTCTAATTATGTCTTCTTCTTTCATTCTTGCATTAGACCTATCATTTCCTTTATCCCCCATATTAAAATAAGATAAAATAAAATATTTTGCTTTTACATTGGATAATAATTCATCAAATGTATCAATGGCATTTTTACTACAATATTTAGAGTTTTTTTCTTTTCTATTTTTCATTTTTGAAGCTTTGCCCTCAACCTCAGGTTTTTCCCATCTAGCTAAGTTTTCAACTAAGTGATAAAGAGAAGAGTATTGTCTTGAATTGTATGGTGGGTCTGCATAAACTATATCTACAGAATGCTCTATTTTAGTATCAAATAATATATTACTGTCAGTATTATAAATCTCATTAGCTTTGTTTTTATCATGAAAAATATCTAAATGCTTTAAGAAAAATTCATCTTTAAATTCGGCATTTTCTCTGTATGCGTCATAGTGACCACAAGTATTTGCAATTTTATCAGAAGCATAAATTAAAGAAGTAATTAATATAGCTCTTTCTCTGAAATTTATTTCATCTTTTTTATAAGATTTTTCAATTGACTCTCTAATTGTCCCTATCTTTTTTGCCGTTGAATTTGAAAAAAATTTATCTCCAAAACATTTTGAAAAATAGTTTTCTCTTCCTTTAATACTATTGAATTCACTAATAATTGAATCTATTTTATTAAAATCAAAACTCTCATCAGATAAAAAAGCATAGTTAGATATATAATTAGAATACAATAAATCATTTGTTATGGTTTTTACATTACTTTTATTAAAATAGTTACCTACAACACCAGTCCCTGAAAATATGTCAACAAAACTAGAGTACTCTCCAATCTCATTATCAATCGTTTTAGAAATAAATTCTAAAAGTTTTGTTTTTGACCCCATATATCTTCTATTATGAATAGAAAACTTATCAAATGGAGTTTTTTTTAATTCATCAGTACTATCGTGTATTAGCTTTTCAACTGTTTTACTATAAGATGCAAAATTATTTTTTTGCATATTTGTATCTAAATGTTTTAAATACAAATCATCAATTGTAATTTTAAGTTCATTTTTCATGATGAATTATATCAAAGTGCAACTTAATTAGTTCATATTTTGATGCATAGTAAAAAGGAAACATATGGCATATAGTTATTTTGGTAATACATCTGCAAAAGAAGCCAAATTATTAATTAATATTGAAGCTCACTTAATTTTATTAAATCAATTATTCAAAACTACTACAGATGAAGATAAATGGGTATCTAATAGTTCTTTGCAATTAAGATATGTAGAGCTATTAAAAGAAAGTAAATTATTAAACTCAAATGAAATGGAGTTAATTGCTAAAAATGCAAGAACTAAAGTTTCATTTTTAAAAGATTTAGGATTAGTTGATTTTGAAAATCTCAAAATTACTGAAATTGGTAATGAGTTGTTGCAATTAATTAATGAAAAAAAGTTTGAAGAAAAGAATGAATTCCTACAAATAGACTTAGTGTCATTGTTTTTCTTGAAATACTTTTTTAAATACAAAAAAACTCATGATATAGAAGATATGTTTTTAAAATATTTGTATATTTTTAAAAAACTTGAAGGTAAGCTTACTTACGAACAATTTTATTTATTACCATTAATTAGTAACTATGAAGATATAGATACTTTTGTGGCACTATTAAAAAATGGTGATAATGACTTAAGTTTGCTTTTCAAAGGCTTTATTGATACTAATGAAAGAGACAAGCAAAGAAAAGAAACTTTTTTAGCTGATTATGCAAAAAATGGGGTAATTACTGATTTAGAACCTTTTTCAACATCTAAAGGTACAAATTTTGTTCAAGATTTGCCTTATGTTTTAGAAATATTTAAAAGAATAAAAGATAAAAGTTATTCAAAAGCTGATATAAGAAATTTATTCATTAAGAAAATAGATGGTGAAAATAACGATTTTAGAAAATTATATTTGCCAACTATGCTTGGAACAACATCTTTAGCAATCAAAAAGAACACTTATATGCATTTATATAGGAAATTATTTACAATAATAAGAAGTAAAGGTTATGATGAATTATTAGAGTATTTTTTTGATTTAATTTACACTAGTAGATATTTTAACAATTTAAGAGATTACAAGAATCAAAATACATATTATTTAAGTTTAACGGGTATTTTTACATTTATAAATGGTGAGGTAAAAATAAGTGAGATTTTTAATGTAATTCTAAAAAGTTCGCAATATGAAGAAATATTAAAATCTATATCAGAGACTTCAATAACTAAAGATTCTTTAAATGATCTATTTGAGGATGAGGATGTAAAAGCTACATTTGCTGCAATGGGAGTAGATAACACTCATGATTTAAATATGTTTCAATACAATAAAGATAAAGAAAAACTTCAAGAACTGCTTGATACAACATTTACAAAAGAGAAAGTAAAAGAGCTTATTCCTTTATTTAAAATAAGAAATGATAAAAGAATTCAAGATGAAGTAACTGTTAGAGCTACAGTTCCAACTATATTTGAATATATAACTGCATTATCATGGTACTATATTGATAACAATAATATTGATTTTGTATTGAAAGCAGGATTATCTTTAGATACTAATATGCTTCCTAAATCACATGCTGTTGGTGGAAGCTCTGATTTTGAAATTAAGTATGATGACCATACTTTAATGATTGAGGTAACATTAACAGAAAGTACAAATCAAAGAAGAGCAGAAATGGAGTCTGTATCAAGACATTTAGGAAATATACTTTTAGAATTAAATGAAGAACAACAAGAAAAAAGTTATGGAATATTTATAGCTCCTCATTTAAATAAAAATGTATTAAATGATTTTAGAACAAGACAATTATCATATTGGGAGAATGAAACAGACTATATCAAAGGTATGAATATAATACCTCTTGATACAGATGATGTGGTAAATATTTTAGATTCAAATATAATGTATGCTGAATTAAGACCTAAGTTTTATGAGATTATTGAAAAAGACAACGACTGGGGTTCTAAATGGTATTACGATGAAGTAAAACCATTTATTGAAAATCTTAATAGTTAGTAATTAAAACTTCAATTGTTGAGTTTTTATCTCTATTTTTAGTTTGGTAATTGCAATTACTATATGAGTGATTTAAATAGTTCACTTTATAGTTTTTGCTTTTGCACCAGTCTATTAGTAATTGATTTTTATTGCCTTTGCTTTCAAGTACATTTGATAAAGCAAATTTAATACCTCTACTAGTTAATGAATCAAGATAGTCTAAAAGTTCTTCTTCTAGTTTTTCATTCCATCCACCATTTTCATTATAACTTGCAGTTGTAGCTAAGTATGGTGGGTCAAGATATACAAAAGAATCATTAGGAATTGATACTTTTCTAAAATCGGTTGATTTGAATTCTATGTCAAGATTTTTTAATCTATTTACAAATAGCTCTAAATTTTTCTGCATATTTGAAGTAAAATCTCTCTTGTTAACTGGTAAGTTGAATTTTCCATTTTTATTGAATCTAATTTGATTATTAAATGCGAAGATTACTAAAGTATAGAACATAATTGGATTAGGATTTGAGTTATAATCTTCTCTTAATCTTAAATAATTCTCTTTATTATAAGAAGCAAGCCCTTCTCTTGAATTAGTATTATATTTTTCATATCCAAATTTTGAAGATTCACTTAAATTATATCTTTTAATAAGGTTACTAATTTCAGTTTTTATTTTTTTGATAGAATTGTTTTTAAAATATTCATAAAGCTCAATTACTTCTTTGTTTATATCATTTGCAATGATTTTATTGGCATTACTGTTTATTGCTACATTACAACCACCTGAGAATAAATCTACAAAAGTATCAATCTTTTTTGGGAAGAAAGGAACAATTTGATTTAATAATTTAAATTTTCCACCAGTATAATTAAGAGGTGATTTTATAAATTCTTTTTGTAGTAAATCTAAATATGAGAATGTATCTACTGAAATATTCATTGTGTTGCCCTTTTTTTTATGCTTTTATTGTAATGAAAACTTTTTAAAATTTGTAATTATATTACAATTTGAAATATTTTTATTTTTCATCTTTCTTTTTAAAAAGATTTTTTTTCGTTTCTTCACTCAATTTCCGTTTTTGTTCTTCCAATCCAAGTTTCTCAAATAAATGTTCATAAGGAATATCTTTATCTACTAATTCTCCAAGCAAAACTGCAATAATAGCTAAGTTTTTTGGAATCTTACCTTTACTTCTTAGGTTGGTTATTGAATTTGGATTTGTCTTTATAAGATGCCCAAATTCTTTAACACTTAATCCTGATTTTCTAATATTTCTAATTAATTCATCGTAATCCATAAGCATCCTTATTCTTTATAATATATAAAAAAGCCTTAAATCTATATTAATCAATATGTGTTTATTACATAAAATTATTTATCTAATAAATTAAAATATTTGACAATTTTTATTGATAACACATTAAATTATGTGTTATAATTAAGTATAAATAAAACACAAGGAACAAAAAATGGCACAACATTTTCTACTATCAAGTAAAGCAAGAGAGTTATCAATGGTAAAAATTATGATGATGTCTGATATAGAAGTTTTTGAAGTATTTAGAAATGTTAGATGGAATACTACAAATGGTGAGCCAGTTTGTCCTTGTTGTGGTTCAGTTAAAAAACATTACTTTTAAAAACAAGAATGCAGTTTAGATGTAAAGAGTGTTTCCATACATTTTCTGTTACTAGTGGAACTATTTTTGCTAGTCATAAAAAACCTTTAAAAATATATCTTTTAGCAATTGCTTTATTTACTAATGCAGTTAAATCAATTTCAGCTTTACAATTAAGTAGGGACTTAGATGTTCAATATAAAACTGCTTGGGTATTATCCCATAAGATTAGAGAATCATTAATGGATTATAATGAAGATGAAAAGTTTGAAGGAACTTGTGAAATGGATGGTGTTTATGTAGGTCATTATATAAGACCAAAAAATCAAATAGACAAAAGAGTTGATAGAAGAAAAGTTCATAAGCCTAATAAGAGAGTTGTTATCTCTTTAAGACAAAGAGCAGAGCTTAGTGATGAAACCGTAGGAGCAATAAAAACTAAAACTTTCATCTTAAAATCTGAGAACTCTAATGAGATAAAAGAGATAGCTCACAAATATATTAAAGTAGGTTCTTCAATCCATGCTGATGAATCAAATGCTTATGATGATTTAACTGCTCATTATGATATGAATAGAGTTAATCATCAAGTAGAGTATTCAGGAGTATATGGAGAGAACAATAATCAAAGTGAATCATTTAATGCAAGGTTTAGAAGAATGCAATATGGTAACTTACATAAGATTGGAAATTTATATTTATCTAACTATGCTAATGAAATTGCATATAGAGAAGATACAAGAAGAAAATCTAATAAAGAGATTTTTGATGATATTTTAGAAAAGTGTTTATCTTCTTTAGTATCTAATGAGTTTTGTGGTTACTGGCAAGGGAATAAACGTCTAGCTGAAAGGTTAGGCGTTTAGTTCCTTGTGGCAAGGTATATCTTGGCTCATTAATGAGTAAGAATTGTAAACTGCTTTACAATTTTAAAAATATACGACTTTTATTTTTAAACTAAGAGTTTTAATAAAAGTCTGATGTGAACTATCTTTAGCGTATTGTCGCAAAAGAGCAAAGCAATATAAGACATTGTGAGATAAGTTTCAGAGAGGTTTGTCCTCATTCTTGCGGGATTTTGCAAGTGTGGATTCACGATGTTCATGCTCCTTTTAGTTGTACATGGAGTTTAAATCCTTAATCTTCCAAATAATCACAAGACCTATTTTGTCAACCCTTTCAACTAGGTTATCTTTTTCTAAAGTACTTAATGCACTAATAACTGATTTTCTAAAGTTTTTAAGTTCATAGTCATTGTCAAAATTAAGAGCTTTTTTATTCATAATAATATCACTTAAATCATCAGTTCTGGTAGGTTCACTTTTCTCTTTAAGAGCTTCTAATATAAGTCTTCTATCTTCACCAGTTTCAAAATATCTATTTCTTTTATGTTTATTGACAATTTTTGTAGAACCAAATTTAAAATCAGGTTCAAATATTCTTATAGTTGCATCTATAGTAGCTAAGTCTTTATCTAAAGATTGAATAAGTTGTTTGTAATGTCTAATTGAGCCAAGAAGCTCACCTCTTTTTTTTGATAGTGCAGATATAACATGAGTGTCAGCCATTTTTTACTCCAATAATTAAAAATAAATTACTGAAATTTTAGCCTAAAAGTCTTGTGCGTTTGCTACATAATATCGAAAATTATTCATTTCTAATTTAATCAAATATATACTTTATGTATCAATATGTTAAAATAAATCAATAATAATTATGTAAGGAATCTAATCTGTGTACAAAAAGTTTATATGTATAACTCTTTTTATTGGATTATTTTGTGGTTGTTCAAGGCAAAACACAAAAATAAATGAATTTTTTCAAACACAAAAAGCAATAGCTATTTCACAAGATTATAAAGATATTTTAGATCTTGTGATTAAATATAAAATAAAATTAGATAAAAGAAATCCTAAACATTATAATAAGTATTTTAAATCTGCAATATATACACAAATAGAACAGATTGAAAAGAATATTACACTAAGAGATACGAATAATAAAAGATTAGTTAATTTCAAACAGTATTTAGATTTAGCATTTAATAAAAAAGGTATTAAATACAGAAATGATTATTTGATTCTTGGATTATATTATATGATTTATGATGCATATTCTTTACAAAGAGTACATAAATTTACAGCACTTAATTATGATAATGATAAATTAACAAAATTGTATAAAAATTTGTATATTTTAAGATGGAAAGTTAGAACTGCAAAAGATATAAATGGGAATTATCTATTTTTAACTTGGCAGAATAATTGGCAAATTGAGTATATGAAAAAAAAGTTTACAGATTTAAACAAACTTAAAACTTTAAATTCCATTGTATTAAATAAAGAAACTTTACTCTCTCATTCTAATTTTTCTTTTGAAGTGCTTTTATCAATAATGATAAATAGAGTTGAAAGTACTCTACGTGATATTGGAAGTGAACCTTCTGAAATTACAATAGAAACAATAAAATCTTTAGTATTTATAATTTAACACTTAAGGTTTTTATAAAAAATAAAGTAAAATGTTATAAATAATTAAGGAGCCACTATTATTAAATATCTATTGATTTTTACAATTTTTATTACTTATTCATTCGCTAGCACTTTGAATTTAGAAAATCCAAAATGTAATATTAAAAATATATCACAATATATAAAATATTATAAAGCTAATTCTAATGAAAAGAATTTAAAAGATATTATAAATAAAAAATTTATAAGTAAAAAAAAGATAGATTTATTTAGTTTGAAAAAAAATATTTATTGGTTAAAAATTAATTTAATTAATTGTGATGGCAAAAGTTATATATTAAATCTTGATAACTTTTTAATTGATGATATTGGTGTATATTTACTTAGAAATAAAAAATTAATAAAATCCTATACAGAAGAATATGAAAATAATATAATAGCAATTACCTCATATAATAAGTTTGCTTTTCCTTTGAATGAAAAAGGAGACTTTACTATTTATATTAAAATTGAAACTTCGTTTTATATTCCATCCATAAAAATTTTAACAAAAGATCTATTTCTAAAAAAACAAATGTATTCAAATATGTTCAATACTGCTTTTTATTTCTCTCTTATATTGATGTTTTTTTATAATCTTTTTATATATTTTGTATCAAAAATAAAAATTTATAAATATTATTTAGGATATATTGTATGTGTGTTTGGATTTTTATTTTTTTATGATGGATATTTTAATACTCTTTTTTTTAAGAGATCTGCTTTTGTAGGAGAATTGTTCTTTTATTTATTTTATACATTAACTTTTATTTGTGCTACAAAATTTTCAACATTTTTATTTCAAAGTAAAAGAAATCTATTTTTTCTTAATAAGATATTATTAAAGTTAGCTTTAGTAATTATGCCTATATTGGCTATTTTAGGATTACTATTAAGTATGTTTAATAAAGATTTTTCTTATTTGATACAAAAATGTTTGTTAATTTGTACAATTATAGTGATTTTAATGATTATTACTATTGCAATAAAATATTATAAAGTTAGAAAAGAGTTTATTTCAAAAATTTATTCATTTATTTGGATAGTTTTTATGATTGTTAGTTTACTTTTTGCTTTAAATATATTAATTGGATTTATTGATACAAATATAATGACAAAAATATTAAAATTCAATATATTATTAGAAATTATATCTATGTCACTATTTATAGCATATAGATTAAAAAGTAGTAATGAAAAAAATCTAAAATTAAAAATAAAAAATAGAGAGCAAGAACTTTTTATTTTAAGGCAAACTAAACTTGCTTCTTTTGGTGAGATGTTACACTCTATTGCACATGAATGGAAACAGCCACTTCATAGAATAAATATGATATCTTTAGATATAGAAACAACATATAATAAAGATAATTTAACAAAACAATATTTATATAATCAATTAAATGAGATTGAACTTCAAACAAATTATATGAATGATATGATAAATCAATTTATGGATTATTTCAATCCTAATAGTAAGACAAAAGAAGATTTTTATCTTATTGATTGTGTTAATGATGCTATCAATTTATTAAGCATTAAATTTAGCAAAAATTTGATAAATTATAAAATTAATTGTTTTGAAGATAAAGTTTTTACTAATGGATATAAAAAAGAGTATATTCAATGTATAATTATATTAATAAATAATGCAATTGATGCCATTATTAATAATAATATTGATAATAGACTTATAGAATTTAGAATTGAACAAATAGATAATATACCAAGGCTTTCAATTATTGATAATGCAGGTGGAATAAAAATTAGACCAATTGAAAAAGTATTTGACGCAAACGTTTCAACAAAAAGTAATAATGAGAATTCGGGAGTGGGATTATTTATCGCAAAAAAAATTATTGAAGATAATATGAATAAAAAATTAGAGTGTGCTAATTATAATAATGGAGCAAAATTTTGTATAATAGGATGAAAAAATGAAATTGTTATTTGTAGAAGATGATGAACTTTTAAGAAAAAGTTATAGTATCTATTTAGAAGATCTCTTTGATGAAATAATAGAAGCTCAAGATGGTAAAGATGGTTTAGATAAATATTATAAATTTAAACCAGATATTATCATGCTTGATATAAGTATGCCAGAGATTAATGGCATGGATGTTGTAAAGCAAATTAGAAAAGAAAATAAAGATGTTACAATTATTATTCTTTCTGCACATAGTGATAAAGCATATTTATTTGATGCCATTGAACTAAATATCTTTAAATATTTAGTTAAACCTCTACCTAGAAGTCTTTTTAAAGAGACAATTTTAAAAGCTATAGAAAGTAAAAGTAATGATGATAAAACAAATTGTGTTTCTTTAGTAGATAATTATGTTTGGGATAGTTATAATAAAATATTGAAAAAAGATAATGAAGAAGTAGATTTAACTAAAAATGAATATAAAATAATGTCTAAATTTTGTAAAGAAGAGATACATTATTTTACTTTAATGGATCTTTTTAATTGTATTTATACTTCAGATGAAGAGTATAGTGAAAATAAAATCATGATGATTTTAAAAAGATTTAGAAAGAAAACATCAACCAAAATTATTAAAAATATTTATGGAATGGGATATAAATTTAATATAATAAAGTAGAGTAATGTTCTACTTTATTTTATGGGATATTGTATATAAAACTGGTAAATATATAAGATTTAAAATTGTACCCCAAGCTAGACCAAAACCAAGTGCTATTGCAATAGGTTGAAATATAACTGCTTGACCTGTTGGAAAAAATATCAAAGAACTCATACCAATTAATGTAGTTATACTTGTCAAGATAATTGGTCTAAATCTTTTTTCCGCTCTATAAAATACTTCTTTTAATGTTTTTGCTTTTCTTAAATATGTCATCATTATTATTCCATCATTAATTACAACACCTGCTAATCCTAAGGCTCCAATCATTGAAGGCATGGATAGATTTAATCCCATTATTTTATGTCCTATTAATACTCCTAAAATAGAAAATGGAATTATACTCATCAAAATAAATGTATCTCTAAAAGAGTTAAATAAATATAGCATTGCAAGCATAATTAATAGTAAAGCTAACACTGTTGCATAAAGCATATCATTTTTTAAATTTTTCTTTTTTTCTGCTTCACCTTTAAAACTTAGTTTTATTCCTTGTTTTTTTACTTTTTCTAAACTAGAAGCAATTTTATTAAGTACTTCTGATGCAGTTATAATATCTGGATTTACATTTGCATATACATAAAAGTTTTTAATAGTATTATCTTTTTTTAATTGTTCAAATGATTTTATTATATTAAAATCTGCAACATCATATAATCTTACATAAGTGCCATTTGATAGAGGTATTTCAGTGTTTTTAAAATCATTATAGTCATCTTTATTTATACTTTGAATTTTTATATCAAGCATCTCTTTTGCATCAAATGAAACTGCTTTTTTCTTTTCTAAATATAAGTTTGAAAGATAAGAACCAATAAATCTTTCTGTTAACCCAAGCTTTTCCCCATATTCATTTACTTTTAGTTTTATTTCATCAATACCAAATTTTAAAGAGTTTGATGTTGAAACTACTCCGTTTATATTTTTTATTTCGTTTGTAATTTTTTGTACATTTTTAATAATCTTTTGATTGTTATCTGATATAAAACCAATTTTTATATCTGATTTAACAGGACCTACTTTTTTTTCTAAAACAATTAATTCATTTAAATTAAATCTTTTTTTATAATTTTGTTTGTTTAAAAATTCTTTTAATTTATGAGCTATTTTTTTTGATTTTTCTGTTCTTGTTCTTCCCTCTTTATCATAATAAAAAGTAAGGTATGGAGTAATATATTTATCCAAGAAATTCATTTGTTTTAATTTTTGAAGTTCAACAGTCATATACATTACATAAGGGAATCTTTCTGTATTCTTACCTGCATCTCTTCTATATCCTGCAACAGAATCAATACTTCTTATAGAAAATTCATCTTTTCTTTTTATTAAATCTGCTTCAATTTTTTGTACAATCGCAAAAGCATCTTCAAGTTTTGTATTTTCATTTGCTTTAAAAGATATTTTAATATCAGTAGCATCAAATTTAGGAAACATTTGAAATCTTGACTCTTTAATTTCTAAAATAGTAGCAATTGGAACTAAAATAACAAAAAGTACTAAAAAAGTCTTTTTCCAACGCATAAAAAAGTGAATAATCTCATTATAAACCTTATTTGGTTTTTCCCATGAAGTAACCTTTGCTCCACTTTTTAAAGTATGTGCAGCGTGTATAGGTAAAAAAATAAATGACTCAATTAATGATGCAACTAATAGTGCACTTAATGCAATAGGAATAAGTCTCATTACTTCCCCCATTGTTCCACTAATCATAAGTATTGGTAAAAATGAAAACAATGTAGTAATAGAAGCAATAGTTACAGGTTTAACCATCTCTTTAGCACCCATTATTGCAGCTTCTTTTGTGGAGTATCCTTCTTCTATGTGTTGTTGAATATTTTCACTAACAACAATAGCATCATCTACTACAATACCAATTGCAATTAATACTCCAACAAGTGAAATCATATTTATTGTATATCCAAATGTGTACATGTAAATTATTGCAATTACAAATGACGTTGGAATACCAATTGCAATAATAAATGACATTCGTAGATTTATTAAAAGTGCAACTAAAAGTGTTATTAGAATAATCCCAAGTAAAATATTTGAAATAACAATATTCAATCTATCTTGTATTCTTTCACTGTTGTCATCACTTATTGATATTTTGATGTCTTTGTGTTTTTTATTTAAAGAATTTAGTAGTTTTTTCATATCTCTTGATATTTTTAACGCGTCAGAAGTTTCATTTTGTTCAACTGCTAATGATATGGCATTTTCTCCATTAAAAGAGTAAAGAGTTGATGCATCTTCATATCTTTTTTTTATAGTGGCAATATCTTTTAAGTATATTTTTTTACCATTTAATTTTATTAATATTTTTTCAAAATTTTTCCCATTTTTTGCACCATTGTATGTTGATAAAAAAAAGTGCTTTTTTTTGCCTTCTATTTTTCCTATTGGGAAAATATAAGATAAGTTTGAAATAACATTGAATATATCATTTTTATTTAATCCAAGTGCATCGATTTTTTTATCATCTAATAAAATTTCAAAATATTTATCTGAATCACCATAAATAGTTACATTACTTACACCATTTATACCTAAAATTTCACTTTTAAAATCATCTGCAAGTGGCTTTAGTTGGTTTAGTGATAGCTTTTTTGAAGTTAGTGTTACATCTATTAGTTTTTTATATCTTTCAACTACATTTACACTTGGTTCATCCATATCTGAAGGTAAATTTGTTTTTGTAAGAGTGATAATATCTTTTACTTTATCTGCAATGTTATATCTATTTTGCCCTTTTTTTAACTCTAAAACAATACTAAATTTTCCAGGACTAATAGTTGTAGTTATCTCTTTTAATCCTTCAAGATTTTTAAGTTTATCTTCAATTTCTGTAACTGCCATTTTATCTAAAATATCAACACTTGCTCCACTATAAGAGCCACTTATTGATACCATATCTAATTCAAAATTTGGGAAAATCTCTTTAGCTGTTTTTGTGTAAGAATATACACCAATAATAAAAATTAGAAAAAAAAGTGTGTAATTCATACGAGAATTTTCTACAAAAAATCTCAAAAATTTTTCAAACATTAACTACCTTTTGGGAAAATTATTTTAAATACAGCACCATGTTTTGTATTTGATGCAGTAATTGTACCATTTAATCTTGATTCAACTAACCTTTTTGTCAAAGCTAATCCTACGCCACTACCATTTGTACCCTTTGAAGAGTAATCAATTGTAAATAACTTATCAAAATCATTACTTTTTATGCCACCTGCATTATCCTCAATTAGTAACATAATATTATCTTCTAAATCTTTAAGTGTAATAAATATTTTTTTATTATCACTTTTTTTATTGGATAATTCATAAATTGAATTTTCTAAAATTGATAAAACTATATTTAAAAAACTAGTTTTATATCCTTTATTTGATATCTCATCACAATCTTTTACTATTTTTATATTATTAAATACTAACTTACTATCAATAAGTCTTAATAAAGAGTCTATTTCTTTTTCTATTACAAAATTCTCTTTTTCATTTGGATTTTTATAAAAATTATAAATATCATTCATTGTATTATTTAAAAATTTTATGCTATCTTCTATTTTTGGCATTGTTTCCTTAAAGGTATTTTCAAATTTACTTTTATCTAATGAATGAATTGCTTTTAAAAGTAATATTTCTGAACCAAGTTGTGAAATTGGATTTTTCCATTGGTGGACTAAAGTTGCTATATTTTGACCCATTGTTGTAAATCTTGATTGTGAGATTAATAGTTGTTCATTCTCTTTTTTATCTTTTTCTATATTTTTAACTTTTGAAAAAAGTGCCAATGAGATAAAAATCACATCTAAAATTATACCTAATGGAATAATAATACCCATATTTGAAATTGGCTCAAAATAACCAAAATTTACTAAAGCACCATAAAAAGCCAATAAAAGAAAATTAAATTGTCCTAAAAAGTAAAATAATGATCCAGTAAGCTTATTTATTATTGCCCAGACAGATACAATAAAAAGTACAGGAATTGTTGTAAAAGCTAAAATATCTGTATATTTAGTAAATAACTTAATATCATCATATTTTAATGCTCCAAGATAAAAAATAGCAATAGAAGTATTTATTATTATTAATCCTAATAACATTTTATATATAAATGTATTTTTTTTTGGTTTAAAAAAACTAAATGGAAATAGAAGTATAAAAGTTTGAGTTAAAAAGCCAAGAGTCCAGTTTACATTGTTTGTCCATTTTAGATTATAGTGACTAAAAAACTGAAAGTAGTAACCATTTAATTTTAATTGGTATAAAGCAATAAAAATTGATAAAGCAATATAAATT
>NZ_PDKC01000037.1 GCF_004116495.1 Arcobacter sp. CECT 8985 | reverse complement strand
GAATTATAAACAAATACCTCAATACCATTTTTAATATTTCTTTCTAAAAATAAAAAAGGCAAAATATCTAAATATAATACTACTTGATACTGTTTTAACTCTTTTACATAAACATAAAACAGATTATATTTTTTATAATCTTTTATATTTTGAAGTTTTAATTGACAGAAAATAAACTTCTTTATTAAATTCTTTCTTATTTGTTCATCGACTTCAAAATAAAATACTAAAAACTCATAATTTTCTACTTTAAACTTTTCCATGTAAAAAGCTTAACATAAAATAATTAAATAAATTATTTAATAACTTTATCCAAAAAAGTTTGCCTTGCTTTTTTATGATTTACAATAGGTTTATTATAGTTTTTTATTTCATTATTAAATAAAAAACTTTCATCATGTAAATCTTTTGCTTTTATATCATCTAAAAAAGGTAAATACTTTTTAATATAAATAGCATCTTTATCAAATTTTTTACTTTGAGAATATGGATTAAATATTCTAAAATATGGTTGGGCATCAATTCCAGTACTTGAACTCCATTGCCAAGATAAAATATTTGAAGCAGCATCATAATCCATTAGATATTTTGCAAAAAAATTTTCTCCTTTTTGCCAAGGAAGTAAAAGATGTTTACAAAAAAAACTAGCAACTATCATTCGTACACGATTATGCATATATCCAGTTGTAATAAGTTGAGTTATACCTGCATCAATAATAGGAATACCTGTTTTTGCATTTATAAAACTTTTATAATAACTTTCATTAAACTCATAAGGTACATATTTTTTAAAATCATCAGTATGCAAACTTGGAAAATTATGAAGTAAATATGCATAAAAATCTCTAAAAACTAATTGCCTAAAAAAACCTTCTGTTTCAAAACCTTGTTTTTTTAAATTGATTAGTTCCCTTAAAACGGCTCTTATACTTATTGTTCCAAAACGAATATCCAAACTAAGATTTGAAGTTACATTTTCATAAAGAAAATCTCTTTTTTCTATATAAGAAGAGATTTTTTGTTTTAATTTTTTTACTTTTATATTTGGATTTTCATAAATAATATCATTATTTCTAAAACCAATTGAATTTATATCAAAAGATTTTAATATAAGTTTTTTATTCTTTATTTCAATGATTTTATCTTTATTAGAAAATTCACTTAATTTACTATTTGCAAACTCATATTTTAATGCATGCTCTTTTGTATAAACAAATTTTGCAACTTTATAATATGCTGCAAAAACAACATATGAAGACCCGTCACTTTTTAAAATTTCATTTGTATCATAGATATAACTATCATTTAACCTTTTTAAAGAAATGATTTTTTCAACATCAAGATCTCTTGAGATTGCATATTTATCATAATCAATACTTGCATAAACTTCACTATATCCAAGAGTTTTTAGATATTCAAAAACATCTAAAATATTTGAATAAAATATAACTAAATCTAATCCTAATTTTTGCAAAGAAAATTTTAAACTTTTTATTTGTTTGAAAATAAAATCAACTCTTCTATCATCTTTATCAAGTGAATTTAAAATAGATTTATCAAATATAAATATAGGCAAGACCTCATCTACTTTTATAGATAAAAGCATTGAATCATCAACTCTTAAATCTCTTCTAAACCAAAGTATTGTTTTTTTATTTTCCACTTTTCACATCACTTCTTAATGCTAATTTATCTGGATAAGGATGAAGAAACTTTTGTTTTAATAAAAATTGTTTATCATATTTTACACTCAAAATTTTTATTAATGCAATTACTGTAATTAATGGAATAATTTTTTCTTTATATTGTTTTATTAGTTCTTGTAACTCGATTTTTTCATCATTTGTTAACTCTTTTTTAAAAAAACCTGCCATATGTTCAAGTACATTTACAGTTTTGCTTATTTTACTTTTTGTTGCAATTGCTTGAACAAAAAGTTCGCTATAATCTTTTACTACTTCTTCTAGACTTTTCTGATCATGATTTGCAACAATATTTCCAAGTTCCCTATAAATTTTCTCATTTTTTGCATGAAGTAGATATTTGTATGAAGAGTGAAATTCTACAATTTCATTAAATTTTATGATGTTTTTTTCTAATTTTTTCATATCATCATATGCAAATATTTGCATTATGAAATTTTCTCTTAGCCAAGGATCATTTAATCTAGCTTCTTCTTCTATTGCTATATATTTAAACTCATCTTTACACATAGCTGCAAATACACCATCTTTTTTACCTTGTGGCATTCCATTTACATAATATTTTGTACTTCCTAACCCACAACTTGGTGACTTTGCTTTTAAGATTATTCCACAGATGGGTTCTTTTTTTATATTTTCAATCTCTTTTTTTGAAGCATCAAATACTTTTTTGGTAACATCTTCTTTTGAAAATACTGTTGAAAGCTTTAATTCATCATCATTAGTAATTCTAATAGTCTCTCTTGGTGTACCTAGTGCCAAATTTTCAGGACAAAAACTTGTAAATGTAGCATATTCACTCAATGTCTTTAATATAAATCTGTTCATTTGATTTGAACCATCATATCTTACATTATTCCCCAATAAACAACTAGATACAGCCAATAACATATTAAAATCCTTTATTTTCTTTAATTATAACATCTAAAATAAATAATTAGTACAAATAATATGTCTTTTTATCTTAAGAAAAAACTTTATGATTAATTACGCCATTTCCTTTACCTAAATTTGGTGCTTTTGAAATAGCTTCAAATACATACTCTTTTGATATTCTAATTGCATCTTCTAAGCTTTTTCCTAAAGCTAAGTTTGCAGCAATGGCTGAAGATAAAGTACAACCAGTTCCATGTAAATTATTTGTTTCTAAAAATGCAGAATGAAATGATTTTATATCATTTTTAGTATATAAATAATCAATACAATATTGCATACCATTAATCACTTTTTTATGCTTTTTTACCAATACATTTGTTTTTAATTCTCTTAACTTATTTAAGTCATGATCTTCATTTTCATTATAATCAAATAACTGCTTAGCCTCATACATATTTGGTGTAATAACTTTAGCATATTGACAAAAATCTTTTAATTCATTTATTGCTTCTGTTTCTAATAATGGTGATCCTGCTTTTGATACAAAAACTGGATCTAAAACTATTGGTATACCTAAATTTTTAATCTCATCTTTTACTACTTTGATAATATTTTTATTATAAAGCATCCCCACTTTTATAGCTTTTATATCAAAATCTTCAAGAATTGAAACTATTTGAGATTTTACAAAATTCTCATCAACTTCATAGATATCTTTTACCCCAGTTGTATTTTGAGCTGTTAAAACAGTAATAACTGATGTGCCAAATAATTTAAAGGCCTCAAAAGTTTTTAGATCTGCTTGGATTCCTGCACCCCCACAAGAATCTGAACCTGCAATAGTTAAAACTGCATCCATAAAGTTACTCCTTTTATCTTTCTATATGTTCTCTGAATTTTTTCGCACCATCTTTACTTGATGTTACTGTATCTTTTATATCAACAAAGAAAAATTCTATTTTACTTTGTTCTTGAGTTTTCATGCTCTTAATATAGTCTAAATTAATTATATATGATCTATGTACTCTAAAAAAATTAAAACCTTTTAATAAATCTTGCATATCAGAAATCTTTTTACTGTAATAAGAAAAACCTGTTTTTGTTCTAAAAATAACTTCATTTAAATCTGCTTGAATATATACAATATCTTCTGGTTTTAATAAATATGCTTCATCTCCATTTTTAGTCAAAAATTTAATAGATTTATTTTCACTAGAATAAGAGATTGCTCTTTTTATACTTACATCTAATTCTTCTTTTGTAAAAGGTTTTAGTAAATAATCAATTGCACCTAGTTTAAAAGCTTTAAGTGCAAACTCTTCATATGCAGTTTGAAAAACAATAAAAGCATTTGCATTTTTAGAAAAAATATCTTGTGCCAAATCCAAACCATTAATATCTGGCATATTAATATCTAAGATATAAACATCAAAGTTACAATTTTGTTCTAATTCATTAAATTCATTTAAATTATTTGCAACTTCATAAGTATAATTTAGCTCATCTAGGAATCTTGATAATCTTTTTATTGCTAACTCTTCATCATCCATTATTAATATTTTCATTGCATTTTCCTATTGTTAATTTATATGTTGGCTCTTTTTTATCAATTAATTCAATCTTTCCATTACACAAAATAGTTAATCTCTCTTTTAAGTTTGTTAATCCAATACCAAATTTACTACTTTTTACCTCTTTACCATCATTTCGTACTAAAATCTCTAATTTACTATTTTTATATATATCAATATATATATTTAAAGACTCATTACTTTTTAAAAAACCATGTTTAATTGCATTTTCAACTAATAATTGTATTGAAAACTTTGGTATTTTATAATCAAAATACTCTTTATTAATATTTATATGTAAAACTATCTTATTTGAGAATCGCACATTCTCTAAGTAAACATATCTTTGTAGGTTATCTAATTCTACTTTTAAACTATTTAAAGCTTTTTCATTCATACTTTCTCTTAAAAATTTTGAAAGCTGCATTAAATTATCTTCAGTTTTATTTACATCAATATGAACTAATTCAACAAGAGAATTTAAACTATTAAATAAAAAATGAGGATTTAATTGTCTTTGTAATGATTTTAATCTACTATCAATAAGTAGTCTTTCACTGTACTCTTTTTTATTGTTCATTTTTACAAATTGATACAATAAAGCAGCAACAAAATATGTTAAAAAACCAATAAAAACTGCAAATACCATATAATTATTTTCAAATTTATCAAGCATACTTATTTTAAATAATTCACATAAATAATATGTAAGTAAGGTTCCTAAAAAACCAGATAAATATGAAAAAGTTATAGCAAGAAATAACCAATATTTTTTTGATAATTTTGGCAAAATATAATTGTTTAGATATGTTATAAAAGACATTGAAAATATAAAAATATCAAAACCTAATAATAAGCCAAAAAAGACTGAATTAATTATATTTTCACCTAATAAATAATAACTATAAATAGATAATAGTGAAGAGAAAAAAAGTGCAATTATAAAAATAAAAAACCAATCTTTCAATCTAATTTGTAATTCTATATGTCGCATATTAACCTTTGCAAATTTCTAACACCCATCATAACTCCAGGCCAACCTTGTGCAGCAAATGTAGTATCACCTACATTATATAAGCCTTTTATTGGAGTATCATTTGAAGGAAGTTTATATACGTAATTATTATATTTAACAGCAATTCCACCTAAACTTGTTCTATTTATATATCTTTTAAAAGTATATGGAGTTGCAGCAAAACATTTGATGATTTCACTTTCATCAATATTTAAATAATTACACACAATAGCTTTTATTATATCCATTAACTCTTGTTTTTTTTCTTTTGTATTTGTACTCCAAAATTCATTTTTAGTATGTGTTGAAATAGTAATACTACCTTTCATCTTTTCATCATCAATATCTGCAAATGATACAAAAATAGAGTTTGAAATAGTATATTTTAATTTTTGCTCTAATATTATTTGGTAATGATGGTCAAAATTTTTATTTGAATCTATTTTCATATAAACCATAAATGCAGATGTACCCAAATCAAATTTTTCATATGAATTAATATAATCTAAAATCTGTTTATCATCAAATAACTCTGCACTATCAAAAAGTGAAGAGTTTAATACAAGATTTTTTGTTTTTAATCTGTTTTTATTTGAATGTATAATAAAAGTATCATTTTTTCTCTCTATTTTTTCAATAAATTCTGATTTTTTTACATCTTCAAGTTTTGATTCAATTGATTCAAATATTGACCCCATTCCTCCAACTACATAATAGTTATCAACAAACTGATATCCCAAAGCTAAAGCACAAGTTAAAAAATTCACTTCATTTGTTTTTGCTTGTGCCACAATTAAAACTTGGTTATCTATATAATTTAAATAATCTTTTGATATACCATCAAAAAACTCATCTATAAACGTATCTGCTTTTTCAAATAAATAAGGATAAAAAGCTATTAATAAATCTTTGAATGAAAAAAGTGATTTTATTTTTGAATAAAAATTTTTATTTGAGTAATAGTAATTATTAATTTGAAAAAACTTCTTATTTATATCTAATATTAGTTTATAAAAATGTTGATTTTTTTGATGATAAAAAGCAGAATTTATCTCCTCAATAAAATTATTAAAATCTCTTAATCTTTTTATTTTTTTATCTTTATATAATACTGTAAGTGAAGAATCAAGATGTTTTTTTTCAAAATCAATGTTGTATTTATTAAGAAATTCATATAAATATTTGCCATTTTCATAACCTGCAAAAGTAGTAGCACCACTGTTATAATAATATCTACCTCTTTTAAAAGTAGAAGAGCAACCACCTAAATAAGGCTCTTTTTCAAATAAGGTAGTTTTATATTTTTCATTTAGAAAAAGTGAACTCAAAGCTCCACCTATTCCTGCACCTATTACAGCAAAATCATTCATAACGTCTCTCCACTAAATCACATTTTAATTATTTTAAGATATTTTTTTGATTTATAGTAGATTTATTTTGTTAGTTGATATATATAGTTAATGAGTTTACTCTTCTTTTAAGAAGAGCAACTCATATGTGATATTCCACCCATATTAAAAAACTCTCTTGGTTTTAATTTATAATATTTTTTTTCAATTTCATCTGAGTGTTCATCATAAGGCTTAATCATAATTTCTTGAAGTTCTTTTATCAAGGAGTAATCACCTTCTTGTGCATTTTTATAAGCTGGTGCTAAAATCCACTCTCTTAATATATATTTTGGATTTATTTGTTTCATTTGTTTTGATAACTCTTCATAAAAATTAGAAGACATTTCATCTTTATTAAGTATATTATTTGTATTTATAGTTAATCTCCAATTTTCAAGCCAGTTTGACCATCTATTTTGAAGTTGATTATTTAGTGTTATATCTTTATAAAAACTTTTTTTTAAACTCTCAATACTTTTTGGTATATTTGATAATTCTCTAAAAAAAATAGTATAATCTACAACTGTTTGACACATTAAATACTCTAACTCATCAAAAATTTCAGAATCAAATGTTTCTAATCCAAGCTTATTAGCCCACATTTGTTTAACTTCTTTTTCCATTACTTTTGAAAAATTATTTTTAATATTATCTAGTTTTTTTAATGCAATTTCATCAGATAAAAGTAATTGTTTTAATGATTCACAAAAAGAGCCAAAATTACGTTGTGCTGCAACTGGCTGATTATAAAAAGCAAAATGTTGCCCTCCTCCTGTCCAAGATTGGTAATTAGGATCAAAAATATCAGTAAAACCAAATGGGCCATAATCTAAAGTAAATCCGCCCACTGCACAATTGTCACTATTAAAATTCCCTTGACAATATCCAACTCTTAGCCAATTTGCTACAAGTTTTGTCAAACGATGACAAAACTCTTGTGCTAAAACTATAACTTTTTGTTCTAAACTCAAAGAGTCACTTATTTCATCATTATATTCTCGTTTTATTATGTGTAAAACAATCTTTTCTAACTCTTCTTTTGCTTTTGAATGTTCATTTTTACGTGCACGACGAGCAAAAAGTTCTAATTGTCCAACTCTTAAAAAAGAAGGAGCAACTCTTGTAGAAATTGCAATATTTTCTGAAACCATAATATCAGGATTAAAAGAATTAGAATCTTCTTGATACCAAGGTCTTGTAACTTTTTGTGTTTTTGAAGTAATCAAACTTAAAGATCTAGATGTTGGCACTCCAAGACCATACATATGCTCTTGTGCCAAAAACTCTCTTACACTTGATCGTAAAACTGCCCTTCCGTCTGCACCTCTACAATATGGTGTTTTCCCTGCACCTTTAAGTTGCATTTCCCATCTTTTACCATCATTTACAACTTCAACTACAGAGATTGCTCTTCCATCTCCATAAGCATTTCCTGTTTGAAAAGGACATTGTTCATAATACTCTTTGCCATAAATAGAAAGTGCGTAACCAGTTGCCCACCCAACTTTACTCATAGATTCAGGTAAATTTGATAAATCACCAGAAAACATACTTATAAATTTATCTGATTTTGCAAAACTTTCATCAAAACCCAATTGGTTAAAAAGAGTTTTACTATGTGAAATATATTCTGGATTTTGCATAGGTGTTGGCTTAACTGGTACAAAATGACCAGAAAAAACTTCTCTTGGATAATAATCTTCCCCATCTGATGTAGCTTCTAAATCACAATTTAGATTATTCAT
Organism: Arcobacter sp. CECT 8985; assembly: GCF_004116495.1. Lineage (GTDB taxonomy): Bacteria > Campylobacterota > Campylobacteria > Campylobacterales > Arcobacteraceae > Malaciobacter. Next base: position 12,103 of record NZ_PDKC01000037.1, on the reverse strand, counting down.
TAATGAATAATCTGTAACTTTAGCTAAATCACTTAATGTTTTAATTGTAGTTTTATTTTGTTTTTCTACTTTCATATATTTCCTCTTTTTAGAAAAGTTTCAAGAAAGTATACTAAATTTTTCATCTTTAAAATTCTAAAATATCTATTAGAATAAATACTTAAAATTTTTCAAAGAAAATAAAATATTGTTTTCAGGTGGAAATCCTGAAAACTAAGTTTTTAATTGTAATAAAATTAATATTTATCATCATCTTCATCATCATAATTATACTCATCATAATCGTCATAATCAACTGTGAATATTTTTGGATAGCCTAATTTTTGAAGTTCGATATCAATATTTTCTTCTGAGAGTCTATTTTCAACTTTTTGCATTATTGTTTCAATATGCTCTTCTTTAACATTATTTGCTCGTAATTCATAGATAACTGATAATTGCATTTTAATTTTCCTCTTATAAATACAATCATGGCGTTTTACTTTTTGTAAAACATCGTCTCTAAATAACTTTAGATACACATAACTAATTAAACATAACAATTATAAAATATTTTTTATTTAAATTAGTCATAAATAGAAGTTTTTTTTGAGAAATTTTTAATTTTAGTAAGAAGAGAGATTATTCTTACTAAAAAGATTATAAAGTTACATCATAACCAAGGTCTTTTAAACCTTTTTTATCTTTTGTCCAACCTTTTTTTACTGATACAAAAAGTTCTAAGAAGCATTTTCTGCCTGTTAATTTTTCTATTTTCAATCTCGCATCTTTTCCTATTCTTTTTATTGCAGTTGCACCTTTTCCAATAATCATACCTTTTTGTGTACTTTTTTGAACTACAATTGTTGCTTTTACAACATCAAGATCTTCTTTTTCTTCAACTTTTTGAATGATAACATCAGTTTCATATGGTATTTCATCTGAAATATTATCAAAGATTGATTCTCTAATAAACTCTTTAAAGATATCTCTTAAATGTTGAGTTGTCATAATTTCAGGATCAAATAAATATGGGTGCTCTGGAAGATGTTTTACAACATCATCTAAAATATCAGCATGGCTTGTTGCTTTTTTGATTGATACAGGGATAATTGATTCGTATCTATCACTATATTTTTCATACTCTTGCATCTTTTCTAAAACTTCTTTATTTGAAACAAAATCTATTTTTGTTAATAGAAGAATATGTTTTACATTTTTTTTATTTTTTTCTAAAAAGCTTTCATAGTGTGTGATTTTATCTGTAACAGGTGCTAAAAACAGTATCAAATCACAATCACCCATAGCTTTTAAGGCTTCATCTAACATAAATTGATTTAATAATTTTTCTGTTTCATGAAGTCCTGGTGTATCAACAAATATAATTTGATCATCTTCGTGCATTACAATTATATTTGATCTTTTTCTTGTTGCATTAGCTTTATGTGAAACCATAGTAAGTTTTTCACCAACTAGCCAATTTAAAAGTGAGCTTTTACCTGCATTTGGTCTTCCAACTACAGATACATAACCACATTTTGTCATTTATTCTCCTCAAGCTTTTTTAGCTTTTAATTTAACTTATATAATACCATTTTTGTGTTTAAAAGTTTTAAATACCTTATCTTCTTCTATAACTTAAAGCCTGCATTAAATCTTGTTTTGAAATATGTTCATTTGCATTTAAATCAGCAATTGTTCTTGCAACTTTTAGAACTTTATTTATACTTCTAAAAGAAAGATTGAAATTTGCAATTGCTTTTTGTAAAATAGTTTCGCTTTGATTATCTAATTTGCAATATTTTTTTATTTGTTTATCTGATAGTTTGCCATTTAAGTTCTCTTGTTTTCTATTTTTTTGTATAATAAAAGCATCAATTACTTTTTTATGAAGAGTTCTTGAATCATTTGTATTTTTATCATTCATTGTAGGTTCTTGCATGGATACATACAAATCTATTCTATCAAGTAATGGTTCAGATAATCTATTTTTATATCTTTGTATTTCAAGATCACTACATCTACACTCTTTTACTTTTGAAAGTAAATTTCCACATGGACATGGATTCATTGCTGCTACAAAAAGAAATTTAGTATCGTATATAATTTTAGAATTTACTCTACTTATTAACACTTTGTAATCTTCAAGTGGTTCTCTTAATGCTTCTAATGTACTTTTTGAAAAATGAGGTAATTCATCAAAAAATAAAATACCACTATTTGAAAGAGCTACTTCACCTATTTTTGCACTATTTCCACTTCCTCCACCAAATATTGATGATTTTGTTGAACTATGATGTGGAGATCTAAAAACTCTAGTAGGAGAAAAATCAATTGGCTTAAAATCCAAAGCTTGTAATTTTGCTTTTTCAAGTATCTCTTCTAAATTCATAGGAGGCATAATATATTTTAGCCTTTTACTTATCATTGATTTACCACAACCAGCACTACCTTCAAATAATATATTATGATTCCCAGCAACAGCAATCAAAGCTGCATTGATTGCATATTCTTGTCCTTTTACTTCATTAAAATCTAGTTCATAATCAGTTAAATAAAAATAAGGAATGTTTTCAACTACTAATTTTTTATAATCAAATGATTGATTTTCAAATTTATATTTATCTTTATTGTCAAATTTAAAAAAATCAATTGCATCTGATAGTTTATCTACACTATATATATTTATATTTGGTATTTTAGATAATTTTTTTGCACTTTTAGGACAAACAACTACATTTTTTAATAAATTTTGTTTTGATAAAGATAATACTATTGGAAATATACTACTACAATCTTTTATCTTACCATCTAAACTTAATTCTCCAAAAACATAATAATTGTTAAACTCTACTTTTGACTCATAAAGCGCAATAATAAGTGCAATTGCTAAATCAAAATGTGTTCCACTTTTTTGAATTTCAGAAGGTGATAGATTTATTGTTATTTTTTTTGCTGGAAATTTAAATTCATTTGTTAATAAAGCTGATTTTACTCTATCTCTTGATTCTTGAATTATATTAGAAGCTAAGCCAACAATTGTAAAAGAAGGAAGTCCATTTGTAAATGTTGCTTCTACATCTACACTTTTTGTATCTATTGTTTGCAACGTTGCTGATTTTACTATTTTCATTATTTATCCATATTTTAAAATAATTTATAATATTATTTATATAATTAAATAATAATTAAACTAATTTTATTATAAAAATTAAACAAAAATGATACTTTTGTGTGATATTCTCATACTAAAATGTTTTCATATTTATAAAAAGGAGAAAAGATGTCATTTTTTAAAACAGAAAAAGAGAAAGCAAAATTGACTGCAATTGAAGAAAATTATGCAATTATTTCTTTTAATCCTGATGGCACAATCATAGAAGCTAATAACAATTTCTTAAATGCTGTAGGTTATTCACTAGAAGAAATTAAAGGAAAACATCATAGCATTTTTTGTATTGAGTCATATAAAAATTCTCAAGAATATAAAGATTTTTGGAAAGCTTTAAATGAAGGTAATACACAAACTGCTAGATTTAAAAGAATTAAGAAAAATAAAGAACCAATATATATTCAAGCATCTTATATCCCAATAAAAAATAAAAATGGTAAAGTTTATGAAATAATAAAATTTGCTCAAGATATAACTGAGTTAAGAATACAAAACCTTGATTATAAAGGTCAAATAGATGCAATTAATAGATCACAAGCAGTGATTGAATTTGATATGAATGGAATTATTTTAGATGCAAACAAAAATTTCTTAGATACGCTTGGGTATTCACTAGATGAAATTCAAGGAAAACACCACAGTATGTTTTGTGAAGATTCATACAAAAATTCAAAAGAATATATAAAATTTTGGGAAGATTTAAATAAAGGAATTTTTTCTACTGGGCAATATTTAAGATTAGGTAAAAATGGCAAAAGAATTTGGATACAAGCTTCATATAATCCTATCTTTGATACAGAGGGCAAGCCTTTTAAAGTAGTAAAATATGCAGTTGATATAACAAATAGAAAAGAGATGATATATCAAATTGATGAAAATGTAAAAAAATTAACTTCATCTTTAAATCATCTTTCAGAAGCATCAGCTTCAATGTCAGAAGGTGCAGAAATCACTAAAGATAGTTCACAAAAAATCACTGAATCTATCACACAAATAAATGAAGCCGTTTCAAATTTATCAGAAAAAATAGAAGCGATGTTATCTTCTATTACTTCAATAACATCTACTTCAAAAGAAGCAGAAATTATTACAAAAGAAGCAAGGGAGCAATCAAAACAGACAACTCAAGCAATAGTAAAATTAAATGAAGAGTCTGAAAAAATTGGTGAAACAATTAAAATAATCACACAAATTGCATTTCAAACAAATATACTTTCATTAAATGCTGCAGTTGAAGCAGCAACGGCAGGTGAAGCTGGTAAAGGTTTTGCAGTTGTTGCACAAGAAGTAAGAAATCTTGCAAATCGTTCAGATGCAGCAGCAAAAGATATTACAAGTGCAATTGAATTTATTCAAACTTTAGTAAAAAGTTCATTGGAATTAATTCATAATATTGATACAAAAATTGAAGATATAACTTCTATGTCTACAAATATATCTAAATCAATGAAAGAACAAGAAGAGATTTCAGATGATCTTTCAAGTACTGCACTTCAAGCAAGCCAAGGGGTAAATGAAGTAACACACAATATGACTAATGTATCAGAAAATGCAATTAAAAGTGGTGATAGTGCAAAAGATACTGTTGATGCAACAAATGAATTAATAAATGTTTCAAATGAATTAATATCTATACTTCATAAATTGAAATAATAATAAAGAGTAGATTTTAATTTACTCTTTTCATTGATTATAATCAATACAAAATTTGTCCTATTTTATTATACTTTCAAATAAAGGAGTAATAAAATGACAAAAATAAAATCACTATATTTTAGAATGACAATAATTCACTATATTGGAATACTGATTCTACCTTTCAATGCACTATTATTTACAGAAAATAATACTGCTAAAACTATACAAATTATAATTGCAATTGCATTGATTTTTCATGAATTAGATGAACGAAAAAATGGTAAACAACTCTCTTCAAAACTTATTGACTTTTTAAAAGATATGGATAACCCAAATACAAAATTTAAGACTAATACTAACTTTGCAAGTGAATACTCAAAGATAAAAGATATTATTGATATAAGAGAAAAGAAGAAAAAAGAACAAATACAAGAAGAACAATTACTAATTAATGAAGCAAAAATAATAATGAATAATTTAAAAAGTGGAATATTTTCAAATATAATCAAACAACAAACCTCAAATAAATCTCTTGAAGAGTTTAAAAATAGTGTAAATGATATGATTTCAAAAACAAAAAATAATTATAAAATAATAAATACTCAACTTACTAATTATACAAATTATGACTATACAAATAACATAAAGATTGATTCTATAGATAAGAATGGAGAGTTTTATAGTATGGTAAACTCAATTAATAATTTAAAAGATGCCATAATAAATATGTTAAAAGAGAATAAAAAAAATGGACAAACTATTATTTCATCGTCAAATGATTTATTAAATAATGTAAAAAAACTAAATGACACATCAAACTATACAAAAACAAGTATAAGTGAAACAACAAATGACATACAAACAATAACAGTTCAAATCAATGAAATATTTAAAAATACAAACAGTATGTCAAATCTTGCAGAAGATTTAAGTAAATATGCTTCAAATGGAGAGAATTTGGCACATAAAACAAATAACTCTATTGAACAGATAAATGAAAAAGTAAAAGACATAAATAGCGCAATTATTACAATTGATCAAATAGCATTTCAAACAAATATTTTATCATTAAATGCAGCTGTAGAAGCAGCAACAGCAGGTGAAGCTGGTAAAGGTTTTGCAGTAGTTGCACAAGAAGTTAGAAACCTTGCTAATAAAAGCGCAACAGCTGCAAATGAAATAAAAAATATAGTTGAAGAAGCTACAAATAAAGCAAATGAAGGTAAAGAGATCTCAAATGAGATGATTTTAGGATATGAAAATCTAAATACAAATATCAATGAAACTATAAAATATATAAAAGAAGTAACAACAAACTCCGAAGATGAACAAGAATCAATAAAAAAAATAAATGAAAAGATTTTAAATTTAAATAACAAAATAGATATAAATACAAAGATTGCATATACAACAAATGAAATTGCAAAGAATAACTCAATTATTGCAAATCAAATTTTACATAGTGCAAATCAAAAAAAATTTTGATTCATAAATTTAAAAAACTAATTCTATTTTTTATTTTTTTAAAATATTTAAAGAGTAATATTTTAATTACTTTTTAAATAGGAAAATTTATGTCATTAATTAAATGTCCAGAGTGTGAACATGAAATTTTATCAAGAATAGGAACTATATGTCCAAATTGTGGTCATATGGTTGGATATTTTGAGGGTGATAAAAATAGAAAAAAATACGGCAAATTTTTTGCAATTAGTTTGTTTGTTCCATTTATTAATTTTGTTTTAGTGCTTTTATCTTCATTTAACAAAACATCTTTGATTGTAGCTAGTGTTATTTTTGTTGTGTTAGCATTTTTAAGTTCACCTATTAGATATAAAGATATCTTTGTTACAAAATTTGAAAAAATATTATTTTGGGGAATTTGGCTAGGAGCAAATACATTAATTGCTGTTATGATTTATAATCTAATGCACAAGTTTGTAAATTAGAAGAAAGAAAATCTAATTAGATTTTAACTTTTTCTTCCAATCTTTTTCAAATTTTTTTCTTTTTGTAATTGATAGATTTTCGATAAATAAATGTCCAGTTAAATGCTCCATTTCATGCTGCCATGCAACAGCAATAAAATCTTCTGCTTCAACTGTTTTTTTGTTTCCAAATCTGTCAAAATATTCTATAATAATATGTTTTGCTCTTTTTATCTCTTCTGTAAATCCTGGTACACTAAGACAACCTTCAAAATTAACTTGAACACCATCTTTATGTGTAATTACTGGATTTATAGCTTCAATTAAATCTTCTTTATCTTGAATATCTTGTTCATTTGGAAGATTAATAATTAATACGTTTAATGGAATAGCAACTTGAATTGCTGCAAGCCCTACTCCATTTTCTGATATCATAGTTTCATACATATCATCTAAAAGAGTATGAAGTTCTTCATCAAAAACTTCAACATCTTTAGATTTAGTTCGAAGTAGCTTATTTGGATATGTTATAACTTCTCTAATCATTTTATCACTTACTTATGACTTGTTATTACTTTATCTATTAATCCATATGTACAAGCTTCATCTGCACTCATAAAATTATCTCTATCAGTATCTTTTTCAATAACTTCTAAAGGTTGCCCAGTTTGTTCAGAAATAATTCCATTTAAACTATCTTTCATTCTTTGAATCTCTTGTGCTTGGATTTGAATATCTGTAGCTTGTCCTTGTGCTCCACCAAGTGGTTGGTGAATCATAATTCTAGAGTGAGGAAGAGAATATCTTTTTCCTTTTACTCCAGAACTTAATAAAAATGCTCCCATTGAAGCAGCTTGTCCTATACAAATAGTACAAACATCAGGCTTAATATAATTCATAGTATCATAAATTGACATACCACTTGTAATAACTCCACCTGGAGAGTTGATATAAAGATAAATATCTTTTTCTGGATCTTCAGCTTCTAAAAATAGAAGTTGAGCAACAACTGTTGAAGCTACTTGGTCATTTATTTCACCACTTAACATGATAATTCTATCTTTTAGAAGTCTAGAATATATATCATAACTTCTTTCACCTCTACCACTTTTTTCAACTACGTATGGTATATAACTCATATTTATATCCTATTAGATTTTTTATTTTCCTAATTTTTCGTCTAATAATTTTGTGATAACTTTATCTTCAATCATAGACATTTTAATTGCTGGTAGGTATCCAGCTTCTTGATATTGTTTTAATACATCTTGTGGATTTTGTCCCATTTGCATTGCTTCATAATAGATAACTTGAGTAACTTCTTGATCTGTTACATCTACACCTTCAGCTTTTGCTAATGCATCAACAATAAATGTAGCTTTTACTGATTTTTCAGCATCTTCTTTTAATTCATCTCTCATAGATTCTACTTTAGAAGCATCTTCTTGTAAACCTTTGATTTCTTCTTCAGTCATAGTTTTTACTTTATTATTTAAAGCAAAATTTACTTCTTGTTCAACAACAGTTGAAGGTAATGCAAAATCAACTTTTTCTACTAAAGTATCTAAATATTGAGGTTTTAACTCTTCTCTATAATATTTACCCATTTCTGCATTTTTAAGTTGTTCTTTAATTTTTTCTTTTAAAGTCTCAACTGTTGCATTTTCTTCTTGTGGTAACATTTTTTTAGCAAATTCATCATCGATTTCAGCTGCTGTTTTTTCTTGAATTTCATGTAAAGTAACTTTAAATACTGCTTCTTTACCTGCTAATTCTTTTGATTGGTACTCTTCTGGAAAAGTAACTGTTACATCTTTTTGCTCATCATATTTCATACCAATGATTTGTTCTTCAAATCCTGGGATAAATGAATTAGAACCAATTTCTAATGGATACTTTTCAGCTTTACCACCTTCAAATGCAACACCATCAACAAAACCTTCAAAATCAATAACAGCAAAATCACCGTCTCTTACCATTCTTTTTCTTTTGATTTTTTCTAAAGGAGCAGAAGCTTTTGACATTTCTTCTAATCTCTCATCAATCTCTTTATCACTGATTTGTTTATCTTCAACTGTTGGGATTAAAGCTTTATAATCACCTAAGTCAACTTCTGGTTTGCAAGCAACTTTAATTTCAATTTCGATATCACCATTTTCTTGTTTATCAAATTTACTAAATGAAGGTTCACCTACTAAATCTTCATTATTGATTTTTAACTCTGCTAATGCATTTGTTAAAATTTCTCTTACTGCATCACCTTCAGCATCTTGCTGTAACTTATCAGCATATCTTTGTTTAACTACAGACACAGGAACTTTCCCTTTTCTAAAACCTTGAATATCAAGTGTTTTTGCAGCTTCTTTAGCTACTTTGTCTAAGTTTTTTTCAATTAAGTCTTTTGCAACTGTTGCAGAAATTACTGCATTAGCTTCATCAACTTTGTTTGCGTTAAATTCCATTAATTCTACTCCGAAAATATAATTTAATGCGATTTTATCTAACTATTACTAAAGCTTTAATAAAATTAGATTTACAAAAAGGAGTAATACATTGGAATTTTTATACCCTAACGTACTATTTTTTATGCTAATTCCTACAATTTTATTAGCTTTTTTACTAACTACCAATAAAAAAAGCATTGAAAACTTTTTTACAAAAGAAGCTTTAGATAAACTAACAGTTCAAAATAATCATATGAAGAAAAACACAAGAATTATTTTATTTTTTATAGCTATTTTACTTATGACTATTTCTTTAGCAAGACCCGTTTTAAATAAAAAAGAACAAAAGATTAAACAAGAAAAAATCTCCTATGTAATAGCTGTAGATATCTCAAAATCAATGTTGGCACAAGATGTTAAACCAAGTAGATTTATATTTGCAAAAAACAAATTACTTAAACTTCTTGATTTATCAAAAGATAAAGAAGTAGGAGTTATATTATTTTCAAATAATTCATATATTTTATCACCACTTACAAAAGATATTGATTCATTAAAACAAATAATTTCAAGAGTTGATGAAAGATATACTTTTGATAATGGTTCTAATGTAGAAGTAGCAATAAAAACTGCAAAAAAATTATTAAGATTTGTAAAACATAAAAATTTAGTTATTTTAACAGATGGTACAGATACCAAAGATTTTAGTAAAATTATAAATACTGCAAAAAAAGACAAGATAAGTGTTTATACTATTGCTATTGGAACAGAGAATAAAACACCAATAAAACTAAAAAATGGCGATTTTTTGACTGATAATAGTGGATCAATTATAACAACTTCTGTAAATGAAAATATAAAAGATTTATCTTTAAATACAAATGGTGCTTTTACAAATTATACTTTAGACAATTATGATGTTACAAGTATTATAAATCAAGTTACAAAAAACTCTACAAAACAACAAGACAAACAAAGAAAATTGAAAATATATACTGAACTTTTTTATTATCCTTTAGCACTTGCACTACTTATATTACTTATATCTTTTTCTTCATTGCCAAAAAGTAGATATTTACCATTTTTATTAATATTTTTTATTCATACAGATGCAAATGCCTCTATTACTGATTTTAAAACTATCGATAATGCTACAAAAGCTTATCAATCAAAAGAGTATGCAAAAGCAGAAAAAGAATTTAAAAAAGTTGCTAAAAATGCTCAAGGATATTATAATCTTGCAAACTCTTTATATAAAGAAAGAAAATACAAAGAGGCATTGAAAAATTATAAAAAAGTAATCACTTCTGATGATAAATTACAATTTAAAAAACTTCATAATTTAGGTAATACTTATACAAAATTAAATAAATTAGAAGATGCAGTAAAAATGTATAAAAAAGCATTGAAAATCAAAAAAGACGAACAAACAAAACAAAATCTAAAAATTGTTGAAGATGCATTAAAAAAGCAAAAGAAAAATAATAAAGATAATAAAGATAATAAAAACAAAAAAAATCAGAATAAAAAAGAGCAAAAGCAGAATAAAAATCAAAACCAAAAAAATAGTGATCAAAAGAAAAACAATAATCAAAAACAAAAACAAAAAAACAAAGATCAACAACAAGAACAAAAACAAAAAAATCAGCAACAAAAACAAAAGAATAAACAAGAGTCAAAATCAAATAAAAAAAACAAAAAACAAATTAATAAACAAAAAGTAAATTCATCAAAAGTAAAACAAAATATCATCTCAAATAGAGAAGAAAAAAAATGGTTACGAAAAATAGAAAATAATAACTTAGGTGTATTTATAAAAAAAGATGAAGAATCAAAATCAAATACAAAGTGGTAAACTTACCTACTTTGTACTCTTAATAAAACTTTTTTAGGAATTTTATTTTCTTTATTAAGCTTTTTCATTAACTCAATATATTTTTTATAATATTCTCTTGCTTTATCATAGTTATAATTAGAATAATATGCATCACCCAGATTATAAAGAGCAACTACTCTTTTAGGATATTTATTTATAATTTTTTCTAGAAGATATATAGCTTCGTAATTTTTTCTTTTCATAATTAAATAATAAGCTATATTGTTATAATAAGCAAGAGTTTTTTTTGTCAATGGTATATCTTTTAATAATGTATATATATACAATTGATTATATTCTTTTAATTCTTTTGTTTTTTTATTTTTAACATCATTTTCAATATCTTTTAATAAAGCTATTTTATTTTTATGATTTTTAATATTTTTGTTTAATTTATCTAAAGTATTTGAAGTTTTATAATAATAATTTAAATTTCCACACTCTTTTAACAACTGTTTATAATAAGAAGTATCTGAATATTTTTGTTTTAATTTATTAAAATATTCTCCATAACCTTTTACAATAAAATTATTATAAACTTTTTGATGATCCCAATAAAATGCTCTTTTTAACGCATATCCTTTTGTAAAATCATAATTAACTGTTTTTGCACTATTTATATCATATAATGCTAATTCACTCTTTGCAAGCATATAAATAATTTTTGCTTTGAACTCTTTATTTTTTGCAGTTTTTAAAGCCTTTTTAAAATGCTTAATTGATAAATTGATTTTCTTTAATTCATTTGCTTTTTCTTTAAAATAGTATGTACTTCTATAACTTGTTGTAAGAATGTTTGAATTACCCCAATAACTTAAGTTATACAATGCCGTTGCATAAAGATAATTATCCATTGTTGAATTTGGATTTTTTTGTAAATTATTTTCAATATCAACTAATTTTTTTATTGTTTCATAATATGTATATTTTTTCTTTGATTTAATCCTGTTATTACCATAAATAAAATTATTAAATATATTAAACTCTAATTTAACACTATTTTTTTTACTCTTTTTTATATTTTTTAAAACCTTTTTAAAATCTAAATTATTCATCAATATATTTG
>NZ_PDKC01000036.1 GCF_004116495.1 Arcobacter sp. CECT 8985 | reverse complement strand
ATTATATCTCCTGTAATTACTAAAATATCATATGTTATGTTATTACAAATATCTACTAAAGATTTTATAGTTTCAATTGAAGTTTTTTTATTAATATGTAAATCACTAAGATGAAGTATTTGCATATTATGCAAATCTTCATTTTTTATAGTTACATCTAAATTTGATATATTTGGAAGTTTCATTTGAAAACTTTTTCTAAATCATCTTTTGTAATAAATTTAATTTGTTTTATTACACCATTTTCTAATTTATATAAAGTTGATTTTCCTTCAACATTTTTAAATCTTGTATCACTGTCGTTATAAATTAGCAAAATTTTATGTTTATAATCTCTCATTTTAGGAAGAGCAAAAAGTTTTGTTATTATAGTTGGCATACCTGAGATATTTGCTATAAAAACTGCATTATGATCTTTTAAAAATGTTGGATCTTTTGAATTTAGAAATTCATTTACATCTTTACCTGTTTGTTTTTCAAATGAAACAATAATAGTTTTTATGTTTTTATCTATTGTATGCTTTACATCAAATTGATCAAGTAAAGAAAACATACCTATTTTATCTCCAACATGAAACTGTTTTGCATAAGCAAAAAAGACTAAGCTTATTAATAAAATTATCTTTTTCAACTTTTACTCTTTTGTATAATCTAAATGATAAGTTATATCTATTTGATCTCTAACTGTTAAAAAGAACATTGTTGGTGGTTCTATATTAAATGAAGTTAGTTTAATATTAAAGTTACCATCTAAAATTATATGATTGTTTTTTTGTACTATTTGTGCTTTTGATGAAACAATTCTTTTTTGTTTATTTAATATTAATATTCCACTAATTTCATATGCATCATCTACTTTTCTTATTTCTGATATTTTGTAAGTTATTGTTGCAAAATCATTTACGTGTAAAACTTTATACATATGTTCATCTCTATCTTTATTAGAACTATGTAATGATAAAGTTTTTAATGAAATTTCCCCTTTTATTGTATCAATCTTATCTTTTATTGTAAGGGTTGAATTGATATTTTCAGAAAATGGATCTATATGGCTATCTCCAAAAACTTCAGTATGTGCTGAGATTTTTCCATTGGAAAAATCTAAATTTTGTGCATTTAATGCAATTGCAAAAAATGCTAATATAATTAATTTATACATATGCTATCTCCTTGTTTTGAATTTGTGTAATTAAAATTTTTATTAATGAAATGAAAAACAGTAATGGTACATATAAAATTAAGTTTTCTAAAGCTACAAATAATCCAGCACCAGATGCAACCCAACCTATAAATACCATATAAATACCTAATGTTTTTAAATCTTTTTTTACAATAGTTTGAAGTATCACTACATTGTAAAATGAGATTACAAATGGATATATAATTGATAAAATCAATGGTTCTTGTAAAAAATAGAAAAGATAAGAAAGAGCAAATAGTGTAATAATTAGAAGCTCTTTTTGAACTTTTTCCATCTTAAAATAGAATGCACATACAACACCTATGATATGAAATGTCGCTATTTCTAAACTAAATCCATCTCTCCATATAGATATATCTATATCTCTTGATAATGTTTCAAATAAAGAAGAATCTAAAAATATCCATAAAACCATTATAAAAAGTGAGTAATTAGAACTATTTTTAGTTAAATCTTTATGTTTTTTCATATCAAGAAAAAATGATGATATTAAAGTAAGTATAGTAAATAAAATTGCAATACCAGTTCTTTTACTTGCATCATAAGTAAATAAAAAAGTACCAAGTGCATAAGAGATTGCTAAAGCAAAACCTAATTGGATATTTGATGCTTTTTTTAACTCATTTATTAATAGTGGAGCTAATGCTCCTACACTAATACCTAAAATTAAAAGTAAGAATGCATTTAAGTTTGGATAAAACATGCTAACTATTAATTGAACAGTTAAAAATATAAAAATTTTATTTTTTTGAGAAATTTTTATAGCAAAACTTAAAATTGAGCCAATAACTCCACCAATAGGTAAAGGAGCCATTGCAAATATGTTTGATGAAAAGTGCTCAACAATTCCTGTTTGTGCTATTAATAAATAATAACATAGTTCAAAGGCTATGAAAAAAACCAATGCTAATTTTTGCATAATTGCTCCTTTTTATAAATATAAACTAAATAAAATACCACCATAGAAATATCAAATAAAGATATTAATAGTGCAACTATATGAAGAGATTTTGCTAAATATAAAGAGAAAAATATTGAACTTATAAATACTCTAATAAAAACAGTAAGTTTTGTAAGAATATTTTCATGCTGTTTATATTTAAAAGCAAGAAAATGAATTACTCCTGTCATACTTACAAAAGCAAAAACCACATACTCATATTTACCTTGAAAACTAAAACCAAAAAGTGCATATAAATAACTAGATAGTAAAATTAGAAAGATTCCACCTAACCCATCACTTAGAAGACCAAAAATATTATATTTTTCCAATAGTGTGAAATTAGTTTTGAATTTTATAAAAGCAATAATTGATAAAAATGTAATAATCCCAAAAAATGTTCTAAATTCCCAAAATGTATAAGTTGAAGCTTTAATCATAGAAGCTTGTGAAAACCCACTTAAAGTTAAAACTATAAAAATACCTATTAATCCTGTTAAATATAAAATGTAAAAGTGTATTTTTTGAAGCTGTTTTATATAAGAAACAAACATTGAAATTACCATAAAAAATACGCCAATACCCATTGCTACATGAGCATGTGCTATAACTAAATCATTTCTATGAAAAACCCATCTAAGTTCTGGTATAAATAGTATATTTCCTTCTACATCTACAAATAAAAATGCACCAATAGATATCAATAGTGCAAGTTTTGAATATTTTTCAATATTTGCATCTTTATACCATCTATAAAGTAGGGGAATATAAAATAGAGTAAGGTATTGAAAGAACCACTCTTGATTATAAGTTAAATGCCCAATAAATGTTCTATGTAATACAGATAAGATATAAAATACAAGTGGTATTATCCAAAAGATATTCCATCTTGATTTGAAATCATTTTTACTTAAAAATTTGATTATTAAATAATAAATTGGAATTAAAGCAAAACTCATTCCTAAAGTGTTGTCGCCATGTGGTCCACTAATAGTACTTTCAACTTGTCCTATTGTTGGATTCATTAAAATTAGTAGTGCAAAGGGTGCAGCAATAACAATATATAAAGATACTTTTACCCAAGTTGGTTTTACTTTATAAAGTTTAATAAATTTATATAAAGCAATAATATAAAATACGCCTGCAAATGCCAAAATAAAATTTAACTCATAAGCAAAATCGTAAAATGCTAAGCCTCTTGTATTTCCAAATAATAAAGTATTAATCATAAAAATCAAAAAAATATACCAAAATATAGTGTATAAATTTAGATAAAATAGACCTTCTTTAGTACTGCCTACTTCTTTGTTTATAAGTAAAAAAGGTAAATACGAAAGCATTAATGGAACAAATCCATATAGCATAAGTGAAATATGTATTGCTCTAATATTTACAGGATTTAATGTAGTTGAATCAATAAAAAATCCAAGTAAATTAATAGAGTATAAAATACCAAAAAAAAGTCCCAAAAACAGAAATACAGCTGAAATTTTAAACTGTTTTTCTATAAATAAATTAAAGTTGTCCATCTTTTACCTCAATGTTTATATCTGCCAAACTTGCTAAATTTTTATCATGTGTTGCAACAATAAGTGTTACACCTTGTTTTATTAACTCTTTAAATAAATTAAAAACATTTAATGAATTCTTTGAATCTAAGTTTCCCGTTGGTTCATCTGCAAAAATTACTTTTGGATTATTTATTAAAGCTCTTGCAATTGCAACTCTTTGTCTTTGTCCACCTGATATCTCATTTGCATAAGAATTAATAAGAGATTCAATTTTTAATTGTTTTAATATTTCTAAGATTTTTTCATCAGTTGCATTTTCATTTGCTAATTGAATATTTTCTTTAACAGTTAGATAATTTATTAAATAATGAAATTGAAATATAAAACCAATATTTTCTTGTCTAAATTTGTCAATATTTTTTATATTATTGTAGTTTATATTTTCAAATAAGACTTCACCACTTGTTGGTTTTAAAAGTGTTGAAATAATAGATAAAAGTGTAGTTTTACCACTTCCACTTTCACCAGTTATTGCTACAAATGAGCCCTTTTTTATGTTTAAATTTATATTTTTTAATACAAACTCTTTTTCATATTTATGTGAAATATTTTTTATACTAATCATATTTTATTTCCTTGTATTAAAATAATAGGATCTGTTTTTGATGCATTTAATGCAGGAATAATTGAACCAAGTACTGCTATTAAAATAGATGTAATGAATATAAATATAGATATATTAATAGATATTTCACCATTTACATACCCATGTAAATAAGATATATTTTTTATGAAAAATAGTGCTATATTTGCAAGACAAATAGATATAATAAAACTTGCAATTGCTAAAATAATACTTTCACTCATTATTTGAAGTAGTATTTTTTTCATTGAAATACCAATTGCTCTTTTTATACCAAATTCTGTTTTTCTTTGATTTATTGTAATACTTAAAATTGATGCAATTGTTAATAATCCCATACAAAATGAGATAAATGAAATTACATTTGATGAGGTTTTGATAATTTTGAATTGATTATAATTATCCACAAAATTGTTAGTAGATTTTGCTTGAATATTATTATCTATTTTGTTTATTTTATTTACTAAGGCATCTATATTTGTATCAATTTTACAATTTAACATTATCATTGATGCACTTTTATTAAATATATTACTTGCATCTTTTATATTTAAAACAACCCCTCCATTTTCAAAACCTATTTTACTTTTAAAAACACCAGAAATCTTAAATTTTTTATTTGAAATTACAACTTCTTTTTTGTTTTTTAATGTTTCAAATATTGATTTACCAACTAAAACTTCACCATTTTTTGGATAAATTCCTTTAGTTAATCTGTAGTTATTAAATCTATTTTTTGTCACACCATAAACTGCAACAATTGGTAAATCTTCTACTATTGATGCACCTACAATAAGAGCAGAGGCTTTTTTTACTTGTTGTAACTTTTTTAGTTTTTTTAGAAGTTTTATATCAACATTAGAAAAAAAAGTATCAGATATATTCTTTTGAGTAATAATAATATCTCCATCACTTTTTAGCATTGAAGAGTACATTGATATAACACCATTTGAAATAGAAGTTATTAAAAAGATTGATGTTATTGAAAAAACTAAACTTAAGATAATAAGAGAAGTTTTTAATCTATTTGCTTTTAAAGCTTTAAAAGATAAATTTAACATTGATAGCCTTTTTATTTTTTATAAATTTATCTATCTTTTATGAATTATGAGTGAATAAAATATGAAAAATAATTCATATAACTATTTAGGCTTTAAAATAATTAACTAACTCGATCTTAATTTTTATAGATATTTCTATTTTTTTTAAGCTTAATTTCAAGATTTACACTCACTTTAAGTTAGATTTTAGTATAATCGCGGAAATTTAACTTTAAAGAGAGTAAATGAGAGATATTAGAAATATTGCCGTTATCGCACACGTTGACCACGGTAAAACAACATTAGTAGATGAATTACTAAAACAATCAGGAACTTTTTCAGCACACCAAGCAGTAGATGAAAGAGTAATGGATAGTAATGATATTGAAAAAGAAAGAGGAATTACAATTCTTTCTAAAAATACTGCAATTGATTATGAAGGTGTAAGAATTAATATTATTGACACTCCAGGTCACGCCGATTTTGGTGGTGAAGTTGAGAGGGTTTTAAAAATGGTTGATTCTGTTTTACTTCTTGTTGATGCACAAGAAGGTGTTATGCCTCAAACAAAATTTGTTGTAAAAAAAGCACTATCTTTAGGTCATAGACCAATCGTAGTAGTAAATAAAATTGACAAGCCTGCTGGTGATCCAGATAGAGTTGTTGATGAAGTATTTGACCTTTTTGCACAAATGGATGCTACAGAAGAACAATTAGAATTCCCAGTAGTTTACGCAGCAGCAAAAGATGGTTATGCTATTTTAGACTTAGAAGATGAAAAGAAAGATGTAAAACCTTTATTTGAAACAATTTTAAAAGAAGTTCCAAAGCCAAAAGGAAATGATGAAACTGGTTTACAACTTCAAGTATTTACATTAGATTATGATAACTTTATTGGAAAAATTGGTATTGCAAGAATTTTTAATGGAACTATCTCTCAAGGTGAAACTGTAATGCTTTGTAAGGCCAACGGTGAAAAAATTAAAGGTAGAGTTTCTAAACTAATAGGATTTAAAGGTCTTGATAGAATTGAAGTTAAGAAAGTAGAATCTGGTGATATATGTGCAGTTGCCGGTTTTGAAGCAATTGATGTTGGAGATAGTTTATGTGATTTAAATGATCCAATGCCACTAGATCCTATGCATATTGAAGAACCAACACTTTCAGTTACATTTTCAGTTAATGATTCTCCATTAGCAGGAACTGAAGGTAAATTTGTAACTTCTAATAAAATCAATGAAAGATTAGAAGCTGAAATGAACACTAATATTGCTATGAATTATGAGCAAACAGGTGAAGGTAAGTTTAAAGTAAATGGAAGAGGTGAACTTCAAATTACTATTCTTGCAGAAAATATGAGAAGAGAAGGTTTTGAATTCTCAATTGGAAGACCAGAAGTAATTATTAAAGAAGAAAATGGTGTAAAATTAGAGCCATTTGAGCACCTAGTAATTGATACTCCAGATGAGTATTCAGGTGCAATTATTGAAAAGCTTGGAAAAAGAAAAGCAAATATGACAAATATGGTACCAATGGGTGAAGGTTCTACAAGATTAGAATTTGAAATTCCAGCAAGAGGATTAATTGGTATTAGAACAGAGTTTTTAACAGAAACAAAAGGTGAGGGTGTACTTAACCACTCATTCTTAGAGTTTAGACCACACTCTGGAGTAGTTGAAAGTAGAAAATATGGAGCTTTAGTTTCTATGGAAAATGGTGAAGCTTTAGGTTATTCTATTTTTAATTTACAAGATAGAGGAAGTATGTTTATCAAACCTCAAGATAAAGTTTATATCGGAATGGTAATTGGAGAGCATGCAAAATCTAATGATTTAGATGTAAACCCTATTAAAGGTAAACAACAATCAAACGTTAGATCTTCTGGTGCAGATGAAGCAATTAAACTTGTTCCACCAAGAAATATGTCTTTAGAAAATGCATTAGAATGGATTGAAGAGGATGAACTTGTTGAAGTTACTCCTATATCAATTAGAGTAAGAAAAAGAGAACTTGATCCAACAGCAAGAAAAAGAACAGCTAAAAAGACTAAATTCGCTTAAAAAATAGAAAAATCTATTTAAAAGGGAGGAGGGCTTTTAGCTCTTCTCCCTTTTTTTATATCTAAAAAATAGGAATTTATATAAATGACAGATTATCTTAGGATAAAAATAGAAAAAAATTAATATAGGAGATTTTTTCTCCTATAAAAAGGAGAAAAAATGCAAATTAATACAAATAAAAAAGATTATATAATTGTTTTAGCAATATATATTTTGACAATAAGTAGTACTTTTATATTTATAACTAGCGCAAATTAGCAATCTTTATATTTATTTGCTAAAAATTAGCACTTAGTATTGACAAGTGCTAAAATATTTGTTATAATTACATCAACTTGATAGGAAATCCATCAAGTATTTTTAAAAGAGGAGAAGATTATGTTACTTACAAGATTTGATCCATTTAAAGATATTGCTGAATTTGAAAAAAAATTCTACAAAGCAAATGAAGGTGTAAGTGGATTTGTTCCTATGGTAAATACAAGAGAAGGTGAGTTTGCATATCACATTGATGTTGATTTACCAGGTGTAAAAAAAGAAAATATAAAAGTTGATATTCATAAAGATGTTTTAACAATTTCAGGTGAAAGAAAAACAAAAGAAGAGATAAAAGAAGAAGATTATTATAAAGTTGAAACATCATTTGGTAAATTTAGTAGAGGATTTAATCTACCAGAAAATGCCGATATAGAAAATATTGATGCTAATTATGAAGATGGAGTTTTAGAAATTGTAGTTCCTAAATTAGCAGAAGAAAAGCATAAAAAGATTATTCAAATTAAATAATTTTTATAAATAGTTACTAGCACTTATTTTTTGAGTTATTCAAGTAAAGTTTTTTCTTTACTTGAATATATTTTTTATTTTTCTTTTAATTGATACTAGACCTAATTTTATTCCACTATATCTCATGATTTTTGCTGTATTTTTCCAATGACTCTTATCATAACAAGGATTAGGACATTTCCTACACCTAGGCTTTATTTCATGTTTACACTCTTGTACTTTTAAAAATGAATACTCAATATTTTTTTTACAATCTTCACATAAAGTAATATTTAATATGAACTTTGAATCTTTATATTCAAGAGTAATATTATTTGAAGTTAAATTTGTATGATTATCTTTACAATAATATTCATAAAATTTTTTAAGTGTAAATATTTCTGATTGGAATTTTTCTTTAGTCATTTTAAAATCTTTTTATTTTATTTTATAATACTAAAGTGAAAAAACAATGACTAAAATCAAGAAGGTATAAGATTTATATGAGTAATTTCAGAACTTGCTCCTAATCTCATAGGAGGTCCCCAAAATCCAGTTCCTTTGTTTACATAAATTTGTGTAGTTTTATTGTGTTGATGAAGGCCTTTAATATAGGGTTGTTGTAATTTTACTAATAAATTAAAAGGAACAATTTGACCACCATGAGTATGCCCACTTAATATCAAATCAATTTTAGATGTATCTTTTAAATCTTCTATATATTTTGGTTGATGTGCTAATAAAACAGTTGGTGAGTTTGAATTTATATGATTTAATGCTTTGTTTATATCAGGTTTATAAGAGCCGAATTTATCTCCGAATCTATCATAAACTCCTGCAAGATTAAACCCTTGATTTTCATCTCCAATATAAGTATTATTATTTTCTAATACTTTTATATCCAATGTTTTAATATAAGAAATAATTTTATCAACTCCATGAAAATATTCATGATTTCCAACTATAAAATATGTACCATATTTACTATTTAATTTTTTTAACTCTTCTAAAGCAGGTTTGGCAAATTTTAAATTCGTATCTACTAAATCCCCTGTAATTAAAATAGCATCAGGATTCAAAAGATTTATTTTTTTTACCATTGAAGATATAAATTCTTTATCAATTAATCCTCCAATATGAATATCACTAATTTGAACAACATTATATTTTTGTTTTAGTTTTTTAATTTTAATGGATACTTCTTCTAACATTGTATGTTTTGCATTATACATAGCTTTTGCATTAATTCCACCTGCAACTGCTAAAGCACTAAAATCAAGTGATTTTTTTAAAAAGTGACGTCTTGATAAATCTTTTACACCTTTATTAATAAAAATTAAAGAAATATCATAAATTATAGCTGTAGAAAATAATAAAAAAATGAGCCCTATGGGAATGCTAAGTAAAAAGTAAATATCATTAGGAATTAAAGGGTATCTCCTAAATAGTAAATATGCAAAAACTCCCAATAGGTTTAATATTAAGAAGTAGTTTATATATCTTTTATAAACCTCTTTAAAATGGAGCTTATTTACAAACCTCTTTGAAATATAAAGAGTAATTAGAGCAAAAACAGTAATAAAAATAATACTAAAAATTAAAAATCTCATTAACTATTATATAATAAAAATTTTAACAAAAAATGAATTTAGACTTAAATTAAAATAATAATAATTTTATGAATCTTAAAGTATAATAATTCAATTTAGCTAGGGAAGGCATATTATGAAAAATTTTACAATATCAAAGAAATTTACTTTAATTTCTTTATTTGTTGCGGTCGTTACCATGTTTATTGGCTACTTTGTTCTTCAACATTATAAGAATAATCTAACTAAAGATGTTTATATTAATGTCGAGCAGGATTTACAAACACTTGCAAAAAATGGTATTAATGATAAGTTAAATATAGGTATATCAAATGCAGTTTCAATTGCAAATGATAGATCAATAAAAGAAGCACTTAAGACGAATAATAGAGAGCTTGCTATTGAAGAGTTAGACAAGTTATCTTTAAATATGAAAGAGAATACTCCTTTTAAAAATATAAAAGTACATATTCACACAAAAGATAATCATTCGTTTTTAAGAAGTTGGAAACCAAATAAATTTGGTGATGATTTAAGTTCTTTTAGAAAAAGTGTAGTTACTGTAAACCAAACTCAAAAAAGTGTAAATACACTTGAAGTTGGTAAAGCAGGTTTAAGTATAAGATCAGTTGTTCCTATCATTGATGAGACAGAACATTTAGGATCGTTAGAGTTTATGCAAGGAATTAATTCAGTTGCAAAGGAATTTGATAAAAATAAAGATGAATTTTTATTTTTAATGGATAAATCACATCTTGTTGCAAAAGTTGATGATAGTAAAATATATTTAAATAAATATGTAATCTCTCAAAAATTTATAAATAAAAAATTTTTATCAGATGCAAAAACTATTGATATAAATAAACTATTAAAAAATAAAATTTATTCAACTTCAAAATATGTTTATACATATATAAAATTAAAAGATTTTCAAGGTAATGACTTAGGTATTGCTTTAGTTGCAAGACCGTCAAATATAGTATATTTAGCCATTAATCAAGTTACTGATATTATATTTATTTCATTGGTTATTCTATTTTTATCTTTAATAATAAGTGTTATAATATCTTTAATAAGTATGAAAAGTACTATTATCTCTCCAATAAAAAATCTAAAAAAAGCAATTGATGATATAAAAAGTAATAGTTCAGGTGCTAATCATATTGATGTTAAAAATAATGATGAAATAGGAGATGTTGTAAAGAGTTTCAACTCATACTTAGATAGTATAGAAGCAGGAATATCTAAAGATAGAGAAGTTATAGATGAAGCAAGAGTTGTTATAGAAAAAGTTAATGCAGGATTATTTAATGATAATATTAAAAAAGAAGCAAACTCTCAACAAGTTACTTTATTAATTCATGTAATAAATGAGATGATAGAAAAAACTGGTAAAAATCTAAATATATTGTCAGACACATTTATTGAGTTATCTCATGCAAGATATGATATAGATGTACCAACTATTGATGGTGTTACAGGACTTATTGCATCACTACTTGATGGAGTTAAAGTAACTCAATCAACAATATCAGAAGTAATGGCTTTAATTGATGATGCAAATGAAAAGTTATCAACAAGTTCTAATGAATTAACAAATGCTTCAAAAAGATTGAGTGAATCTTCGAATATGCAAGCAGCACAATTAGAAGAGACTGCAGCAGCAATTGAAGAGATAACTTCTACAATTTTCCAAAGTAGTGAAAATGCTCAAAAAATGAGTACATATGCAAAAGATGTGATTAAATCAAATGAAGAGGGTAAAAAATTAGCTAATTTAACTGTTGATTCAATGGGTAAATTAAATGATGAAGTAATCTCTATAAATGAAGCAATTACTGTAATTGATCAAATTGCATTTCAAACAAATATTTTATCATTGAATGCAGCAGTTGAAGCAGCAACTGCAGGAGAAGCTGGCAAAGGATTTGCAGTTGTTGCACAAGAAGTAAGAAATCTAGCAAGTAGAAGTGCTGAAGCTGCAAAAGAGATTAAAGGTATTGTAGAAAGTGCAACTTTAAAAGCACAAGAAAGTAAAGAAGTTACTGATAAAATGTTAAATGGTTATAACCATTTAGATGAGACAATTAATACTACAATTAGACTAATTGATGAAGTTTCAAATGCTTCAAAAGAGCAACAAACAGCTATTACTCAAATAAATGATACTGTTAATAATTTAGATAAAGCAACACAAGAAAATGCATCATTGTCAACAACAATTAGTACAATGGCTCAAAATACACAGCAATTAGTGAGAAATTTAAGTAATGCAATAAGTCATACATCATATAATGAAAAATCGAAGAAAAGAATTTGTGATCCTTCTATGATTTTTACTTTAAATAAATTAAAATCAGATCATATTGTATTTAAAAATAACTCTTTTGCACAATGTGAAATTGGAAAAGAAGTAAAAGTGAAAAACCATCATCTTTGCGAACTTGGTAAATGGATGGATGAAAATGAAAATAAACCATTTGCAAATTCAAATGAGTGGAAAGAACTTAAAGAATTGCATAAACAAGTTCATGATAAAGTTCAAAATACTGTTAATTTATTCTCAGAAGGAAAAGAGAATAAAGAGATTTTAGATGAAGCACAAATAGTGGAAAAAGATATATTAAAAGTATTTGATATTTTAGATAGATTAAAAGAGTTAAATTGCGAGGAAAGATAGTATCATTTGATACTATCTTTGATAGCATGTAGAAGATTATCAATATCTTCTTTTTCCATTGTATAATGAACAGAAACTCTTACCCATCCAGGTTTATTTGCTAAGTCAACTTTCTGTATTCCTAATAAATCATGTCCATATGGGCCTGCACAAGAACAACCAGCTCTTGTTTGAACTCCAAAGATATTTGATAGTCTTGCACACAAATCATAAGGGCTTAAATCTTTTATGTTAAAAGATACAATACCAATATTTGAAGCTTCTAAATTTCCATAAACTATAATATTTGATATTTTTTGTAATTGTTCAATGAAATATTTTGTAAGTTTTTCTTTTTTTTCTTTTATATATTCAAAACCAATTTCATTTCGTAATTGATAAGCTAAAGATGCTCTTATAAATTGTAATATACCAGGTGTTCCAGCATTTTCTCTATTTTCTATTTTTTTATCATACTCTTGAATATCTTTATTAACATATAAAACAGTTCCTCCTCCAGCAAATGTTGGACTTATATTACTATCAACTAGGCTTTTTCTAATCAATAATAAACCACAACTTCCTGGTCCTCCTAATAGTTTATGAGGAGATACAAACATTGCATCATAATATTCACATGGAATATTCATATAAGGAGAACTTGCTGCTGCATCAAAACATACAATTGCATTATATTTTCTAAGTAATTTTGAAATACTTTTATAATCGCTAATTATTCCTGTTACATTTGAAGCAATACAAAAACTACCTATTATTTCTCTATTTTTATTTTGTTTAAGTATCTGTTCTAAATGGTTTAAATCTACAAGTCCTTTATCATCTAAATTAATTCTAATTGTTTGACATAATGCTTCTCTAAAACTTACATCATTTGAGTGATGCTCATATGGACCAATTAGTACTAATGGAAGCTTTGATTCATCAACTTGTATATTAAATCTTTCTTTTGTTGCAGGAGGAATATAAACTCCCATAATTTCTTGAAAATGTTTTATAGCTGCAGTTGCTCCACAGCCATTTGGTAAAATTGTGAACTCTTCATTAAGTTCAAACATTTTTTTTAGATTCTCTCTTGCTGCTTCGAAGTAGTTATTGGTTGTATTAGCCATTGAAGCTTCTTTAGAATGAGTATTTGCATATGTTTGAAGAACTTCATTTATACGAGTTTCGATTGGTTCAAATGCCAATCCTGAAGCTGTATAATCAAAATACAAATTTTTATGTTGGCCAATAATATTTTTTTTTATATCTTTAGAATCAATAATTTTTCTAAATAGGTTATTTTTCATTTAGCATCTTTTATTTTGATTTATTCTACAAGTTATAGAAACATCAACTTAAAAATTCTTTTTTAATTCCTTTTCAAGTGAAATCGCATTATTACTTGGAACATCTAAAATTATAATATTCTCTTTTGGAGTAATTTTAATTTCTGTTGCATTATATTTTTTTAAAAGTATATATAGATTTTCTAATCCGTTTGAATTTATATTTTTATCTTTTAATTCAAACCCTAAAAAACTAAAATCTTTCTTATTACTTTCAAAGATACCATTATAGTTTTCAAAATCTTTTTTTGTATCTATAAAGTCATAAGTATCTTTTATTCTAAATGCAAGTTCTGATTGTATAATATGGATGAATTCATCTATACCCCAATCGTCAACTAAATAAGCAAGTTTAGATTGCTTCTTCTTACCTCTATATCCAAAATCTCTATATATTTTGGCAACTGCTTTTGCAAGAGGAATAACTTGTGATGGTGCAATATAACCAATAGTTTCTAGCTGTTTAACACCACTAATATTAACTTTAAATTGAATTTTACCATTAGAACTCTTAATTGCTTTAAAAAATAGATCATTATCATCGCAATTTTGTCCTACACATCCACATCCATCAACCATAATTTTAAGTTCATTTGGTAAATTTGAAAAGTTTTTATTTCCTTCAAAATCATCATTTAGTTTTAAAACTATATCACTAACATCTACTACTTGATCTTTATTATATCCATTTATAGGGCAACACATAATATTTGTTGGAACGTGACCACTTGCAAAAATAGAGTGAAGATTTACTTTATTTAATAAATTAAATATTGCAGGAATATCATATATTTTTATATTATCAAATTCAATATTTTGTCTAGTAACAAATCTAAAACTATTATCTGCAAACTCTTTTGAAATTTTTAATAATATTTCAATTTGTTCAATTGTAAGTTTTGCATTTACAATTTTTATTTTTAATGTAAAAAGAAGATTTGAATTATCTTCTTTTTGTAGAGTTAGTCCATACCATTGAAATCTCAATAGATCATCATTGCTTATATTCTCACCTAAAACAGCATACATATAAATGTCTGCTAAGATATCTAATGAACTTTTTTCTTTTTTTATTCTCTCTATTTCTTGTAATTGTGTTTCTTTTATATTCATAAAAGCACCTATTTTATTACTTTTGCATCCCAATGAGGGAAATGTTTTCTAACTAGTGCATTTAGTTCAATCTCAAAATCAGAATAGTTAGAGTCAATTTTTGATTGCTCTTTTGATTTGTTTCTAATCATACCAGCACCAACAGTATTATTTGTGATTCTATCTACGATTATGAAACTTCCCATTGCTTTGTTTTTTTCATAAGAATCAAAAGCAATCTCTTGTTCTAAAGTTAGTTTTACACTTGCAATTTCATTTAGATTTAAAACATTTGCAGTTTCATCTTTTTGCAAAGTGTTAACATCAGTTTTATAATAAAACTGTTCAATATTTCCAGAAGTAAAAGTTGTTGCTCTTTTTATATAATATGATTTTCCTTTTGTTAAGGGCTCTTCGCTCATCCATACAATATCAACATCTAAACTACTAGCATGATTTGGTTGTTCATCACTTTTTACAATAATGTCACCTCTACTAATATCTATCTCATCTTCAAGTGTTAAAGTAATTGCTTGTTCAATATATGCATACTCTAAATTTCCTTCATAAGTAACAATCTCTTTTACTTTTGAAGTTTTTCCAGATGGTAGTACTGTGATTTCATCACCAACTTTTATAACTCCTGATGCAATAGTTCCACAAAAACCTCTAAAGTCTAAGTTTGGTCTATTTACATATTGAACTGGCATTCTAAAGTGAGATAAATCTCTATCTTTTGAAATTTCAATATTTTCTAATGTATTCATTAGTGTATCACCTTGATACCAAGGAGATAATTTACTTTTATTAACTACATTATCCCCATTTAGTGCAGAAATAGGAACTAAAATTATATTTTCAAGTCCTATTTCTTTTGCAAATTCAACATAATCTTTTTTAATTTCATTAAATCTATCTTCACTAAAATCAACTAAATCCATTTTATTTACTGCAACTACTATATGTTTTATTCCCAGTAGTTTAGTAATAAAAGAGTGTCTTCTTGTTTGTGTTTGCACTCCATATCTAGCATCAATTAGAATTATTGCTAAATCAGCAGTTGATGCACCTGTTGCCATATTTCTTGTATATTGTTCATGACCAGGAGTATCTGCAATGATAAATTTTCTTTTATCTGTACTAAAATATCTGTATGCAACATCAATTGTAATACCTTGTTCTCTCTCACTTTGAAGTCCATCAACTAAAAGTGCTAAATCAAACTCTTTATCTGTTGTATTTGTTTTTTTAGAGTCCTTTTTGATTGCAGCTAATTGATCTTCAAAAATCATTTTTGAATCATGTAAAAGTCTTCCAATAAGTGTAGATTTACCATCATCTACACTTCCACACGTAATAAATTTTAATAACTCTTTATTTTCATGTTCTTTCAAATATTGTTCAATATTTGATTCTATTAAATTTGATTGATGTGACATTTTAAAAATACCCCTCTATTTTTTTCTTTTCCATTGAACCTGCTTGGTCTTGGTCTATAACTCTTCCTTGTCTCTCACTTGTTTTTGTAAGTAACATCTCTTGAATAATTTCAGGTAAAGTAGTTGCAGAACTTTCAACTGCTCCTGTTAGAGGATAACAACCCAATGTTCTAAATCTTACAACTTCTTGTTTTACTTCTTCACCTTCTTCTATAGGCATTCTGTCATCATCAACCATAATTTTAATTCCATCTTTTTGAACAACTGGTCTTTTTTTAGCAAAATATAATGGAACAATTGGAATTTGTTCTAAATAAATATATTGCCATATATCAAGTTCTGTCCAATTTGAAAGAGGGAAAACTCTTATAGATTCACCTTTGTGAACTCTTCCATTATAGATATTCCAAAGTTCTGGTCTTTGATTTTTTGGATCCCATCTATGGTTTTTATCTCTAAATGAGTAAATTCTTTCTTTTGCACGACTTTTTTCTTCATCTCGTCTTGCCCCACCAAATACAGCATCAAATTTGTATTTATTTAAAGCTTGTTTTAACCCTTGTGTTTTCATAATATCTGTATGAACTGCACTTCCATGTGTAAATGGTCCAACACCTTGATCAACACCTTCTTGATTTACATGAACAAGTAACTCAACTCCCAACTCTTTAGCTCTTTTATCTCTAAATTCAATCATCTCTTTAAATTTCCATGTAGTATCCACATGAAGTAAAGGAAATGGTAACTTTGCAGGTGCAAAAGCTTTGATTGCTAAGTGAAGCATCACAGCAGAATCTTTACCAATTGAATAAAGCATTGCAGGGTTATTGAACTCCGCTACAACTTCTCTTATAATATGAATTGACTCAGCTTCTAGTTGTTTTAAGTGAGTTAATCTTTTCGTATCTAACATAATCTCTCCATTAATAAACTATTAAATATATTTCAAATTAAAGGTTTGAACATATCAACTTATTTTTTGTGTAAACCACACTCTTTGTGTTCAGGATTTTCCCACCACCATCTACCAGCTCTTATGTCTTCACCATCTTTTATGGCTCTAGTACATGGTGCACATCCAATACTTGGGTAACCATTATCATGAAGTTTATTGTATGGAACATTATTTGATTTAATATAATCCCAAACATCTTTTTCACTCCAATTAATTAAAGGATTTACTTTAATTAAACCAAAAGCCTCATCCCATTCAACAAGTTTCATCTCTTCTCTTGTAATACTTTGAGAACTTCTAAGTCCAGTAAACCAAACATCAAGTCCATTGAGTGCTCTTTTTAAAGGTTCTATTTTTCTAATTTTACAGCAGTTTTTTCTATTATCTATACTTTCAAAATGACCATTTACACCTTGAGTTTTATATAAATTTTCTACAGCATCTAGTTTTGGAAAATAAACATCAAGTTTTACTGAATATTTTAGATTTGTTGCATCCATAACATCATATGTTTCAGGATTTAATCTTCCTGTATCTAAAGTAAAAATTTTTGTACTTTTATCTGTTTTTAAAATCATATCCGTTAAAACTTGATCTTCAGCTCCTAAACTTGAAGCCAATGCAATCTTATTTTTGTATTCATTTAAAAAAAACTCAATTACTTCTAGTGTAGAAGCATCTTTTAATTTTTCATTTAATTCATTTATAATCTTCATAACTTGCCTAAATTTGATAATCATTTTGAGTTGGTTTTATTCTTCCAAGAGGAATTTTATTCCATGCTCTTTCATGAAAATAATATAAAACCATTTTTGTAAAAACTTCAATAGAACCAATTGATGCTGCCATAACAAAATTACCAGTAATAAAATAAGAGATAATCATGGTATCCATAGTACCAAGAGTTCTCCATGACAACGATTTTACTACTGAACGATAGGGTTTTTCGTGCATTTTATTTCCTCATATGTTTATAACTACTCATATGAGGATGAGTAGTTTACTCATCTTCATATTCATATAATCCAGAACTTAAGTATCTTTCTCCTGTATCACATAAAATAGTTACAATAGTTTTACCTTTATTTTCTGGTCTTGATGCTATTTCTTGTGCTACTTTTACATTTGCACCTGCTGAAACACCCACTAATAAACCTTCTTCTTTTGCAAGTTTTCTTGAAGCTTCAATTGCATCTTCATTTGATACTGTTATAATCTCATTAAAAAGTTTTGTATCTAATACATCAGGAACAAAACCAGCACCAATACCTTGAATTTTATGAGGACCTGGTTTTCCACCACTTAATACAGGTGATGCTTCAGGTTCAACTGCTATGATTTGAATATCAGGATTATGTTGTTTTAAAATCTCACCAGTTCCTGTTAATGTTCCACCTGTTCCAACTGCTGCAACAAAAATATCAACTTTTCCATCTGTATCTGCAATAATTTCTTTTGCTGTTGTTTTTCTATGAATATCTGGATTTGCTTGGTTTGCAAATTGTTGAGGAACAAATGAGTTATCAATCTCTTTACTTAATTCATCTGCTTTTTCAACTGCACCTTTCATACCTTTTTCTGGCTCAGTTAATACAAGCTGTGCACCTAAAGCTTTAAGAAGTTTTCTTCTTTCAATACTCATTGAACTAGGCATTGTAAGAATTAACTTAATTCCAAGTCCCGCACAAACAGAAGCAAGTGCAATACCTGTATTTCCACTTGTTGGTTCAATAACTGTTGTATTTTCATTGATTAATCCACCTTCAAGTGCAGTTTTAATCATATTTGTACCAATTCTATCTTTTACAGAGTGAGTAGGATTCATAAACTCACATTTTCCAAGAACTGTAGCTCCACTAACTTTTGATGCACCTTGTAATTCAACTAAAGGTGTATTCCCAACTAATTCTGTAACATTTTTTGCATACTTCATTGTTAACTCCTTGTATTTTATATGCTGTAGTGTAAAAATTCATTATACTTTTCTTGATATTCATCTAATTTTGATAGATTTACATTAAAAAAAGTTCTAATATTTAATTTTGCATCTTCAAAGAAAAGATTTAATATAGGATTTTGTGTTCTTTGGTCAATTATTTTTAAATCATCCTCTAAAACACTTAATATATCTCCAATACTTATCTCTTCTGCTTCTTGGGCTAATACATAGCCACCTTTTGCTCCTCTAATACTCTTTACCAAACCCGCTTTTCTCAACTTATTTAAAAGTTGTTCTAAGTAGTTTTGTGGAATATTTGCACTTTTTGAAATCTCTTTAATTTGCATGGGAGTATCCTTGTCATGTTTACTTAACTCATGCATGGCTGAAAGCCCATATACTCCCTTAGTTGAAATTAATGGCATTTCTAATTTCCTATTTATTTAAAGCTTGATTTAGGTCTTCTATTAAATCTTCAGGGTTTTCTAAACCAATGCTTAATCTGATTGTTGAAGGATTAATTCCTGCTGCAATTAATTCTTCTTCACTTAATTGTGAGTGTGTTGTACTTCCTGGATGAGTAATTAATGATTTACTATCTCCAATATTTACAACTACACTAAATAATTTTGTACTATCAATAATTTTTCTTGCTTCTTCAAAGCTTTCTGCTTCAAATGAGATAAGCCCAGATGCTTTACCATCTTTAAAATATTTTTGAGCTTTATCATAATATGGACTTTGCTTTAAACCTGGATAGTTAACAGATTTTACTTTTGGATGAGATTGTAAATATTTAGCAACCTCTAAAGCATTTTCTGAATGTTTTTCCATTCTTAAAGCTAAAGTTTCTAATGTTTGAATTAAAAGCCAAGAGTTATGAGGAGATTGTGTTGCTCCAACATCTCTTAATAATGCAAGTCTAATTCTAAGACAAAAGTTTGGTAAAGGAACTTCTGTATATACTAATCCATGATAACTCTCATCTGGCTCGTTAAAGTGGTAATATCTTTTGTTGTTTTGTTTAAAGAACTCTGCAAGTCCTTCTCTTTCAACAACAATCCCACCAATTGCAGTTCCTTGACCATTTGTATATTTTGAAGTAGAATGAACAACAACATCAACTCCCCATTTAATAGGATTAAATAGCGCTGCTGTTGCAACTGTATTATCACAAACAGTTAATACGCCATTTCTTTTTGCAATATCAACAATCTTTTCAATATCTCCAATAGCAATTTGTGGATTTGAAAGAGATTCAAAGAAAATAGCTTTTGTTTTATCATCAATTTGATTTTCTAAATTATCAACTGTTTCGCTATTAAATATTCTTGCTTCAATACCAAATCTTTTAATAGTATGAGTAAGTAATGTAACTGCTCCACCATATAATTTATCTGAAATAATAATATTATCTCCAGCCTCTGCAACATTTGCAATAGCAAAGAAAATAGCTGCTTGACCACTTGATGTACATATTGCTGCTGCTCCACCTTCTAATGCTGCAAATCTTTGCTCTAAAACATCAGTTGTTGGATTTGTCAATCTTCCATATATTTGACCTAACTCTTTTAGGGCAAATAAGTTTGCTGCATGTTCAGAATCTCTAAATGCATATGCAGTAGTTTGTGTTATTGGAACACTCATTGATCCATGTCCCTCTTTTTTGTTGTATCCTGCATGAATTGCAATAGTCTCTTTTTGCATTTTTTCCCTTTTGAATTTTTATGTCGAAATTTTATACTATTATAAATATATTGTCAAGTGATTTTATAAGGATTAGATGTAATAACTATAAAATCACTACTAATTTAAACCCTATTAAAATACTATAGTTTAAATTATTTGAATTAAATAAAATCTTATAAATCCCATAAAATAGTATAATGTACAAGAATATCAAAAGTTATATAAAGCTTTATATAAGTTTTAAAAGTAATTATTATAAATTTCAAAAAAAAGTCTAAAAAATAATGT
>NZ_PDKC01000035.1 GCF_004116495.1 Arcobacter sp. CECT 8985 | reverse complement strand
AACTCTCACTTATTCCTTTCGGCCTCAGCGAATTTGGACGGGAATTATAGTATCTTTTTTTACTTTTGTCAACACTTACACCTTAATATTAACTTAAATTTTTTAATTCTTTATACTCTCCCTCTTTCCCTTCTCTTTCTTATTCTTTTTTTATTGATTTTCTCCGCTTTTTATTGCCTTTTTTTGCTTTTTATTTTATTCTATTTTTCTTTTTGATATTTTTTTTGTTTGCTTTTTTAGGTTTTTATTAGAAGGTTGATTTTTATAACTTTTTATGACATTTGATTTATTTTGATATTATATATATCTATTTAGTGAAATGTAAAATTTTATAAGTATGATTTTAATTTTGTTAAATTTAATACATTATATATATTTAGAAGTATTAATAATAAAATATTTCAATTAAAAATGAGTTGATTTAAAATAGTATAAAATTGATTGTTTAAAATAGTGGTACGCCTGACACGATTCGAACGTGTGACCGATGCCTTAGAAGGGCATTGCTCTATCCAGCTGAGCTACAGACGCATAAAGTAAGAAAGCCTTATATAAATGATACTAAATCATTCATATAAGGCTTTAGTGGTGCGGATGAGAGGACTCGAACCTCCACACCGTGAGGCACCAGATCCTAAGTCTGGCGTGTCTACCAATTTCACCACATCCGCAAAGTGGTACGCCTGACACGATTCGAACGTGTGACCGATGCCTTAGAAGGGCATTGCTCTATCCAGCTGAGCTACAGACGCATAAATAAAAAAAATGAATGGGGTGGATAATGGGATTCGAACCCACGGCCCTCGGAACCACAACCCGATGCTCTAACCAACTGAGCTATATCCACCATTTAAAGATGGTCGGGGCGAGAGGATTCGAACCTCCGGCCCCCTGGTCCCAAACCAGGTGCGCTAACCAGACTGCGCTACGCCCCGACAGTAGCTTTTTGAGTAGTTTCTCTCAAAAAGTGGACGGAATTATATTATATTTTTTTTTATTTGTCAAGGGCTTTTACTTAAAAATCCATTTTTTTTTGAAATTTCTTTTTAAATACAAATTTAAAGCAATTTAATACAATACATGTGTTATTACTTTTGATATAATCATAATATGAAAAAGAATAAAATAATTCACAATATTAAATTTAATAAACCTAACCTTCAAAGAGATATTGTAATTTATGAAGGTCATTTTAATCATTTTTCTTATGATAAACATGTACATGAAGATTATACTATAAGTGTAATTGAGAAAGGTTACATGAATGCATTTTTAAAAGGGTTCCATCATCAATTTGACAAATCATCAATAATTACAATTAACCCTGATGAAATTCATGCTTGTGGAATCTCTGATAATAGTGATTATAAACATAGGTCATTATATTTAAAACCTCAAATTGTCAAAGATATATTAAAAGATAATTTTTCTAAAAAACAATTATCTTTTTCTAATAGTTTTTTCAATAATGAATACATATATAACAGACTCTTTTTTTTAATGAATCAAGAAAATATGTCTATTATTAATAATTTATCATGGGAATGTGAACTTATTGATGTAATAAATAATATTTTAAAAATTAATTCTAAAGCTAGTGATATTATTGAATTACCTTCTCATAGTATACTAATTAATAAAGTAAAAGAGTATATGCATGATAATTTTTATATGCAAATTTCATTGGATGATATTGCAAACGAATTTTCTATATCAAAATATCATCTATTAAGACTGTTTAAAAAACACACCTTTGTATCTCTTCATACATATTTAATGTTATTAAGAGTAGAAAAAGCAAAGTCTTTTCTACAAAAAGGTCTTAGTTTGATTGAAACAGCTTACACGTGTGGATTTAATGATCAAAGTCATTTAAATAAAAGATTTAAAAGTGCAACAGGATTAACACCAGGAGAATATAAAAGCTTTTTTAAATAGCAACCTCATCCAATACAAAATCATTTATATTAGATAATATTCAAAAATGAATAATGAATTAAAAAATGGATTTATGGCAAATTTGCCTATTAGTATAAGTGTTTTTGCTTACGGAACAGTTTTAGGAATTATATGTACTTCAAAAAGCTTAACTTTTCTACAGTTAGCATTGATGAATATTTTTGTATTTGCTGGTTCATCGCAATTTGTAATAGTAGATATGATTGATAATCCTACAAGTTTATCAATAATTATTGGAAGTGCATTACTTATTAATCTTAGATATTTTCTAATTAGTGCATCTTTAAATAATCTTTTTTATGATTCGTCATTAAGAAAAAAAGCTCTTTTCATGCATTTTGTAACTGATGAGTCTTGGGCTATTACAATGAGTAAAAATAAAAATGAAAAGATAAATAACTATTTTTTATTTGGTGGAGGCTTATGTATCTTTATCACCTGGTTTTTAGGAACAATGACAGGCTATTATTTTGGAAAGTTGATTTCAAATCCAAATTTATATGGGTTAGATTTTGCATTTTTAGCTTTATTTACTGCTCTTATAACAACTATGTATAAAACTAAAAGTGATTTGATTACGTATATAAGTACTGCATCTATTGCAATTATTTTGGAAAAATATATAAATAATATGTCATATATTATATTTTCATCTTTAATTGGTTCTTCTTTATATATCATATTAAATAAAAGAGTTTCGAATGAATAATACAAATATTTTAATTATAATATTTTTTGTTGGATTAGGTACATATTTTTTAAGACTTTCAGGTTTACTTTTGTCTTCAAGATTAAAAAAGATTAAATATATTGACCTATTTTTAGAAGGATTACCTCCAACTTTATTAATATCCTTAATTGTTCCATCAATAATAAAAGTTGGCACAATCGGAATAATTGCTGCTTTAGTAACTATTATTTTGATGTATAAGACTAAAAATAGTTTTCTTGCTATGAGTATAGCTGTTTTACTTGTAGCATTAAATAGAAATGGACTTCTTTTATAAAGAAGTCCTATTTATTAAAATTGGATAAGTCCATCAACTGGAGAACTTGCAGTTGCATATGGTTTTTTAGGAATTCTTCCTGCTTCATATCCCATTCTTCCAGCAATAACTGCATATTTCATTGCTTCTGCCATTTTAATTGGATCTTTAGCACCTGCAATTGCTGTATTTGTTAATACAGCTTCTGCACCAAGTTCCATTGCTATTGCAGCATCACTTGCACAACCAACACCTGCATCAACAATTACTGGAACTTTTACTGCATCTTTAATAAATGCTACATTATATTTATTTTGAATACCAAGACCAGATCCAATTGGAGCAGCAAGTGGCATAACTGCATCAGCTCCAGCGTCTTCTAATCTTTTTGCAATAATTGGATCATCATTTGTGTAAGCCATAATAGTGAATCCATCTTTTTTTAATATTTCACAAGCTTTAATTGTCTCAATAACATCAGGATAAAGAGTTTTTTGTGCATCACCAATTACTTCTAATTTAATTAAATCAATCCCTGTAGCTTCTCTCATCAATCTAAATGTAGTTATAGCTTCTTCAGCAGTGAAACATCCTGCACTATTTGGAAGAAGTTTTACATTTGTATCTTTAAAATAATCTAATAAGTTTTCTTCATTTGGGTTTGTAATATTTACTCTTCTAATTGCAACTGTAATAAGTTCACTTCCACTTGCTAATGTTGCATCTTTTGTTGTTTGAAAACTATCATATTTTCCAGAACCTACAATAAGTCTACTATTAAATTCATATTTACCTATTTTCAAAATATTACTCATTTACTTTTCCTTTAACAATTATTATATTTATTTTTAACAATTTTCTTCTATAAAATCTTTGTAATCTTTACTAATATTATCGATTTTAAGACTTATAATTTCAGGCACATCATAGCTATGTAATTCTTTGATTTTCCTTTTGATTTTTTTAAAGTTTTCTTTTTTAGTTTTAATGTTTAATAGGTACTCTACTTCTTCACAAAACTCATTATTCCATGTATACAAAGAATCAACAGCAGATAGATGAATGCAAGCTGCCAATTTTTTTTCTAACAAAATTTTAGCAATCTTTTTTGCTTCTTTTATATTATTTGTTGTTGTTTGAACTATGATATATTTCATATATTTTTTATTCCTTTTATTAAATCATTTGGTGTTAATGAATAGTTATTATAATTATATTTCTTTGCTGATATTGTGTGTGCTAAAGAAGCATTTATTGCACTATTTAAACAGGTATAGCCTTGTGCTAATAAAGATACTATCAAGCCACTTAGAATATCTCCGCTACCACCTTTGCTCAATACAGATGTACCTAATGTATTTATATAAATTTCATTATTATGAGATATTATCACATTTGCACCTTTTAATAAAAGTGTAACATCTGGATATTTATTTGAGAACTCTTTTACATATTTAAATCTATCTTCTTGTAATTTATTAACATCAATATTTGCAATATTTGATAGTTTTAATAATGAACAAAATTCCTTAGGATGAGGGGTTAATACAACATTTTTGTCTAAATAATCTAATATCAACTCATCATAAAAAAGATCTGCATCAACTACTTTTTTTATATTTAAATCCAAAATCTTTTTAATCTCATTTTTATCATATATTCCTAAACCCATGCCAATTGCAATTGCAGTAGCATTATCAGGTACTTTATGGGATTGCATTAAATAGTAAGGCATTTGGATTTCTTCATGAACTAATGCAGTTACAAGCCCTGCACCAAAATTAAATGCTGCATCGCTAGCAAGGATTCCTGCACCTTTTTTAGAACCAACAATTATACAAGCATGCCCATAAGTACCTTTGTGTGAATCTTTTTGATTTCGTAAAGGTAAAACTAAATCTTTCTGTTCTAATAAATAATTATTTGTTTTGTTTTCATACATAAAAGAACTAATACCTAAATCTGCAATTTTTAATTTTCCAATATACTCTTTTGCAATATCTGTTAAAAGTGATAACTTTGCTGCGCCCATGGTAATAGTTACATCTGCTTTAAAAGCAACATCATAAACATACCCATTATTATTTATTCCACTTGGTACATCACAAGCAATTTTATATGAATTAATCTCATTTAAATTTGATATTATTTGCTTTGCATCTTCATTTAAAGGTTTATTTAATCCACTTCCAAATAAACAATCAACTATTAAATCTACATTTTGTAGGTCTTTTATTGAGTTTACTTCTTTTATACCAAGAGTATTATCTCTTTGTAATTGAAGTTTCGCCATATTTGATTTTACGCCAAAAGGTAAATATAATATTATATTTTTATATTTATTTTGCAAAAGCCGTGCAAGAGTTATTCCATCTGCTCCATTATTTCCTACACCACATATGATTAATATAGTTGAATCATAATGATTTAAAATATTTTCAATCTCATTTTTTAAAGCAAGTGCAGCATGTTCCATCAATAAATCTTCACTTAACATAAATTTTTCATAACATTTTTTATCTAAAGTTGATACTTCATTAAATACATTTTTCATATTAACTCTTTCTTGCAAGATACTAAATTATATTAAAAAATATTAAAATTTCTTATTATGTAAAGTATTTATAGTGTAACAATTTAACTTGTGTCACGTGATTATATTACTATAATGTTTCATATTAATTACATATAAGTTATATTTCAGTATTATAACTGACATTTAAAAAAAGGAATCATTTATGAATGAAATAATAAACTTTTTAAATAATATCTTTTGGGGATACATTCTACTGTATGGTTTACTTGCAGTAGGTATATATTTCACAATTAGACTTAAATTTATACAATTTATTCATTTTAAAGAGATGTTCAAATCAGTTTTTGATAAAGATGAAACTGATGAATCGGGGATATCTCCATTACAAGCCTTAACAATTTCACTTGCTTCAAGAGTAGGAACTGGGAACCTTGCTGGTGTAGCAGTTGCATTATATCTTGGTGGAGCAGGAGCTATTTTTTGGATGTGGATTGTTGCATTAGTTGGTATGGCAACAGCATATGCAGAAAGTACATTAGCACAACTATATAAAGTTAAAGATGAAAACAACCAATATAGAGGAGGACCAGCTTTTTATATTGCAAAAGGTTTAAAGTCTCCTATTTTAGCAGGAATTTTTTCTATTAGTTTAATTATTGCATTTGGTCTTATTTTTAATGCAGTTCAAGCAAACTCTATTGCAAATGCAGTTGGTTCAGCTTTTAACATTGATAAAATGTATGTTGGTTATGCAATTGCAGCAGTTGCGGCATTGGTTATTTTTGGAGGAATTAGAGGTATTGCAAAAATTGCAGAAATAGTTGTTCCTTTTATGGCTATAGTTTATTTACTTCTTGCAATATTTACAATGATTGTAAATTATGAAGCAGTTCCTGGAATTATTGCACTTATCGTAAAAAGTGCATTTGGATTACAAGAAGCTGTAGGTGGAGTTACAGGTGGTGTTTTAGCAGCATTAATGAATGGTGTTAAAAGAGGATTATTTTCAAATGAAGCTGGTATGGGTTCTGCTCCAAACATTGCAGCAGTTGCTACTCCTACTCCTCATCACCCTTCATCTCAAGGTTTTGTACAAGCATTAGGTGTTTTTATTGATACATTATTAATTTGTACTGCAACTGCTGTTATGATTCTATTAGCAGGTGTTTTAGACCCTGGTTCTGGAGTTAAAGGTATTGA
The DNA here is from genome assembly GCF_004116495.1 of Arcobacter sp. CECT 8985. GTDB lineage: Bacteria > Campylobacterota > Campylobacteria > Campylobacterales > Arcobacteraceae > Malaciobacter. The sequence continues at coordinate 15,926 of NZ_PDKC01000035.1, read as the reverse complement.
ACTTACACAACAAGCATTAAGTGTACATATTGGTGAAGCTGGAAACTATTTTGTTGCAATTGCAATTTTATTCTTTGCATTTACATCAATTATTGGTAATTATACATATGCTGAAAATGCTTTATCTTATTTAGGTGCAGGAAAAAGAACATGGATTTTTCTTCTAAGACTTGCAGCTATTTCAATGGTAATTTGGGGGTCTTATGAAAAAGTTCAAACAGTATTTAATGCAGCTGATGCTGCAATGGGATTAATGGCAACAATAAACTTAATTGCAATTGTACTTTTATCTGGTACTGTAGCTAAATTAACTAAAGATTATATTGAACAAAGAAAAGCTGGTAAAGAACCTACTTTTGAAGCAAAATATTATCCAGAATTAAGAGATAAAATTGACATTTCAATTTGGAAAAAATAAGAGGAATACTCCTCTTATTTTTTAAATTTCCAACCTTCTATTTCTAAAATATCTTTTATCTTATCTTTTACATTACCTTGAATTTCAATCCACTCTTCTTTTATGCTTCCACCACATGCAAGTTTTTTCTTTAATAATTTTAGTACTGCTTTTTTATCAGCATCACATAGATAAAATCTTCCAACTAATGTGACTGGTTTACCTTTTCTTTTTTCAAAAGTAAATACCAATTGATGTTTATTCTTTGGTTCAATATGATTATTCGAAGATTTATTTTTTTTATCCTCTTTTTTTGTATCAAAAATATTATCTTCTAATTTTGCACCCATTTCAAATATCATTTAAATGCCTTTATTCTAGTTTGTATATCAATATCTTCAATTTTAGTAAACTCATTATTTTTATATTGTTCTATTGCAACTCTTCCTATCATTGCTGCATTATCTGAGCAATACTTTAATTGGCTTAAATGAAGTTTTGTATTATTCTTATTGCAAAGTTCTTCTATTTGAGTTCTTAGATATATATTTGCACTAGCACCACCAACGATAGCAAAATTTTTAGGAACATACGATTTAAAATATTTCTTTACTTTTTGAAGAATATGCGAAACAGCTGTTTTTTGAAAAGATGCACAAATATCTGCTTTATCTTGATGTGATAATTCACCTATTTTTTCAATTTCAAGTCTTACTGCATTTTTAAGTCCTGAATAACTAAATTCAATTTTAGGGCTCTGTCTTAAAGGAATAGGAAAGTCAAACCTATTTTCATCACCTTGTAAGGCATACTCTTGAATAATAGGTCCACCAGGATAACCTAATTTCATCATCTTTGAAACTTTATCAAAACTTTCACCAAAACTATCATCTAAAGTTGTTGCAATAATTTTCATATTTGTATATGAATTTGCTTCAATTATTTGAGTATGTCCACCAGATACTAACAAAATTGTAGAAGGCAATATCTCATCTTTTTCTATAAATAAGGAGTAAATATGCCCTTTTAAATGATTTACTGCAATTAATGGTAAGTCTAAAGATATAGCTAAAGCTTTTGCCATAGTTACACCTTCCATTAAAGTCACAGACAATCCAGGTGCATTTGTAACTGCAATTGCTTTTAATTTAGGGAAAAACTCTTTTGTCTCTTCTAATATTTTTGGTAAAGCTTCAATATGAAGTCTTGCTGCTAATTCTGGAACAACCCCTCCATAACTACTATGTTGTAATTCTTGAGATATTTTTTTATGATAAATTAACTCTTTTGTTTTTATATTTGTAATTGCTATTGAACTATCATCACAAGAAGACTCTATACTTAAAATCAATTTTTTTCTCCTTGTTCACACTCTTCTTCTCTATTTATCCAGTCTAATGCACAATCAAGTTTTCCAAATCCAGAATCTGCATTAATATGTCCTGCATTTTCCATTATTTTCATACCTACATTTAGCTCTTGTTGTAATTCATATGCTTCTTCAATATTCATATAAGGGTCATTTGTTGAAACAGCTAATATTACCTCTTTTGATTTTAAATCTTTAGGAGCTTTATAAGGGAAAAACTCTTTTATTTTTTCTAAATTACAATTTTTTCTAACAGGAGCAACTAACATTAATTTATCAAGTTGTATATCTAATTCATTACATACATGAAACCATAAAATATTTGCCAATGAATGGCAAACCACAATTTGAGGTTTAAAATGTTCAATCTCTTTTTTTAAAGTCTCTTTCCATTTTTTAAAACTTGGATTATCTCTTGAAGGGAAATGAGGAAAAGAGACTATATAATTTTGCTTAATTAAATCTGCTGCTAAATGTGATTGCCAATGTGGATAATCACTTCCATTTAATCCATGTAATATTAAAACTCTTTTATTCATCTATATCCTTATCTTATATCTTTTACACATCTTACATATTTTTCTTTATATCTACTATCATAATATGCAGTTCCACTTATAAAATGCATATAATCTGCATAATACCAAAGTGTTCTCCAATGAGCTTTACTAGCCCAATAACCATCTGGGGCATTATATCGAAACGCTTTTATAATGAAGTTTTTATGATTCTTCTTATTTACTATTGTTTTATACTCTTCAATTGTAGGAAGTCTCCAATTTAAATAACTTCCAATTTTTAAATTTTCACAATATTGTTGGGCATCTTGATGTGTCTTTTTTATTTTAATTACACTAACATTATCTTGCCACATTAATTTATTAATTCTATCAATAACAACATTAAGACTATTGTTTCTTTCAAAGCCATTTGCATACAAAGATGTAAGTACAAACAGAAAAAGTAGTAGTTTCATTATTTAGCCTTTATACTAAATTTACCTTTTTCTAACTGAGCTTTTGAACTTTCATTTAAAAGTTCTATCTCTACTTTATAACCTTTTTTAAAGACTAATCCCACAAGTTCTTTATGTTCTTTTATTTGGTTATCACTTTTGTTATATTTCTTCCACTCTTCAAACTTATGTTCATAGCTATTTAAAATTTCTTTTTCAAATTTTGTTCTTGTATATATTAAGTATATTACCAAAATTATTAAAATAAGAAAAGGTATTAGTAAATCAAGCTCCACAATAATTCCTAATTTCTCTATCTAACGCAAAGATATCATCAATATTGTTAATTATTGGATTATTAAATTTATTTATTGCATCAATAGAGATTTTTGATATATCTAAAAATCCAATTTCATTATTCAAAAACTTTGATACTGCAACTTCATTTGCTGCATTTAAAACAACACCTAAATCTGGATTTTCGAGTATTGTTTTTCTTAATTGCCAAATTGGATATCTATTTTGTTCAATTTGTTTAAATTCTAAAGAACCAACTTTTACTAAATCTATATGTTCCAATATAGGTTCATCTACTTTTCCAAGCAAAGCATAAGAAATAGGAAGTTGCATTGATGCATTTGCAATATGTGCAGTTGTACTTCCATCTTTGAAGTTTACCATTGCATGAATCAATGATTTTGTTTCAATAATTGCATCAATATTTGTTGTATCAAATAGCCATTTTGCTTCTAGTAATTCAAACATTTTATTTGTCATTGTTGCACTATCAATTGTTATTTTATTACCCATTGACCAATTTGGATGATTTAAAGCCTCTTTAATTGATACATCTTTTAATTTATCTAAAGAATAATCTCTAAAAGAACCACCACTTGCTGTAATAGTTAAAGAATCAATTTTTTTATCTTGAATTAAATACCAAAGTCCAAAGTGTTCACTATCTATTGCTACAAGATTTGATTGGTCAATAAATTTTCCTGCAACTACTAATGACTCTTTATTAGCAAGTGCAACTCTTTTTTTACACTCTATTGCTTTTAAAGTAGGTCTTAAACCCAAAAAACCAACCAAAGCATTTACTACAATATTAGAATCAGAGTTTTCAATTACTTCTAATATTGAAGATTCCCCCGCTTTTACATTATTATGATTTACTTTTGAGATATCTTCTTTATCTGCAATTACAATTTTCTTAGGTTGGAACTCTTTAATTTGTTTATTTAAAAGTTCAATATTTTTTCCTGCAACTAAAACCTCAACATCAAGATTGAATTTTCTTGCAATATTTAGAGTATTTACTCCAATTGATCCTGTACTTCCTAAAACTATCAAGATATTACTCTTAAGGCAATTAGCATAATTATTGAAGCAAATAAATATCCATCTGTTCTATCAAGTATTCCACCATGTCCAGGTAAAAAACTTCCACTATCTTTTACTTTTGCTTCTCTTTTTAGATAACTTTCAAATAAATCACCAAATACAGATGCAATTGAAGTAACAAAAGATATGATAAATGCTTCAACAAAAGTTAAATCACTAAGTGCAAAAATAGAACCAATTAAAGAACCAAATACAATCCCACCAATTACACCTTCAAGTGTTTTATTTGGACTAGTTTGACAAAACTTAGTTTTACCAATACTTTTACCAACAAAATATGCTGCTGTATCTGTTAATGCTACTACAACTAAAATCCAAAGAAGTGATTGCATTCCAAAATCTTTATATAATGCTAATAAAAATAGAAAAGATACCGTTGGATAAAATAGTGGTAAGAAAATTTTCTTATTTAATGTTTTTGTATAAGCCAAAATAGAAGCATATATTACTCCTAATATAAAAGATAGATCTTCTGGCTCTGGATAAAAATAAGCAACTGCCCATAAAACTGTTGAATATATAAAAAGTTGAGTACTTTGAATATGAAAAAGCTTTGTTGATTCTTTTATAGCAATAATTAGAAGAGATCCTAAAAATAACCATGTAACAAAATATGAATCAATATATCCAATTATTAATATGACTAAAACAAGAGCAATACCTGTTTTTATTCTTGTTGAACTTGATGAAAGTAAGTTTGACATTAAAATCCCTATTTTTTTATTAATACTATTTTAGCATTATTGGACTTTTGTATTTATAAGTAAAAATAAATACTATTTACAAATAATCAAAGTTTGACAAATTCCTATATTATCAACTATTTCACAAACTTCAAGTCCGGCTTCTTTTAAATATCTTTCAAAATCTTTATAGCTAAACATTTTACTATAACCATTTGCCATAGCTGTAAAATATACAGATGTATTTATTACACAATAAGCTGCTGTTTCATTATTTTGTCTATCCCAAAAAGGTTCCATAATACATATTTTAGAACCTCTTGCCAATGATTTTTTTACTCTTTTTAAAATATCTATAATTTGTTCTTCTTTAAAACAGTCTAAAAACTGGCTCATCCATACTATATCAAAATTTGTTGGTATAGCTGTGTCTTTGGCTAATATATTTGCTTCATATGTAGAGATATTTTTTATATCATTTTCATAAATATTTTGTTTTGCTAATTTTATTTGTTGAGGCAAATCCATTATTGTTATTTGGATATTTTCATCTTTTTTAGATAATAGCGTAGCAAACTTTCCTGTGTTTCCTCCTATATCTAAAATTGATTTAGGGTTTAAACTTCTTAAAATTTTTATTGCTTCTTCAAATCCACCATCTGAATAGTAGTGGTCAAATTCAAACCAGCTATCTTTTACTTTAGGTGGTAAACTTGATAACGCTGGATATATAGTTTCCCAATCACCAAATGTTTTTAATCCACAAGCTTTATTTTGTTTAATAGATTCTTCTAAATTATATAATCCTAAATAATTTACATAATGATTATAATTCATATTTATTCTAGTCATCTCATCATTATCTAGAAAAAAACCTACTTTAGTCAAAAACCAAAAATCATCTTCTTGTTTTACTATATTTGCACTTAATGCAGTTTCTAATAAAACTTGAACTGAATAATTTGACAAATTAACTTTTGAAGCTAATTCTTCTAAAGTTATACCATTTTTTGAGTTTTGCTTTAGAACTTTGAGTATTTCTAAATCTCTCATTACCCTTGCAACTTGAAATATAATAGGAGCAAAAGCTATTTTTTGAGCTTCATATTGTGCTTCTAATGCATTTAATTTATCATTGTCTTTAAAAAACTTCATTCTTTCACCATTATTGTAAAAATACCTTTTGCAAATTTTTCTTTCTCATCTAGTTTTAATATTTCAAAAGAGAATTCACAAATTTGTCCAAACTCATGCTCTTTTTTTATTTGTGCAATATATTCTAAATCTTCTAAGTCATTTAATAATTCTATATCTTTTAAAGATATAACAAACCCTTCTTTAGACTCTTCACTTGAAAATGCTGCACTACTTTGTGCTGCTGATTCAAAAAGCATAGGCAAAGTTGGAATAGAAGGAAAACAAACTTTCACTTTAGCAATATTATCTTGAACACTTATTTTCTCTTGTGCAAATTTAATTGGAGGTAAATGAGGAATATTCATATATTAACTCCTATTACACTATTTTTGTTATTTAAAAAATCTTTTGCAATTTCAATTAAAGAAGCAATTGACTTTGGATAGTCTTTATCAATATTATCTAAAAATATATTCTCTTCTTTATTTGTCACTCTAACTTTTAATGCAACTGCACATTCAAGATATTTTATACATTTATTTACTTGTTTTATATTTTCTATATCTAAAGTCTCAGTACATACTATTAAAATTTCATCACCATCTAAAGCTTTTATTGCAGAGATTTTTAATAATCTATCAGAAGTATTATCTCCTGAAGAGATTGTCATAATTTCATTTTCATTTTTATTTAAAATGGAAGCGTATGAAACAGCAGTATTATAAACTGAATTTTGAAAATCAGTTGGAGAAATTCCATCTTGATTCAAAATTGCATTTAATATTTTTGCAGTTGCTGGTAGTTCTCCATATGCACTTCCATACATTATTCTTCCATTTTCAAAATTTACTTTATCTATCAACTCCACGACTAATTTTGCTGCTTTTGTTAATCTTCTTCTAAAAACCATTTTAGGAACTAACTCTTTTGTTCTTAAATCTTCAATTTTATCTTTAGAGTATAAATATGCAGCATCTAAAATTTCTAAATTTATTTTCATTTTGCACATCCAAATACTAAACTCACATTATTTCCACCAAAAGCAAAAGAGTTACTAAGTACATACTTTATATCTTTATTTATCACTTCATTTGAAATTTTTATAATTTCATTTTCTAAATCTTTTATATCTTTACTTGGAGGAATTATTTGTTTATTTATTGCCATACAACAAATTGCAGCTTCTAATGCACCTGCTGCTCCTAAAGTATGTCCTGTAATTGATTTTGTAGAACTTACATAAGGCATACAATCACTAAAAAGAGAAGATATTGCATTTAGTTCAGAAAAATCATTTGCATATGTTCCTGTTCCATGTGCATTTATATATGAGATATCTTCTTTTTTAATATTTGCATTTTCTATTGCTAAAGACATAGCTTTATTTGCACCTAAGCCTTCAGGTTGTGGTTGAGTCATATGATGTGCATCAGAGCTATATCCAACACCACAAATTTCAATTGATTCATTTGATGATTTTTCATTTTGAACTAATAGTGCAGCAATTGCTTCAGATACATTCATTCCTTCTCTATTTCTTTCAAAGGGAGTACAAGGTTTTGAAGATAATACACTTAAAGCATGAAATCCACAAACAGTAGTATAAGAAAGTGAATCTAATCCTATAACTAATACATTTTTATAAATTCCCTTTTCAATAACTTCTTTTGCGTAACCTAAGGCATTTGCACTTGAAGTACAAGCAGTAGAAAAAGAGATATCATCATAAAAAGTATATTTTTGTTTTAATTTGTATGCAACCGCATCAATTGGATGTTCTTTGTAATTTATATTTTCGTAAGTTTTATCTTGGAAGAAAATTTGTTCTGTTTTAATCATACCACCAACAGAAGAACCGATAACTAAAAGAGTATTAGAAAAGTCTTTTAAATTTGACTCTTCTAATATATTATCACATACTTGAAAAACTAAATCATCAAATAGAGTTTTTGAATCAATTTTTCCTATTGCAACAACACTATCTTTTACATAATTTGTATCAAGGCTAATCTTATTTTTTTTTTGACAAATTGAACTAAAAAGTTCTTCATTACTGTTTCCAGCACAAGATATTGTTGAAAAATTATTTATATAAGCGTTACTTATTTTCATTTATATATTTTAATAAATTTTCAACTGAAGAAAAAATTTCGTTATATAATTCAGGGTTTTGAATCTTAACTCCGTACTCTTTTTCTATTATTAATACAAGTTCTATTGAATCAACTGAATCTAAACCAAGTCCATCATCTCCGAATAAAGGGTCATTATCATTTATCTCATCTGGTGTCATATCTTCTAAATTTAAACCATCTATTAAAACTTGTTTAAACTCATTACTTGAAATAGCCATTACGTATTTTTCCTTGTGTATTTTTCATAAATTTTACCATTTTTGCACTTTTATGTATCTTACAAAATATTCAAACTGTAATATTATTGAACCATACTAACTAATGCATTAATTTTATTCTTTGTATCTTTCACAAAATAATTATTTTCATCCCATACATAACCAGAAAGAATAGAACTTATTGATTTTTGAATTAATTCTGATTTATGTCTACTATAAAAAATTTTTCTTAATTTTCCTTCATACCAAGCATAAACAAACTCTCTAAATACATTTATTCCCATATTCATATAATCTTCATAATCTTTTTGCCAGTCAACTTTTTTACCATTTAGTTCATCTATTATTAATTTGGCAACTCTATTTGATGATTCTAAAGCAAGAGTTACTCCAGAAGAAAATACTGGATCTAAAAACTCAGTTGCGTTCCCACTTAAAGCATACCCTTTTCCATACATTTTTTTAATAGAAGATGAGTAACCATTTATAATCCCTACAGGAGTAACTTTTTGTGCATCTTTAAATTTTTCTTTCAAATATTTATGGTTAAAAATGACATCATCTAAAAACTCTTCTTTTGAAAGTTTTTTATCTTTAAAATACTCTTCTTTACAAACAACACCTAAAGAAGTAGTTCCATCACTAAAAGGAATAACCCAAAGCCAAGCTTTATTATCATCATGTATTACAATATCAATAAATCCTTCTTTATCCCCTTCTCTTCTTTTTTCACCTTTTACTCTTGTAAATATTGCATTTCTTAATTTTAAATCTGAAGGTATATCAAGATCTAATAGTTTTGGTAAAACTCTTCCATAACCGGAAGCATCTAAAACAAATCTACTTTTGTACTCTAAAATCTCTTCATTTATATCTTTAGCTTTTACAATATCATTTTCATTATCATATTCAAATACTTCTACCCTATGAAATACTTTTGCTCCTAGTTGCTTTGCGCAATTTAATAATACATTATCAAAATTTTCTCTTTTAACTTGAAAACTTGTTGCCCATTTTTGCCCAAGATTTTCCCTAAAATCAATATGTTGCTCTTTTTTCTCTTCATTAATAAAAATTGCTCCACCTTTTAACATATAATTTTGTTCTTTAATTGTGTCAATTAAATTACACTCTTCTAGAATTTCATTACATCTTGGTAATAAAGATTCACCAATAACAAATCTAGGAAAATCTAATTTTTCTAATATAACAACACTGAATCCTGCTTTTAATAGTTTACACGCAGCTAATGAACCACTTGGACCCGCTCCAATAATTAATACATCGCACTCTCTCACAAAAACTCCTTGAAATAATTGTATTATTATATACTTAGTTATCTTTCGATAAAATATCCAAATAATTTTTACATGCACCAAGGAGTATTTTCATTGAACAACTTATTTAAACTTATAAATAAAAATCAAATAGAAGATCAAACTTTATTTGAAGTTGTTTTTAGTGATGAAACTCATCCTGTTTTTCAAGCTCATTTCCCAGAAAATAGCCTATTACCTGGTTTTCTACACATTGATATGATTGCAATATTATTAGATACTAAAATAAAAAAAATAAAAAAAGCAAAATTTATAGCTCCAATATTTCCCAATGATACAGTAATTTTTCAAGTAAACAATAAAAAAGATGCTTATGTTGTAAAAGTTCTAAAAAATAATAAAAAATGCAGTGAGTTCACTTTTGAATAAAAATAGAGACATTATGGTTGTTATACCCACTTATAACAATCCAAAGACAATAAAAAAAGTTCTTGATGATGTATTAACTCATAACTTTCAAGTAATTATAGTAGATGATGGTTCTGACACTAAAGTAGAAGATTTAATAGAAAATAAAAATATTACTGTTTTAAGACATGAAAAAAATCGAGGTAAAGGTCAAGCAATTTTGACAGGTGCAAAAAAAGCAAAAGAATTAGGCTATGATTTTTTTATAAGTATGGATGGAGATGGTCAACACTTAGCATCTGAGATTTTTAAACTTGTAGATGCTAAAAATAGTCAAAATCAAATTGTAATTGGATCAAGAAATTTTAATATTGAAAATGTACCAACAATATCAAAAGTTGGAAGAGCATTTCACAACTTCTGGATAAAACTAAATAGTGGTTATGATATAAAAGACTCATTAACTGGGTTTAGATTATATCCTACTAGTATTTTAAATTTGAATATAAAATGTAAAAGATTCAACTTTGAAGCAGAAGTTTTAGTAAAACATTACTGGAAATATAAAAATATAACAGATACAACAATTGAGTGCTATTATCCAACTCCTGAAGAGAGAGTTAGTCACTTTGACAATTATAAAGATACTATCTCTATTACATTACTTCATTTAAAATTATTTACTCAAAAAATATTTTTATTAAAAGGATTATTCTAAATGCAGACTAAACAAAGAGTTGGTGGATTTGTAGTAAAAACTCTTTATCGTTTTTATAAAATTTTTGGATACAAAAGTGTATATTTCTCTTTATATTTTGTAGTTTTATATTACTTTTTATTTGCAACTAATGTTAGAACTGCACTAAAAGATTATTACAAAAATATAGGTATAAAGTTTACAAATAGAAAGTTTTTTAAACATCTATTTAATTATGCCCTAACAACTTCAGATAGATTTATTTCTAAAGCAAATCCAGAAGATTATATTTTTTCAAATAATAACAGAGATATTTTATACAATGAAGCTAAAAATGGCTCTATTATTATTTCTAATCACTTTGGTGGCTGGGCAACTGCAACAAACTACTTTGATAAAGATAATGTAAAAATAAATGTTGTTATGAATGAAGCTATGATAAAAAATGCAAAAGAGTTTGAATCAATCATTAGCAAAAAAAACGAAAAATGTGTTAAAATTATTGATATTTCAAAAGGTATGATTGCAACATCGATTACAATAGGAAATGCTCTTTTAAACAATGAATCAGTTGCTTTTATGGGTGATAGAGCATTGAATAAAAAATACGAAATAAAAACTAACTTTTTTGGAAAAGAGGCTTCATTTAATAAAAATCCTTTTTTAATTGCATATAAAACAAAAAAACCAATTATTCTTTTATTTGTAGTTTTAAAAAAGTCAAGAACATATGAATTACTTTATGAAAGAATAGATTTAGATTATAGTAAAAAGCAAGAAGAATCTATAAACATGGGAATAGAAAAGTATGCAAGAAAACTTGAAGAAGTACTAAAACAACACCCTTTATTGTGGTTTAATTTTTATAAATTTTGGGAGAGCAAATGAATTTAAAAGTTGATAATAGACATATTGAATTAGATGAGATTATAAACTCAACACAAATAGAGATTTCAAATAATGAAAACTTTGTAAATAGTATTGAGAAAACTCATAACTATTTGATGAAGCAGATAAAAGATGGTAAACCTATTTATGGAATTACAACAGGATATGGAGCAAGTGGTAAAAACTATGTAAGTTATGAAGATAGTAAAACTTTACAAAAAAACTTATTTAGATTTCATGGATGTGGAATTGGTCCTAAATTATCATACAAAGTTTGTAAATATGCAGTAATTATGAGAACAATATCTTTAAGTAAAGCACGTTCAGGTGTAAGTTTAGAGCTTTTAAAAAGACTTGAGTTACTAATACAAAAAGATATTATTCCAGTAATTCCATCACAAGGTTCAGTAGGAGCAAGTGGTGATTTAACTCCTTTATCTTACATTGCTGCTGTTATTGCAGGAGAAAGAGAAGTTTATTATAAAGGAGAAATAGTTTCTACTCAAGAGGTTTATAAACAACTAAATATTCCTTCTTATGAATTTAAACCAAAAGAAGCATTAGCAATTATGAATGGAACAACAGTGATGAGTGCTATTGCACTTGCAGCTATTGAAGAGTTTGAAACAATTGTTGATTCAATGGAATCATATGTTGCAGGAATGTTTGAAGTATTACTAGGAGATGATACTCCTGTTTCTGATTTCGTTCATGAATCAAAACCTTTTGATGGACAAATCCAAACAGCAAAAAATATAAAAATAAAAATAGAAAATTCTAAATTAACTCATGGTAGAGATGATAGATACGACAAGTTTTTTGCTGATAATGATTTAAATATTCAAGATAATTACTCTATGAGATGTGCCCCACAAGTATTAGGAGTAGTAAGAGATAATCTTAAAATTTCAAAACAGTGGGTAGAAACAGAAATCAATTCAGTAAATGACAATCCACTAATTGATGGAGAAAATGAAAAAATCTATACATCAGGTAACTTTTATGGTGGATATGTGGCACATGCGATGGATACTTTAAAAATATGCGCAGCTAATGTTGCAGACTTACTTGATAAAGAGTTTGCACTACTTGTTGATCATAAATTTAATAGAGGTTTAGGAGAGAATCTAAAACTTGCAAAAGAGCCATATTATCATGGATTTAAAGCTATGCAAATTAGTCTTAGTTCTTTAAGTGCAGATGTAATTAAAAATACAACTGCTGCTTCAATTCATTCAAGACCAACTGAATCATTAAACCAAGATAAAGTATCAATGGGTACAACAGCAGCAAATGATTTTGCAAAAATGATTCCTGATTTATATAATATGCTATCAATTGCATTTATAGGAATGGCTCAAGCTGTAGATATAAGAGGGAAAGATGAAGTTTCACCTCATCTAAAAAACATATATAATAAAACTAGAGAAATTATCGAACCACTATACAAAGATAGAAGAATGGATTTTGATATTGAAAATATTAATAAACTAATTAGAAATAAATTTTTTATTTAAAAGAGGCATTATGCAAAAAGTACTTATAACAGGATCTACAGGTTCAATTGGACAAGAAATTGTAAAACAGTATGCAAAACATGGTTACTATATCTATTTACATTATTATAGTAAAAAAGAAAAAGCACAAGAGTTATTAGAAGAGATTGATAATGAAGGTGAGTTAATCTATTTTGATATAAAAAATAAAGAATCAATAAAAAAAGCATTAGAAGATATTCAAGTAGATGTACTTGTAAATAATGCAGGTATAATAAAAGATAATTTATTTTTCTTTATGAGTGATGATGAGTGGGAAGACGTAATAAATACTAATTTAAATGGGGTTTATTATGTAACAAAAGTAATTTCTAAAAATATGATGTTACACAAAAAAGGTAGTATTGTAAATATTGCCTCTGTTTCTGCTATATCAGGGAATATTGGTCAAGCAAACTATTCTGCATCAAAAGGTGGGATTATATCTTTAACAAAGACTTTATCTCTTGAATTAGGAAGATACAATATAAGAATAAATACTTTAGCTCCAGGTATAATTGAATCAGAAATGACAGAAAATATTCCAAACTTAAAAGAGTTAAAAAAATCAATTCCATTGGGAAGATTTGGTAAACCAAAAGAGGTTGCTAAATGTGCATTTTTTATTGGATCTGAAGCAACTTATGTAAGTGGAGAAGTTATAAATATCAGTGGCGCTATGGTTAGATAAATGAATATTTTAATATCATTAATTTATGCACCAGTACTTTTTGTATGCCTTAAATTTTTTGATATTAAAACTGTTTGTATATATCTATTTTTTATAAGTGTTATTTGGTTTGGATTTTCAATAAAAAAAAGTATTAAACAATCTTTATATCCAACTTTATATATTCTAATATCAATAATTGGTTATTTTGGAAATTCTTTTTATATTTTGAAATCATTACCATTTATAATATCACTATTTTTTACAGCTTTAATGCTTATTTCATATATAAATAAAGACTCAATTATTCTTCTTTTTGCAAGAAAGTTTTCAAAAAAAACAATTTGCAAGGATGAAGAACAATATATTTATAGTAGTACTATTTTTTGGTTTTTTTTATGTTTGATAAATAGTAGTATTCAGTTTTTTATATTAGTTTATAAAGATATAACTTTTTGGGCATTGTATAGTTCAATTGGTTGGTATTTTATTTTTATTTTTGGTGGTATTTTACAATATTTACATAGAAAATTTTTCTTTTTAAAAAGGATTAAAAGTGTATAAATTTTTCTTATTTTTTATTATTAATATATATGCTTTTGCGCAAACAATTCACTTTAAAGAGCAAAGATATATTTATGCACTAAATAACTCTATTTATAAAAAAGGTTTTATAGATTTTTCTAAAGAAAGTATTAAAACTTGGTATGAGAAAAGTGATAAAAAGCTTATTTTTAAAGACTCTAATTTATATATAAAAAAAGGCTCTACTCTTACACAAAATAATAGTATTGCTTCAAAAGTATATTTTACTTTACTAGAAGGAATATTTTTTGATAACAAAGATAAGATAAACTCTTTTTTCAAAATAGAAAAAAAAGAACAAAAAACTCTTTTATTACCCAAAAATAGTGTTTCTAACTATTTAGAAAAAGTAGAATATAAAAAGCAAAATAACAAACTTAAGTTTTTAAAAATATTTTTACTTAATAATGATAGGATCATAATTGAACAAATTGATTAAAATAAGTACTTTTATAATTCTTACTGTTTGTATAGTTCTACTTTTTACTTCAAAAAGTTTAGATAATATTTCAAATAATATTTTGACAATTCTTCCTTCAAGTAAAGAAAAATCTTTACTACTAAACTATGATAAATTAAAAGCATCAAAAACTATTATTGTTTCTACTAAAGGTCTTGATGAAAATTCATATAAAAATATAAAAAAAATAGATAAAGAGTTATCTAATATTAAATATCTTTCTTTAAAACAAAATAACTCAAATAACTTTAAAAATGAGTACTTAAAAAAATATCATCTATATTTAAATAAGATGAATGAGCATAAAATCAAGAGTTTAAACATACAAAATGAATTATCAAATTTATATAGTAGTTTGACAAACTCTTTTTTTCCAATAATAATTAACAATAAAGACCCATTTAATTTATTTGAAAATATTAAAACAAATAGTGCTTTAGATATAAAAAATTCACATTTAATTATCAAAGATTATGGTTATATCTCGTTTTTTGATATTGATAAAAAAGCTAATTCATTAAAACAATATAAACAAATCTATAATGAGATTTCTAAAATAAAAAAAAGATTTAACAATACTACAATTTTTAGTCCAATTTTTTATTATGTAGAGAATCAAAAAGCAATAAAAAATGACGTAAATAAAATAGTTATAGTTGCAACAATTATTCTATTTATTTTATATATATTTATGATTAAAAACTTTTCATTACTATTTCATACAGTAAGTGCATTAGCAACTTCTATAATTTTATCAATAATTATTCTCTCTTTGTTTTTTAATAATATTTCAATCTTTACATTAGTATTTGGTATCTCTATTAGCACTGTTGCAATTGATTATATGTTTCATCTTTATATGAATGATTATTATGTAAAAAATAAAAGTTTTAATAAAGAGGTATTCTTTGGTTTTTTAACAACTATAATTGCTTTTTTTATTATTAGTTTTACATCTTTTGATTTAATAAAACAGATATCTATTTTTGCAATGAGTACACTTTTTATATCATATTTACAATTTTCAATACTATTTCCTAAAATAGGATTTACTAGAAAAAAAGAGTTTGAAATAAAAATAAATCTTTTTAAAATCAAACCTATATAT